>NZ_CALNWT010000016.1:0-143361 GCF_940789645.1 Pseudomonas sp. Marseille-Q0931 | reverse complement strand
GGCCCCCGCTATGCGCCCCGGCCCCTCGCAGAGCTCAGGGCGCTTGAGCGGGCGAAGCGATGCTTCGCTGTTTCCGCTCAAGCCCCGCAAGCGGGAGAGGGGAGACAAGCGTCGTAGCCCGGTTGCAATCCGGGGAATGAAAAGGGCATCCCGCGGGATGCCCTTTTCATTGCTGCCGGCAGGATCAGTCGTCGCTGTCGTCGTCGTCCGCGCCGTCGACTTTCATGCCCAGTTCCTTGATCTTGCGCGTCAGGGTGTTGCGACCCCAGCCTAGCAGCAGCGCGGCGTCGCGGCGGCGGCCGGCAGTGTGCTTGAGCGCGGTCTCGATCATGATACGTTCGAAAGCGGGCACGGCGGTGTCGAGCAGGCTGGACTGGCCGCGTGCCAGGGCCTGATCGGCCCATAGGCGCAAGGCCTGCTCCCAGTTGGTTACCGGGGCGGCGTCCTGCGGCTGAGTCAGCAACTCCGGCGGCAGGTCGTCGACATGCACTTCACGACCCGAGGCCATGACGGTGATCCAGCGGCAGGTGTTCTCCAGCTGGCGCACGTTGCCCGGCCAGGGCAGGTGCTTGAGGTAATCCTCGGTTTCGCTCTTGAGCAGCTTCGGCTCCACCGCCAGCTCCTGTGCCGCGCGGGCAAGGAAATGGTGGGCCAGGGTCGGGATGTCCTCGCGGCGGTCGGCCAGGCGCGGAATGTGGATGCGGATGACGTTGAGGCGGTGGAACAGGTCTTCACGGAATTTGCCGGCTTGCACCAGGGTTTCCAGGTTCTGGTGGGTGGCGGCGATGATGCGCACGTCCACCTTCACCGGGGTGTGGCCGCCGACACGGTAGAACTCGCCATCGGCCAGCACGCGCAGCAGGCGGGTCTGGGTGTCGGCCGGCATGTCGCCGATCTCGTCGAGAAACAGGGTGCCGCCGTCGGCCTGCTCGAAGCGCCCGCGACGCTGGTTGGCCGCGCCGGTGAAGGCTCCTTTCTCGTGGCCGAACAGCTCGGACTCCATCAGGTCCTTGGGAATGGCCGCCATGTTCAGGGCAATGAAGGGCGCCGCCGCACGCGGACTGTGGCGATGCAGGGCGTGTGCCACCAGCTCCTTGCCGGTACCGGATTCGCCATTGATCAGCACGGTGATATTGGAGTGGGACAGGCGGCCGATGGCGCGGAACACCTCCTGCATCGCCGGCGCCTCGCCGATGATTTCCGGGGTGCGTGCCTGCGCGGCGGGGGCGGCCAGGCTCTGCTGTTCCTGCGCATGCTGAAAGGCGCGCTTGACCAGCGAGACCGCCTCGTCGACGTCGAACGGCTTGGGCAGGTACTCGAACGCGCCGCCCTGGTAGCTGGCCACCGCGCTGTCCAGGTCCGAATGCGCGGTCATGATGATGACCGGCAGGCGCGGATACAGCTCGCGGATCCGTGCCAGCAGGTCGAGGCCGCTGGCGCCGGGCATACGAATATCGGAGATGATCACGTCCGGCTGCTGGCGGGTCAGGCGGGCGAGTACACCGTCGGCACTGTCGAAACTCTGAGTGGTCATGCCTTCCTGCTGCAGGGCCTTTTCCAGGACCCAGCGGATGGAACGATCGTCGTCGACAATCCAGACGGTTTCACTGCGGCTCATGGCGTGGGCGCTCCTTGTTCCAGCGGCAGGAAGATCGAGAATACGGTGTGGCCAGGGTGGCTCTCGCACTCGATCAGACCTTGGTGCTGACTGATGATGTTCTGGGTAATGGCCAGGCCCAGGCCGGTGCCGTCGGCACGCCCGCTGACCATGGGATAGAAGATGGTTTCCTGCAGTTCGGCCGGGATGCCGGGGCCGTTGTCGATGATCTCGACCTTGACCACCAGGCGGTGGCGTGTGTGGCCGATGGTGAACTGGCGCAGGGTGCGGGTGCGCAGGCTGATGCGGCCCAGGCCCATGTCGTGCTTCTGCCCGGCGATGGCCTGCATGGCGTTGCGCACGATGTTGAGCACGGCCTGGATCATCTGCTCGCGGTCGATCATCAGGTCCGGAATGCTCGGGTCGTAATCGCGCACCAGGGTGATGCCGCCCTGGCTTTCCGCCTCGATCAGGTTGGCGACGCGCTCGAGCACCTCGTGCACGTTGGTCATCGCCAGCGACGGCAGCTTGTTCGAGCCGAGCATGCGGTCGACCAGATTGCGCAGGCGGTCGGCCTCTTCGATGATGACGTTGGTGTAGTCCTTGAGGTCTTCGTTGGGCAGCTCGCGCGAGAGCAGTTGCGCGGCGCCGCGGATGCCGCCGAGCGGGTTCTTGATCTCGTGGGCCAGGCCGCGCACCAGCAGTTTGGTGGTCTCCTGCTTGGACAGCTGCGCCTCTTCCTTGGTGATGCGCAGCAAGCGATCGCGCGGATGCACCTCCAGCAGCAGCAGGGTTTCGCCCTTGCTGAACAGTGGCGTCACCGCATAGTCCACGGTCAGCGTCTGGCCGGTGACCGAGGTCAGCACGGCTTCACGCTTGTTGAACGGATGCGCCTGCTCCACCGCTTGGCGCAGCGACGAAAGCGCCTCGGGCGATTCGGTGAACAGGTCACTGATGAACTGACCATGGCTGCGCTGGCCGCTGACGGCCAGGAGCATTTCCGCCGCCGGGTTCATGTACTCAAGGCACAGTTGGCTGTCGAGCAGCAGGGTGGCGGTGGTCAGGTTGTCGAGTAGCAGTCGGTGCAGCGCGTCGTTGATGGTCATAGGCAGTGCGTTCCGGCGATGGGCAGGAAAATGCAAGAAGCAAACCAAGGCCCCGAAAAGACGCATGATGTGTGTGGTCTGGCAGGTTTTGGGGGCGTAGCGGCGCAGTTGGGTAGCGAAAAGCGACCCAAAACAGGGAGAGCTTAGGAGGTGGTGCGCCAGATTGCACCATTAAGGTGCAATCTGCTTTCAGAGGAAAGGAAGGATGCTGACTTCTTCCTTGGGTTTGTCTTTCAGCGGGCATTCGGGCCGTACGCCGTATTCATCCTTCTTGCACGGGTTGACCTTGCGCTTCTGCGCCAGGCTCATGCGGTGCATGTGGAAGGGCTGCGCCGGCGTGCGCTCGACGATGAGGCCAGCAGAGTCGATGATCTCTGCCACCAGTTGGTGCGTGCCGCGGTCGACATGCCGCAGGGAAAACACCGGGCTGCGGCTGATTTCGCCCTGTGGCTCGCCGTTCAGCAGCAGGCGGTAACTATGGCCGGGCAGCAGGCCCGGCTCGCTATTGAGGGTGACGATCATGTCCCCAGAGCCGTTGTGGATCGAGGCGTCCGGCTCCGGCAGGAGGATGCGCAGCAATTGATAGTGCACGGTCGGCTTGGTGACGGCGGGCGGGGTCGCGCGCACCGTGGGCGTGGGCTGGCTCAACTCCACGCTGTTGGAGGGCGCGAGCATCACACGCTCGGCATTGCTGCTGCGCGGCTTGTCGGTGAATACGCGGTTACCTTCGGCGTCGATGTAGGTGTAGACCTGGCCAAACGCGAACGGCGCGACGAGCGCAAGCAGGATGAGCGGAAATCGTATGGTCAATTGACAGGCTTCGGTGTTGGACGGGGAGGCGGTGGTGGTGTCTGGCGCGCCGGACTGTTCAGGCTGATGCGCTGCACGGTAAAGGTTTCGGTGGCGCTCTGCTGGACGATGCGCTCGCCATCCATCACGGCCACGGCCAGTGCGTGCTCGCCGCGGTCCAGGTTGGTCAATTGCAGGCTCGGCACGTTGCTGGCCTGACCATAGGGTTCGCCATCGAGGATCAGGCGCAGGCGGTGACCGGGTTGCAGGCGCGGCTGAATGTTCACGCCGACGATGAAGGTACCGTTGTTGGCGCGCATGGCCTCATCATCCGGAATGCCAGTCAGGCTCAGCTCGGCGTAGGGCGCTTCGCTCTGCGTCGGGGCGTCGTCTTCGGGCGCTGGCAGGCTGGGCGTCTGCATCTCCACCGTGTTGGTCGGCGGCAGTTCGACGCTCTCGGCGGCCGTGCCATCCGGCGGCTGATTGGTGAAGACCGTGTTGCCGTTGGCATCGGTGTATTTGTAAATCTGCGCACTGACCGGCAGGGCCAGGGTAAGCAACAGGCAGGCGAGTAATGGGCGCATGGGCCGATCCCTCCTCGGGTGATGCGCTAAGCCTTGCACTGCAATCGGTTCCTGGCAAGCGCAGGGCGCCTTGGCTGTGATGTTTGGCTACAAAAAGTGGACTCGGATCTGCCGTAGGAGCGAGCTCTGCTCGCGAACCTGGCGACCTGGAGAGCTTCGCGAGCAGAGCTCGCTCCTACAGGGCATGGTGTTGCTGCGTGCCCATAAAAAAGCCCCGCCAGGCAGAGCCGGGCGGGGCTTTCGAAAGCGCCGCACGAGGCGGCGCAGACTGGCTTAGACGCTGTAGTACAGGTCGTATTCCAGCGGGTGCACGAAGGTGCGTACCTTGATTTCTTCTTCCGATTTCAGCTCGATGTAGGCATCGATGAAGTCGTCGGAGAACACGCCGCCCTTGGTCAGGAACGCGCGGCCCTTGTCCAGCTCTTCCAGGGCTTCTTTCAGGCTGCCGCAGACCTGCGGGATCAGCTTGCCTTCTTCCGGCGGCAGATCGTACAGGTTCTTGTCGGCGGCATCGCCCGGGTGGATCTTGTTCTGGATACCGTCCAGACCGGCCATCAGCAGTGCAGCGAAGCACAGGTACGGGTTGGCAGCCGGGTCCGGGAAGCGCGCTTCGATACGGCGGGCTTTCGGGCTGGAAACGTACGGAATACGGATCGAGGCGCTGCGGTTGCGAGCCGAGTAGGCCAGCATGACCGGAGCTTCGAAGCCCGGAACCAGACGCTTGTAGGAGTTGGTCGACGGGTTGGTGAAGCCGTTCAGGGCCTTACCGTGCTTGATGATGCCGCCGATGAAGTACAGCGCGGTCTCGGATAGACCGGCATAGCCTTCGCCTGCGAAGGTGTTCTTGCCGTCCTTGGAGATCGACATGTGCACGTGCATGCCCGAACCGTTGTCGCCGTACAGCGGCTTCGGCATGAAGGTAGCGGTCTTGCCATAGGCGTCGGCCACGTTGTGCACGCAGTACTTGAGGGTCTGAACTTCGTCAGCCTTGGCGACCAGGGTGTTGAACTTCACGCCGATTTCGTTCTGACCGGCAGTGGCCACTTCGTGGTGGTGCACTTCGACGACCAGGCCCATTTCTTCCATGGCATTACACATGGCAGTACGGATTTCGTGGTCGTGGTCGCACGGCGGAACAGGGAAGTAACCGCCCTTGACGGCCGGACGGTGGCCCTTGTTGCCGCCTTCCACGTCCTGATCGGTCATCCAGGAGCCTTGCTCGGAGTAGATCTTGAACATGGAGCCGGAGATGTCGGACTTGAACTTCACTTCGTCGAAGATGAAGAACTCGGGCTCCGGGCCGACGAATACGGTGTCACCGATGCCGGTGGTTTTCAGGAACTCTTCGGCACGCTTGGCGATGGAGCGCGGGTCACGATCGTAGCCCTGCATGGTGCTCGGCTCGATGATGTCGCAAACGATGATCAGGGTCGGCTCTTCGGTGAACGGGTCTAGCACGGAGGTTTCGTCGACCGGCATCAGGATCATGTCGGAGGCTTCGATGCCTTTCCAGCCATGGATGGACGAGCCATCGAACATCTTGCCGTGCTCGAAGAAGTCTTCGTCCAGGGCGTCACGGGCCGGCATGGTCACGTGGTGCTGCTTGCCCTTGGTGTCGGTGAAGCGCAGGTCTACCCACTTCACGTCATGTTCTTTGATCAGTTGAACAGCCTTAGACATGTTGTCCTCCAGATGGAAAAGGCTCGCTTAGTGGAGCCCCGATATGTGCGGTGAAGCCCGGCGGGATAGTCCTTCAGGGCAACCTGCCTCACAAGGGAGCAAATTGCATGCCAGTGCCCTTTATTGGGCAGAGGCCGCGAAACTCAGGCGCTGCGCCGCCTGCGCAGCGATTTCGCTTTGAGTTTTGCACCATTTAAGGGCTGCAATTTATGCAAAAGACCTATTTTGGTGCGCCATCTTGGTGCTGCAGTATTTTTGGTCAAAGCTTGAACAATTTCCGCTATAATCCGCGCCCCTGTTTTTTCGTCCCCGAAGTGGGCGGCCTATTCATGAAGCTGATCGTCAAAGTTTTCCCTGAAATCACCATCAAGAGTCGCCCGGTGCGCAAGCAGTTCATCCGCCAGTTGGGGAAGAACATCCGCGCCGTGCTGCGCGATCTTGACCCCGATCTGCGGGTCACCGGTGTGTGGGACAACCTGGAGGTCGAGACCGACCTGGACGACGCCAAGCTCCTGGCCGAGATGACCGAACGCCTGCGCAACACGCCGGGTATCGGCCTGTTCCTCGAAGTCAACGAATATCCGCTGGGCAATCTGGACGAGATCACCGAGCACTGCAAGCGCCACTATGCCGACCAACTGCCGGGCAAGATCTTCGCCGTGCGCTGCAAGCGTGGCGGCAAGCACGCGTTCAGCTCCATCGACGTCGAGCGCCATGTCGGTTCGCGTCTGCGCCAGGAATGCGGTGCGGCCGGCATCGATCTGAAGAAGCCGGAAGTCGAAGTGCGCATGGAGATTCGCGACCAGCGCCTGTTCGTGGTGCACAACCGTCACGAAGGCCTCGGCGGCTACCCGCTGGGTTCGCTGGAGCAGACTCTGGTGCTGATGAGCGGCGGCTTCGACTCCACCGTCGCGGCCTACCAGATGATGCGCCGCGGTCTGGTCAGCCACTTCTGCTTCTTCAATCTAGGTGGTCGTGCCCATGAACTGGGCGTGATGGAAGTGGCGCACTACATCTGGCAGAAGTTCGGCCGCTCGCAGCGCGTGCTGTTCGTCAGCGTGCCGTTCGAGGAAGTGGTCGGCGAGATTCTCGGCAAGGTCGACAACAGCCAGATGGGCGTGATCCTCAAGCGCATGATGCTGCGCGCTGCCACCCGTGTTGCCGAAAAGTTGCAGATTGAGGCGCTGGTGACTGGCGAGGCGATCAGCCAGGTCTCGAGCCAGACCCTGACCAACCTGGCAGTAATCGATTCGGCCACCGACATGCTTGTCATGCGCCCGCTGATCGCCAGCCACAAGCAGGACATCATCGACACCGCCACGCAAATCGGCACCGCCGAGTTCGCCAAGAACATGCCCGAGTACTGCGGCGTGATCTCGGTCAACCCGACCACCAAGGCCCGTGGTTATCGCGTGGAGAAGGAGGAGGCGCAGTTCGACATGGCCATCCTCGAGCGTGCCCTGGAGCGCGCCACCCAATTGCCCATCGACCGCGTGATCGACGAACTGGGCAAGGACGTGCAAGTCGAGGAAGTGCGTGAAGCGCTGGCCGGGCAGATCGTCATCGATATCCGCCACCCCGATGCCGCCGAAGACGAGCCGCTGGACGTGCCGGGCATCGAAGTGCAGGCGCTGCCGTTCTATGCGCTGAACAACAAATTCAAGGAACTGGATGAGAACCGCCAGTACCTGCTGTATTGCGACAAGGGCGTCATGAGCCGCCTGCATGCCCATCACCTGCTGAGCGAGGGACACGCCAATGTGCGCGTTTATCGTCCGGCATAGGACGCCGGGGCTTAATGGCGGGAGTATCCGCCATCGCCCTCCCGACCTAGCGCTTTAAGCGATGCCCTACTTGGTTCGCTGAAACAATTTTCTTCATATTCGTCGTCCAGGCTGGGCGACACACCGAATCCTCTGATCGAGATACACACAGTGATCGAAAATCTGCGCAACATCGCCATCATCGCCCACGTCGACCATGGCAAGACCACCCTCGTCGACAAACTGCTGCGTCTGTCTGGCACCCTCGACCGCAAAGAAGCGGAAAACGAGCGCGTCATGGACTCCAATGACCAGGAAAAAGAGCGCGGCATCACCATTCTGGCCAAGAACACTGCGCTGAAGTGGGGCGACTACAACATCAACATCGTCGACACCCCCGGGCACGCCGACTTCGGTGGTGAAGTAGAGCGCGTAATGTCGATGGTCGACTCCGTACTGCTGGTGGTCGACGCCCAGGACGGCCCGATGCCGCAAACCCGTTTCGTGACCCAGAAGGCGTTCAAGGCCGGCCTGCGTCCGATCGTCGTGGTCAACAAGATCGACCGTCCGGGCGCGCGTCCTGACTGGGTCATCGACCAGATCTTCGACCTGTTCGACAACCTCGGCGCCACCGACGAGCAGCTGGACTTCCCGATCGTCTACGCCTCGGCCCTGAACGGCATCGCCGGCATGGACCACGAGAAGATGGACGACAACATGGACGCGCTGTTCCAGGCCATCGTCGACCACGTCCCGGCTCCGGTTGTCGACGTCAACGGCCCGTTCCAGATGCAGATTTCGCAGCTGGACTACAACAGCTTCCTCGGCGTCATCGGTATCGGCCGCATCGCCCGCGGCACCGTCAAGGCCAACAGCCCGGTAACCGCCATCGGTGCCGACGGCAAGCGCCGCAACGGCCGTATCCTCAAGATCATGGGCCACTCCGGCCTGCAGCGCGTCGAAGTTCAGGAAGCCCAGGCTGGCGACATCGTCTGCGTATCGGGCATGGATGAGCTGTTCATCTCAGACACCCTGTGCGACCAGAACAACGTCGAAGCGCTGCCGCCGCTGACCGTCGACCAACCGACCGTTAGCATGACCTTCCAGGTCAACGACTCGCCGTTCGCCGGCAAGGAAGGCAAGTTCGTCACCAGCCGCAACATCAAGGATCGTCTGGAGAAGGAACTGCTGCACAACGTCGCCCTGCGCGTCGAGCCGGGCGAGACCCCGGAGAAGTTCAAGGTCTCCGGTCGTGGTGAGCTGCACCTGTCGGTACTGATCGAAACCATGCGCCGCGAAGGCTTCGAACTGGCCGTAGGCCGTCCGGAAGTGGTGATCATCGAGAACGAGGCCGGCGAGAAGCAGGAACCGTACGAGAACGTCACCATCGACATCGAAGAACAGCACCAGGGTTCGGTGATGGAGCAGATGGGCCTGCGCAAGGGCGATCTGACCAACATGGTTCCTGATGGCAAGGGTCGTATCCGCCTGGAGTACACCATCCCGGCGCGCGGCCTGATCGGCTTCCGTAACAACTTCCTGACCCTGACCTCGGGCAGCGGCATCCTGACCTCGACCTTCAGCCACTACGGCGCGATCAAGGCCGGCGAAGTGAGCAACCGCCAGAACGGCGTACTGGTCTCCATGGCCACCGGCACCGCGCTGACCTACTCGCTGGAAACCCTGCAAGCGCGCGGCAAGCTGTTCCTCGAGCCGGGCCAGGAGATCTACGAAGGTCAGCTGGCCGGTATCAACAGCCGTGACAACGACCTGGTGATCAACCCCACCAAGGGCAAGAAGCTCGACAACATGCGCGCTTCCGGCAAGGACGAAGTCATCGCCCTTGTTCCGCCGATCAAGTTCACCCTCGAACAGGCGCTGGAATTCATCGCCGATGACGAGCTAGTGGAAGTGACGCCGAAGTCGATCCGTCTGCGCAAGAAGTACCTGAACGAGAACGACCGCAAGCGCTTCGAGCGCGCCAAGGTCTAAGAGCGGCCGCAAGCGGCAAGCTTCAAGCTGCAGGTAAAAGCAAAGCCCCGCCAGAGCGATCTGGCGGGGCTTTTTTTCATGGTCTGTCATACCTTGCGTGGAGCTCTCGGGTGTCGCGCGTCGGCGTCAGACATTGCTCCCGAGAATTTTCGGCTCAATGCCGCCTGAGCGGAGCTGGGCGGCAAAAGAAAACCCCGGCCTCCTTGCGGAGCTGGGGTTTCTCGTATCGATTCAGCCTGGGTTCGGTCGGCAGGCCAATAAGCCGTAGGCCGTCAGCCCAATCAGCACCAACAGGCTGATCGTCATCACTCGCCTGCTACCTGGCGCAGGTTCTGCGCTGGGGTGTCGTCGAGGTTGTTGAGCATGCGTTCGCTGTACCAGTCGAGGAAGTTGATCACGCCGAACTCGTAGGTCTTGGAGTACGGGCCAGGCTGGTAGGCGGTGGAGTTGATGCCGCGCTGGTTTTCTTCGCCCAGACGGCGGTCCTGATCGTTGGTGGCATCCCAGACTTCGCGCAGGCGCGCCACGTCGTAGTCGACGCCCTCGACCGCATCCTTGTGCACCAGCCACTTGGTGACGACGATCGATTCCTGGGCACTGATCGGCCACACGGTGAAGTTGATCAGGTGATCGCCCATGCAGTGGTTCCACGAGTGCGGCAGGTGCAGGATGCGCATCGAGCCCAGATCCGGATCGGTGATGCGGCCCATCAGCTTCTTGCTGCCCTGCTTGCCGTCCATGGTCATGGATACGGTGCCCTTGAGCAGCGGCATGCGCACGATGCGGTTACGCAGGCCGAAGCTGGCGTGAGCGTAGGGAATGTTGTCCCTGTCCCAGCGGGTGGTGCACTCGGCAACCTGGTCCTTGAACGCCTGGCTGGCGCGCGGGTCGGTGACGTCGTCCCATTCCAGGAGGGTGTTGAGCAGTTCCGGGTGCGAACCGTTGCAGTGGTAGCACTCGCGGTTGTTCTCCAGCACCAGCTTCCAGTTGGCCTGTTCACGCATGCTGCTCTGGACCGCGACCTTGGTGTTCTCCATGTCGTAAGGCTCCATGTAGTGAGCCAGGGTCGCAAGGAATTCGTCGATGGCCGGCGGATTTTCCGCCAGGCTGATGAAGATGAAGCCGCCAGCGGTCTTGCACTGCACGGGTTTGAGGCTGTAGTCCTTGAGATCGAAGTCGGCGCCCATTTCGGTGCCGGCGAACAGCAGGCGGCCGTCCAGCTCGTAGGTCCACTGGTGGTACGGGCACACCAGCTTGGCGACCTTGCCCTTGTCGGAGACGCACAGACGCGAGCCGCGGTGACGGCAGACATTGTGAAAGGCGTGGATCTGACCTTCGGCGCCGCGGATGACCAGGATCGGGTTGTCGCCGATCTGCACGGTGAGGAAGTTGCCCTTGGCAGGGATCTCGCAGGTCATGCCGGCGATCAGCCATTCCTTGTGGAAGATCTCCTGCATGTCGACCTGGAACAGGCGCTCGTCGTTATAGAAGGGCTGCGGCAGCGAGAAAGTGTGGTCGCGCTCGTGCAGCATCTGGGCGGTGGCCTTGCGGACGGGCTCCAGTGGGTCGCCCAGGCTCAGGTTTTGGGTGCAGTCCATGTTGGCTCCTCGGTGGCGGGCGCGGCGCGCCTGCCGAAAAAAGTGGCTGATACGGTATGTGCCGCAAGGTGTCGATCAATCGCTGCCGCCTGCAACGGGCGCGCATGCTTGGTGAGGCGGAGTGTGGATCCGGCCGATGGGCAATCCTTATCCATGGGCGACATGCCTGGATTTGTTTCCGACGCGTCAGGCCCCGTGCTATCAGGCAGGTCGCGATAAGCATGCGGATGTCGCTGGCAGATAAATGACGGTCGGCGGGCTTTCGCACAATCCGCGCCATATAGGCCGATATCCGGCCGCGTGGAGAGCTGTCATGACCACCAACTCTTTCCTTAACCCGGTTACCACCCAAACCTGGACCAACGGCCGCCATCTGGTGCGTTGCGTCAAGGTGATCCAGGAAACCTGGGATGTCCGCACCTTCTGCTTCATGGCCGACTTGCCGGTGCTGTTCTTCTTCAAGCCGGGTCAATTCGTCACCCTGGAGCTGGAGATCGACGGTCAGCCGATCATGCGCTCTTACACCATTTCCAGCTCGCCCTCGGTGCCCTACAGCTTCTCCATCACCATCAAACGGGTGCCGGGCGGCAAGGTGTCGAACTGGTTGCACGACAATCTCAAGGAAGGCGACGAGGTGCCGGTGCACGGCCCTGTGGGGCTGTTCAATGCCATCGATTTTCCCTCCGAAAAAGTGCTGTATCTTTCCGGTGGCGTTGGCATCACTCCGGTGATGTCGATGGCGCGCTGGTTCTACGACACCAACGCCAACGTCGACATGGTGTTCGTGCACAGCGCCCGTTCGCCGAAGGACATCATCTACCAGCGCGAGCTGGAACACATGGCTGCGCGCATCAATAACTTCAGCCTGCACGTGATCTGCGAGAAGCACGGCCTGGGCGAAGCCTGGGCTGGCTATCGGGGTTATCTGAACAAGACGATGCTGGAGCTGATCGCGCCGGATTACCTCGAACGCGAGATTTTCTGCTGCGGCCCGACGCCCTACATGAGTGCGGTCAAGCGCCTGCTCGAAGCGTCCGGCTACGACATGAGCCGCTACCACGAAGAAGCCTTCGGCCCGACGCCGCCGGAGATTCGTGCCGAGGTCAAGGAGCTGGCAGCCGAAGCTGCCGACGCGCCGGAATTGCCGGTCGGCGAGCTCAATCAGGTGGAGTTCACCAGCACCGGCAAAAGCATTCGCGTCGCGCCCGGCGAGACCGTGCATGCCGCTGCCGCCAAGCTCGGCCTGCATATTCCCAAGGCCTGCGGCATGGGCATCTGCGGCACCTGCAAGGTCATGAAGACGGCGGGCGAAGTGGACATGGAGCACAACGGCGGGATCACCGACGAGGACGTGGCCGAAGGCTACATTCTGTCGTGCTGCAGCGTGCCGAAAGGGGATGTCGCCATCGACTACTGATGGCGGATCAGGCTGCTGTCAGTGGAAGGAAAGGCGGCGCTATGCGGCCTTTCCATCATTCATCGCATTGCCAGGACTGCGTGCCAGTCTCGCGCCTGGCTTGCGTGACCGTCCAGGCTCCAGCCTCGCCAGCCAGGCAGAAGCGTTTGTAGAACCAGGCGCGCCGTTTTTTCTGGTCGCCTGCCTGTAAAAACACCTCATAGACGCCAGGGGCAAGAGGTCTGGGTGGGGCCTGGGTTTCCAGCCCGGTGAGCGGCTGCCCGTACTCGATACAGCCACCTGGTTCCAGTCGCACCGCCGATGGCTTCTTGCCTTGCGGTGCGCTCAGTTCCCACGCCTGTATCGAATGCTGATTGACCTGCAGCGCATACAGGTCGACCTGATTCTGATCGAGGCGAGCGCTGCTGGAGAGGAAGCCGGATACCTCGTAGGTCTCGGCTGCTCCCAGGCACAGCACGCCATCTTTCATCCAAACCTGCGCCTCGCCGTCATGATGACGCGACGTGGCATGCCCTTGTCCCAGCACTGCAAGGGCCAATATTGGCAGGAGCGCTCTAAGTGCTTTGGGCATTTCGGGGCGCTCGGATGGTCAGGCCATCACCTCACGAATATCCGCAGCCAACTGACGCACTCGCGCTTCGTCGGTATCCCACGAGCACATGAAGCGCGCGCCGCCAGCACCGATGAAGGTATAGAAACGCCAGCCGCGTGCGGTCAGGGCGTCGATGGCCGGCTCGGACAGTTGCAGGAACACGCCGTTGGCTTCGACCGGGAACATCAGGCTGACGCCGGGCACGTCTTCGACCAGCGAGGCGAGCAGCTGGGCGCAGTGGTTGGCGTGGTTGGCGTAACGCAGCCAGGCGTCGTTCTGCAGGATGCCGACCCAGGGGGCCGACAGGTAGCGCATCTTCGAAGCCAGCTGGCCGGCCTGCTTGCAGCGATAGTCGAAGTCCTCGGCCAGCGCCTTGTTGAAGAAGATGATTGCCTCGCCCACTGCCATGCCGTTTTTGGTGCCGCCGAAGCACAGCACGTCGACGCCGGCCTTCCAGGTCAGCTCCGCCGGGCTGCAGCCCAGGAAGGCGCAGGCATTGGAGAAGCGCGCGCCGTCCATGTGCAGGTTGAGGTTCAGCTCCTTGCAGACCTGGCTGATGGCGCGGACTTCTTCCGGGCGGTACACGGTGCCGACTTCGGTGGCCTGGGTGAGGGTGACCACACGCGGTTTCGGGTAGTGGATGTCCTGGCGCTTGAGGGCGATTTCGCGGATCGCCTGTGGCGTCAGCTTGCCGTTATCAGTCTTGGCCAGCAGCAGTTTGGAGCCGTTGGAAAAGAACTCCGGCGCGCCGCATTCGTCGGTCTCGACGTGAGCGGTCTCCGAGCAGATCACGCTATGGAAGCTCTGGCACAGCGAGGCCAGGGCCAGCGAATTGGCGGCGGTGCCGTTGAAGGCGAAGAACACCTCGCAGTCGGTCTCGAACAGGCGGCGGAAGTGGTCGGCGGCGCGGGCGGTCCACTCGTCATCGCCGTAGGCGCGCTGGTGGCCCTGGTTGGCCTCGGCCATGGCGGCCCAGGCTTCGGGACAGATGCCGGAGTAGTTGTCGCTGGCGAATTGCTGGGCATTGTCGGGCATGGATGCGTTCCTTCTGAAAAGCCTGCCGGCAGGTCATCCGGCAAAGCGTGCACTTTACTCCAAGGGCCTGTGACCGAGGGTCCGTGGCGGCGACGAGTTGTTGCACTGATGCGTACTGCCTGGTCCGTTGGTGAACCGCCGTTCGGCTCCGCAATGGAACTTGAGGCTTTCTGCGGTGTTCACACCTACCAGAGGGCGGCACTCGACCCGCCCTTCGCAATCAGAGAAGGAGTTTCATATGACTTATCGTCACCTGCTCGCCCTTGCCCTGCCGCTGGCTGTGGCGCTGCCCGTTTCCGCTGCCGAGTGGTCGGATAGCGCGAAGAACGAGTTCGTTCAGCAGTGCATCGCTGGCGCGCCGGCGGGATATGAGGAGCCACAATTGCGAGCTTATTGCGACTGCGCCGCGACCAAGGTCAGTGAAGAGTTCAGTGAGGCCGAGCTGCACGAGATGACCCGTCAGTCCCCTCCCGACACTGCCATGCAGCAGCGCCTGGTGAATGCGTCCAGTAGCTGCAGCAGCAAGCTCAAGCCGTAATCATCCATCTGAGTAGTTGGTGCGCGGTCAGGCCAGGGCCTTGTGGGCTCTGGCCTGGCGACGCATTTCCACAGCCAGTGCACAACACAGTCCACAGTATTTGTGCACAAGCTAAACCTATCTTATTGTTCCTGCTCAATTTTTAGGCGATTTCCGGAAGGCCGCGGCAGCCCTGGCTTGGAGCCTATGTCGAACAGGCTATGCACACTTTCATCCACATCTTCTGTGCATATCCCCAACCGTCTTTCTTCCCTTCAGCGGTCGCTGGTGGATAAGCCATGCGGCCTGTTGCGCTGTGCAGATATCGTCCTCACGCGCGGAGCTCAGAGCTGGTGAGCCCTGCACTCATTGATCGACAGCTTTTCCACAGGCTAATCCACGACTTCTGTGCATGTCTCGCCTTGCTAAGTAGCTGATATCGATCAGGAAATGATCGTTCCTCGGCAGCCCTCGCAGGCGCTGGCGCAGCGCGCTGTATGCACGGTTTATCCACAGCTTGATCCCCGCCATTTGTGCGCAAAACCACAGCCTCGTATCGACGCGCCTGATTGCGACACGCGGCATGTCGCAAACGAATGCTCTCGTGGCGTTGGCAGGCATCTGAGGGGGCAGGGCCGGCCCTACCATCGCTGCACAGGGCCTTGCCGGCCCGTCAGTCCAAGACCGCCGTATACAGGCGCTGCAGGAGAGTCGAGATGTTCAGCAAGCAAGATCAGATTCAGGGTTACGACGACGAGTTGCTCGCGGCGATCAATCAGGAAGAACGCCGTCAGGAAGAGCACATCGAGCTGATCGCCTCGGAAAACTACTGCAGCCAGCGTGTGATGGAAGCACAGGGCAGCGGCCTGACCAACAAGTACGCCGAAGGCTATCCGGGCAAGCGCTATTACGGTGGCTGCGAGTACGTCGACAAGGTCGAACAGCTCGCCATCGACCGCGCCAAGCAGCTGTTCGGCGCCGACTTCGCTAACGTCCAGCCGCACTCCGGCTCGTCCGCCAACGCCGCTGTCTACCTGGCGCTGCTCAGCGCGGGTGACACCATTCTGGGCATGAGCCTGGCCCACGGCGGCCACCTGACCCACGGCGCCAAGGTGTCGTCCTCGGGCAAGCTGTACAACGCCGTGCAGTATGGTCTGAACCCTGCCACTGGCCTGATCGACTACGACGAGGTCGAGCGTCTGGCGGTCGAGCACAAGCCGAAGATGATCGTCGCCGGTTTCTCCGCCTATTCCAAGACCCTCGATTTCCCGCGTTTCCGTGCCATCGCCGACAAGGTCGGGGCGCTGCTGTTCGTCGACATGGCGCACGTGGCGGGTCTGGTCGCTGCTGGCCTGTATCCCAACCCGATTCCGTTCGCCGATGTGGTCACCACCACCACCCACAAGACCCTGCGCGGTCCGCGTGGCGGCCTGATCCTGGCCAAGGCCAACGAAGAGATCGAGAAGAAGATCAACTCCGCCGTATTCCCGGGCGCCCAGGGCGGCCCGCTGATGCACGTGATCGCAGCCAAGGCCGTGTGCTTCAAGGAAGCCATGGAGCCTGAATTCAAGGCTTACCAGCAGCAGGTGATCGACAACGCCCAGGCCATGGCCAAGGTCTTCGTCGAGCGCGGCTTCGAGGTGGTCTCCGACGGCACCGACAATCACCTGTTCCTGCTCAGCCTGATCAAGCAGGGCCTGACCGGTAAGGAAGCCGATGCTGCCCTGGGCCGCGCCGGCATCACCGTGAACAAGAACGCCGTGCCGAACGACCCGCAATCGCCGTTCGTGACCTCGGGCATCCGCATTGGTACCCCGGCCGTGACCACCCGTGGTTTCAAGGTCGCCCAGTGCGAGGCGCTGGCTGGCTGGATCTGCGACATCCTCGACCACCTCGGCGATGCCGATGTCGAGGCGCAGGTGGCCAAGCTGGTGGCCGGGCTGTGCGCGGATTACCCGGTCTATCGCTAAGCCAACCCTCTCTCTCGGTCCCTCTCGCGCAGTCGCGAGAGGGCAGTAGAACCCTGGAGCATGCCCATGCAACGTTATTCCGGCTTCGGCCTGTTCAAGCACTCGTTCAGCCATCATGAGAACTGGCAGCGCATGTGGCGTAATCCAACGCCCAAGCCGGTTTACGACGTGGTCATCGTCGGCGGTGGCGGCCACGGCCTGGCCACGGCCTATTACCTGGCCAAGGAATTCGGCGTGAAGAACGTCGCCGTGGTGGAGAAGGGCTGGCTGGGCGGTGGCAACACCGCGCGCAACACCACCATCGTGCGTTCCAACTACCTGTGGGACGAGTCCGCGCACCTCTACGAGCACGCGATGAAGCTATGGGAAGGCCTGTCCCAGGACCTCAACTACAACGTCATGTTCTCCCAGCGTGGCGTGTTCAACCTCGGTCACACCCTGCAGGACATGCGTGACATCGAGCGCCGCGTCAGCGCCAACCGCCTCAACGGTATTGACGGCGAGGTGGTGGATGCCAAGCAGGTGGCGGAGATGATCCCCTACCTGGATTGTTCGAAGAACACCCGTTACCCGATTCTTGGCGCTTCGCTGCAGCGCCGTGGCGGCGTGGCCCGCCACGATGCCGTGGCCTGGGGCTTTGCCCGCGCCGCCGACGCCCTGGGCGTCGACCTGATCCAGCAAACCGAAGTGATCGGTTTCCGCAAGGAAAACGGCGCGGTGATCGGTGTGGAAACCAGCAAGGGCTTCATCGGCGCCAAGCGCGTCGGCGTGGTCGCCGCCGGTAACTCCGGGCACCTGGCCAAGCTCGCCGGCTTCCGCCTGCCGCTGGAGTCGCACCCGCTGCAGGCACTGGTCTCCGAGCCGATCAAACCCATCATCGACACCGTGATCATGTCCAACGCCGTGCACGGCTACATCAGCCAATCGGACAAGGGCGACCTGGTCATCGGCGCCGGCATCGACGGCTACAACGGCTACGGTCAGCGCGGCTCCTATCCGACCATCGAACACACCCTGCAGGCCATCGTCGAGATGTTCCCGGTGCTTTCGCGCGTGCGCATGAACCGCCAGTGGGGTGGCATCGTCGACACCACGCCGGATGCCTGCCCGATCATCGCCAAGACGCCGGTGAAGAATCTGTACTTCAACTGCGGTTGGGGTACCGGTGGCTTCAAGGCCACGCCGGGTTCGGGTCACGTGTTCGCGGCCAGCCTGGCCAAGGGCGAGATGCATCCGCTGGCCAAGGCGTTCTCCATCGAGCGCTTCCACAACGGTGCGCTGATCGACGAGCACGGCGCAGCCGGTGTAGCGCATTAAACATTCATCCCGCAGGGATGGCATCCGATGACCCTCTCCCGCTTGCGGGAGAGGGTGGCCCGAAGGGCCGGGAGAGGGTGGTGCGGTCTGCACCGCAACCCTCTCCCCCGACCCCTCTCCCGCGGGAGAGGGGAGACAAGCTTGCCCCGCGCGGTCATCCGAGCGGGTTTGAAGATTTACCGGAGGTAGCGACCATGCTGCACATCTTCTGCCCTCACTGTGGCGAACTGCGTTCCGAAGAGGAATTCCACGCTGGCGGCCAGGCGCACATCGCCCGCCCGCTGGACCCGAACGCCTGCACTGACGAGGAGTGGGGCGAGTACCTGTTCTTCCGTGACAACCCGCGCGGCATCCACCACGAGCTGTGGATTCACGCGGCGGGCTGCCGTCAGTACTTCAACGTCACCCGTCACACGGTGAGCTACGAAATTCTCGAAACCTACAAGATCGGCGAGCGCCCCAGCGTGACTGAGGCATCGCTCACTGCGAAAAAGGCCGTCGACCAAGGAGTAACGGCATGAGCCAGGTCAATCGTCTTTCCCAGGGTGGCCGCATCGACCGCAGCCAGCCCTTGACCTTCAGCTTCAACGGCCAGACCTATCAGGGTTACGCCGGCGATACCCTGGCCGCCGCGCTGCTGGCCAACGGCGTCGACGTGGTCGGCCGCAGCTTCAAGTATTCGCGTCCGCGCGGCATCGTTGCCGCGGGTGCCGAAGAGCCCAATGCCGTGCTGCAGATAGGCTCCACCGAGGCGGCGCAGGTCCCCAACGTGCGTGCTACCCAGCAGGCGCTGTACGCGAACCTGACCGCAACCAGCACCAACGGCTGGCCGAGCGTGAACACCGACCTGATGGGCATTCTCGGCAAGGTCGGCGGCGGCATGATGCCGCCCGGTTTCTACTACAAGACCTTCATGTATCCGCAGAACCTGTGGCTGACCTACGAGAAGTACATTCGTAAGGCCGCGGGCCTGGGTCGTTCGCCCAAGGAAAACGACCCGGATATCTACGACTATCTGAACCAGCACTGCGACGTGCTGGTGGTCGGTGCCGGCCCTGCCGGTCTGGCCGCAGCCCTGGCCGCCGGCCGCAGTGGTGCGCGGGTAATCCTGGCCGACGAACAGGAAGAGTTCGGTGGCAGCCTGCTGTCGACCCGCGAGATGCTCGATGACAAGCCGGCTGCTGACTGGGCTGCCAAGGCCATCGCCGAGCTGCAAAAGATGCCGGAAGTGACCCTGCTGCCGCGTGCCACGGTCAACGGTTACCACGACCACAACTTCCTCACCATCCACCAGCGCCTCACCGACCACTTGGGTGAAGTCGCGCCGATGGGCCAGCCGCGTCAGCGCCTGCACCGTGTGCGTGCCGGGCGCGTGGTGCTGGCCACCGGCGCCCACGAGCGGCCGCTGGTTTACGCCAACAACGACGTGCCCGGCAACATGCTGGCCGAGGCCGTGTCGACCTACGTACGCCGCTATGGCGTGGCGCCTGGCCAGAAGCTGGTGCTGTCGACCAACAACGATTACGCCTACCGCGTGGTGCTCGACTGGCTCGACGCCGGCCGCCAGGTGGTGGCCGTGGCCGACGCGCGTAGCAACCCGCGCGGCAGCTGGGTCGAAGAAGCGCGCCGACGTGGCGTGCGCGTACTCACCGGCAGTGCCGTGGTCGAAGCGCGTGGCAGCAAGCGCGTCACCGGTGCGCGCATCTGCGCCATCGATCTGGCCAAGCACAAGGTCACCAGCCCGGGCGAGACCCTCGACTGCGACCTGATCGTCAGCTCCGGCGGCTACAGCCCGGTGGTGCATCTGGCGTCGCACCTGGGCGGTCGTCCGGTATGGCGTGAAGACATCCTCGCCTTCGTGCCGGGTGAAGGCTTCCAGAAGCGTCATTGCGCCGGTGCGGTCAACGGCGTGTTCAGCCTGGGCGACAGCCTCGCCGATGGCTTCGAGGCCGGTGCCAAGGCGGCCGCCGATGTAGGCTTCCAGGCCGTGACCGGCACTCTGCCGAAGGCCGAGAAGCGCATCGAGGAGGCGTCGGTTGCACTGTTCCAGGTGCCCCACGACAAGAACACCGCCCGTGCGCCGAAACAGTTCGTCGACCAGCAGAACGACGTCACCGCCGCCGGCATCGAGCTGGCCACCCGCGAGGGCTTCGAGTCGGTCGAGCACGTCAAGCGCTACACCGCGCTGGGCTTCGGCACCGACCAGGGCAAGCTGGGCAACATCAACGGCCTGGCCATCGCTGCCCGCTCACTGGGCATCAGCATCAGTGAAATGGGCACCACCATGTTCCGCCCGAACTACACCCCGGTGACCTTCGGCGCCATCGCCGGCCGTCATTGCGGTGAGCTGTTCGAGCCCAAGCGCTACACCGCGCTGCAGAAATGGCACCTGGAGCAGGGCGCCGAGTTCGAGGATGTCGGCCAGTGGAAGCGCCCCTGGTACTTCCCGAAGAACGGTGAAGACATGCACGCCGCCGTGGCCCGCGAATGCCTGGCCGTGCGTAACGCGGTGGGCATTCTCGATGCCTCGACCCTGGGCAAGATCGACATCCAAGGCCCGGATGCGCGCGAGTTCCTCAACCGCGTCTACACTAACGCCTGGACCAAGCTGGACGTGGGCAAGGCCCGCTACGGCCTGATGTGCAAGGAAGACGGCATGGTCTTCGACGACGGCGTGACCGCCTGCCTGGCCGACAACCATTTCGTCATGACCACCACCACCGGCGGTGCCGGGCGCGTGCTGGAGTGGCTGGAGATCTACCACCAGACCGAATGGCCGGAACTGAAGGTTTACTTCACCTCGGTCACCGATCACTGGGCGACCATGACCCTGTCCGGCCCCAACAGCCGCAAGCTGCTGGCCGAGGTCACCGACATCGACCTGGACAAGGACGCCTTTCCGTTCATGACCTGGAAGGAAGGCAAGGTCGGCGGCGTACCGGCGCGCGTGTTCCGCATCTCCTTCACCGGTGAGCTGAGCTACGAAGTCAACGTACAGGCCGACTACGCCCTGGGCGTGTTGGAGAAGATCGCCGAGGCCGGCAAGAAGCACGGCCTGACCCCATATGGTACAGAGACCATGCACGTGCTGCGTGCCGAGAAGGGCTTCATCATCGTCGGCCAGGACACCGACGGCTCGGTCACCCCGGACGACCTGGGCATGGGCTGGTGCGTTGGCCGCACCAAGCCGTTCTCCTGGATCGGCTGGCGCGGCATGAACCGCGAGGACTGCCTGAAGGAGAACCGCAAGCAGCTGATCGGCCTCAAGCCGGTGGACCCGAACAAAGTCCTGCCGGAAGGCGCCCAGCTGGTGTTCGATCCCAAGCAGTCGATTCCGATGACCATGGTCGGCCACGTCACCTCCAGCTACATGAGTGCCGCGCTGGGCCATTCCTTCGCCATGGCCCTGGTCAGGGGCGGCCTCAAACGCATCGGCGAGCGCGTCTTCGCGCCGTTGGTCGATGGCAGTGTGATCGAAGCCGAAATCGTCAGCCCCGTGTTCTATGACCCGAAAGGGGATCGCCAGAATGTCTAACGTCAACGTCTACAAACAACGCCCTGCCGAAATCGCCGGGCAATCGCCGCTGCACCACGCCGGCCTGCACGAACTGGCCGGCAAGGGCCGCAAGGGCGCCGGGGTGACCTTGCGTGAGAAGAAGCTGCTGGGCCATCTGGTGCTGCGTGGCGACGCCGACGATGCCGAGTTCGCCGGTGGCGTGCACAAAGCCCTGGGCCTGGAGCTGCCGGTGGCGTTGACCCTGGTGGCCAACGGCGACACCTCGCTGCAATGGCTGGGCCCGGATGAGTGGCTGCTGATCGTCCCCGGCGGCAGCGAGCTCGAGGTCGAGCGCAAGCTGCGCGAGGCCCTGGACGGCCAGCACATTTCGGTGGTCAACGTCAGCGGTGGGCAGACCCTGCTCGAGCTGCGCGGCCCCAAGGTGCGTGAACTACTGATGAAATCCAGCAGCTACGACGTGCATCCGAACAACTTCCCGGTGGGCAAGGCGGTCGGCACGGTGTTCGCCAAGTCGCAACTGGTGATTCGCCACACCGGCGAGGATACCTGGGAACTGCTGATCCGCCGCAGCTTCGCCGATTACTTCTGGCTGTGGCTGCAGGATGCCAGTGCGGAGTATGGGTTGGCGGTCGAAGCCTGAAGCTGACACGAACGGCTCCCTCTCCCCTTTGGGGAGAGGGCTGGGGAGAGGGGAAAGGCGGATCGCGTTGTTCCGGCGGCCCTCTCCCCCGGCCCCTCTTCCATAAATGGGAGAGGGGTGAACAGCAACGGAGTTTGTCTCGGAGTCCACTATGAGCCGCACCCCCGATACCTGGATTCTCACCGCCCACTGCCCGAGCCTGCTCGGTACGGTCGACGTGGTGACCCGCTACCTGTTCGAACAGGGCTGCTACGTCACCGAGCACCACAGCTTCGATGACCGCCTGGCCAGTCGTTTCTTCATCCGCGTGGAATTCCGCACCCAGGCCGATTTCGACGAGGCGACCTTCCTCGCCGGCCTCAACGAACGCACCGCGCCGTTCGATATGTGCATCGAGCTGACCCCGCCTGGCTATCGCGCCAAGGTGGTGATCATGGTCTCCAAGGCCGATCACTGCCTCAACGACCTGCTCTACCGCCAGCGTACCGGCCAACTGCCGATGGACATCACCGCCATCATCTCCAACCACCCGGACCTGAAGCCGCTCGCCGACTGGCACGGCATTCCCTATCACCATTTTCCCCTCGACCCCAATGACAAGCCCGCCCAGGAGCGTCGCGTGATGCAGGTGGTCGAGGATACCGGCGCCGAGCTGGTGGTGCTCGCCCGATACATGCAGGTGCTGTCCGCCGACCTGTGCCGCAAGCTTGACGGCCGGGCAATCAACATCCATCACTCGCTGCTGCCCGGCTTCAAGGGCGCCAAGCCCTACCACCAGGCGTATCAGAAGGGCGTGAAACTGGTCGGCGCCACAGCGCACTTCATCAACAACGACCTGGACGAAGGCCCGATCATCACTCAGGGGGTGGAAAGCGTCGACCATGCGCACTATCCCGAGGATCTTGTGGCAAAGGGACGCGATATCGAATGCCTGACCCTGGCCCGCGCAGTCGGCTACTTCCTCGAACGCCGGGTGTTCCTCAACGCCAACCGTACCGTAGTCCTTTAACCAGAGACGTTGCCGCACAGAGAACGGCGGCTGTCGGTTTTGCATCCGCGGCCGCTCCGCACCCTAGCTAGTCTGGCTAGACCATCGGCACCCGTCCTGCCCAATAACGGCGGGTGCCGATAAAGACGCTCATTACTCCGCTACAAGGCCCGCGCGACTTGACGTCGCGCCTTTGTATCCACAAGAAGAAAGGAGATTTCATATGTCTGATAATCGCGGTGTGGTTTACCTCGGCGCAGGCAAGGTCGAAGTACAGAAGATCGACTACCCGAAAATGCAGGATCCGCGCGGCAAGAAGATCGAGCACGGGGTCATCCTCAAGGTCGTTTCCACCAACATCTGCGGCTCCGACCAGCACATGGTGCGCGGTCGTACCACCGCTCAGGTCGGCTTGGTGCTGGGCCACGAGATCACCGGCGAGGTGATCGAGAAGGGCCGCGACGTCGAGCGTCTGCAGATCGGTGATCTGGTTTCCGTGCCCTTCAACGTCGCCTGCGGTCGTTGCCGCAGCTGCAAGGAACAGCACACCGGCGTCTGCCTGACCGTCAACCCGGCGCGTGCCGGCGGTGCCTACGGCTACGTCGACATGGGCGACTGGACCGGTGGCCAGGCCGAATACGTGCTGGTGCCCTACGCCGACTTCAACCTGCTCAAACTGCCGGATCGCGACAAGGCCATGGAGAAGATCCGTGACCTGACCTGCCTGTCCGACATTCTGCCGACCGGCTACCACGGAGCCGTTACCGCTGGCGTAGGCCCGGGCTCCACCGTCTACGTCGCGGGCGCCGGTCCGGTCGGTCTGGCCGCTGCTGCCTCGGCTCGCCTGCTCGGTGCTGCCGTGGTCATCGTCGGTGACCTCAACCCGGCACGTCTGGCGCACGCCAAGGCGCAGGGTTTCGAAATCGCCGACCTGTCGCTGGATACCCCGCTGCACGAGCAGGTCGCTGCGCTGCTGGGTGAACCGGAAGTGGACTGCGCCATCGACTGCGTGGGCTTCGAGGCCCGTGGTCATGGCCACGAAGGCGTCAAGCACGAGGCTCCGGCCACGGTGCTCAACTCGCTGATGCAGATCACCCGCGTCGCCGGCAAGATCGGCATCCCCGGCCTGTACGTAACCGAGGACCCGGGTGCGGTCGATGCCGCTGCCAAGATGGGTGCGCTGAGCATTCGCTTCGGTCTGGGCTGGGCCAAGTCGCACAGCTTCCACACCGGTCAGACTCCGACCATGAAGTACAACCGTCAGCTGATGCAGGCCATCATGTGGGACCGCATCAACATCGCCGAAGTGGTGGGCGTGCAGGTGATCAGCCTGGACGACGCACCGCGCGGTTACGGCGAGTTCGACGCAGGCGTGCCGAAGAAATTCGTCATCGATCCGCACAAGATGTTCAGCGCGGCGTAATGCCCAGCTGCGTGGCCCGGCGCTGTCGCGGGTCACGCGTGTTTGCGTTGGCGGCGCGCTGCGCGCGTCGCGGATAGGTTTACGGCCAGGCGCATTGGTCCGCGCCTTCTTCTTCGGGAGCCTTCGGGCTCCCTTTTTTGTTGTGGGCGGCAATCTGCTGCGGACCTTCGGGTCGCCGCTTGCCCGACCATCGAGCCGTGGCGCATTCGACGATCCGAACGCGCCCGCCACCAGTCAGCCAGGGTTTTCGTCGCGCAACTGTTCGATGCGTTTGTCCTTGGCCAGCCAGAGGTCCGAAACCCAGTCCTGTACCCGTAGGCGGAAGGCCGGATCATTCTCGTAATCACCCAGGTACAGCGCCGGATCGAGTTCCAGGGTCTGGATATCGATGATCACCTTCGGCACCTGGCCGCTGAGCAGCGCCCAGAAGCCCGGTACCTGCTTGGCGGGGTACACCAGCGTCACGTCCAGCACGGCATCGATCTGCTCGCCCAGCGCGGCGAGCACGAAGGCCACGCCGCCTGCCTTGGGCTTGAGCAGGTAGCGGTAGGGTGACTGCTGCTGGGCCTGCTTGGCCGGGGTGAAGCGGGTGCCTTCCAGGTAGTTGACCACGGTCACCGGCAGGCGCTTGAACTTCTCGCAGGCAGCCTTGGTGATCTCCAGATCCTTGCCTTTCATATGCGGGTTCTTCTGCAGGAAGGCCTTGGAGTAGCGCTTCATGAAGGGGTAGTCGAGCGCCCAGAAGGCCAGACCGAGAAAGGGCACCCAGATCAGCTGCTGCTTGAGGAAAAACTTGAAATAGGGCGTCTTGCGGTTGAACGCCTGCACCAGCGCCGGGATGTCGACCCAGGATTGATGATTGCTGATCACCAGGTAGGAGCGGTCGGGGCGTAGTGCGGCATTGCCACGGATGTCCCAGTGCGTCGGGGTCAGCAGGGCGAAGATGCGTTTGCAGTTCTCCGCCCAGAACTCGGCGACCCACATTACCCCGCGTGAGCAGGTATCGCGCGCCGCCTGGCCCGGCAGCACGAACTTGGCCAGGGCGATCAGCAGCAGGGGGCCGATCAGCAACAGGGTATTGCTCAGCAGCAGGGCTATATTGAGTAGGCCGGTCAGCAGGGGACGCATATCAACTCCTTGGCGGGCGCGAAGGGGCCATCATAAGCAACTGAAGAATCTGGCTCAAAATTGCGACTAGTGGCATATGGCCATTTATTGCGAAAGGCGTGATGCTGATCGGTGTGGAACGTAAGGGGATTGCTCGTCGATTCCAAGGTGACGCGCTCGAGCGCTCCCACCAACTTGCTCTGGATTATCTCGATGTTGAAACGCATTGTGGTAGCCGATCTGCGCATCGGCATGTATGTCCAGGAATTTTGCGGATCATGGATGGACCATCCATTCTGGAAGTCGAAATTTCTTCTCAATTCACCGCAGGACCTGCAGCGCATCCGCGCCAGCAGCATCGGTGAGTTGTGGATCGACGTCAGCAAGGGCCTGGATGTCGAGGCCGGTGCCGTTGTCAGCACCGAGGCAGAGGCGCAGAAGGAGGTCGAGGCCACGCTGATGGCAGCGGTGCAGCCCCGTAGCACCGCGCTGAGTGCATCGATGGATACCGAACTGGAGCGCGCCGCCAAGCTCTGCGCCCGCTCCAAGCAGGCGGTGCTGAGCATGTTCGGCGATGCGCGCATGGGCAAGGCGCTGAATTTCGAACAGGCCGAGTCGCTGGTGGAGGAGATCTCCGAGTCGGTGATGCGCCACCCCAATGCCCTGATCAGCCTGGCGCGACTCAAGCATGCCGACGAATACACCTATATGCACTCGGTGGCGGTCTGTGCACTGATGATCGCCCTCGCGCGGCAGCTTGGTCTGGGCGAGGGGGCGGTACGCGAGGCAGGCCTGGCCGGCCTGCTGCATGACGTAGGCAAGATGGCCATCGATCAGGAGGTGCTGAACAAGCCCGGCAAGCTCAGCGACGCAGAGTTCGCGGCGGTGCGCCGTCACCCCGAGGCCGGCGGCGAGATCCTCCTGGCCGGCAAGCATGTCAGCGCCCTGGTGCTGGATGTCTGCCTGCATCACCACGAAAAGATCGATGGCAGCGGCTATCCGTATGGCCTGCAGGGTGAGCAGATCAGTCTGTTCGCCAGAATGGGCGCGGTCTGCGACGTGTACGACGCCATCACCTCCAACCGGCCCTACAAGCCGGGCTGGGACCCGGCCGAGTCGATCCGCAAGATGGCCGAGTGGAAGGGGCATTTCGACGAGGCGGTATTCCAGGCCTTCGTCAAGACGGTCGGCATCTATCCGGTGGGGGCGCTGGTGCGTCTGGAAAGCGGCCGGCTTGCGGTCGTGCTGGAGCAGAATGCCAAGTCGCTGCTGGTGCCCAAGGTCAAGGCGTTCTTCCTCGCCAAGTCTAAAGTGCAGATTCCGCCGGTGGTGATCGACCTGAGCAAAGCGAACGCACAGGATCGCATCGTCGGGCGCGAGTCGGCAGCGGTCTGGGGCTTCGAACATCTGGACGAACTCTGGAGCGGCATGCCTGCGCAGCGAGCCCGGCCGTAACGCTTTGTCATCCTTGCCGGGGAACACCGCAGGACAGGGGCAGTCGGATAACGGGACTTCCATTGCACAGGAGTGCCGACCTTGAAATACGCCCTCTTTCTGCTGGCTGCTGCGATCAGCCTGCCGGCCATGGCCGATGAACAACCAGACCTTTACGGCCGTTACGAGCTGATCAAACTCCCCGCCCTCGGCCAGACCCTCAAGGCCAAGATGGATACCGGTGCCATGACCGCCTCGTTGTCGGCCAAGGACATCGAGCCGTTCGAGCGCGATGGTGAGGACTGGGTGCGCTTCCGCCTGGCCGTAGACGGTGCCGAAGATACGGTCTACGAACATCCGCTGGTGCGCATCGCCGAGATCAAGAAACGCGCCGAAGAGAGCGATGCCGAAACCAAGGAAGTCGCCTACTCGCAACGCCCGGTAATCGAAATGCCGATTTGCCTGGGCGAGGAGGAGCGCACCATCGAGGTCAACCTGACCGACCGCAGCACCTTCAGTTATCCGCTGCTGATCGGCGCCAGCGCCATGCGCGATCTTGGTGCAGCCGTGGACCCTGCGGAGCGTTACACCCGCGATCGTCCGCAATGCTGAGCAAATTGTCGCATTTCAGAAAAGGCTGATAGTCATTGGCCATTACACTCCATAAGAGTGCCCCGTAACGACTACCCTGCCCAAAAGAGGGCGTCGGGCCTGCTTTTTGCTAAGTGCAATTCTTTGCCAGGCCTGTAGGCCCTTTAGGTCGCTGAGGTGTCGCTATGACGGGAGTACTCGAGCCGGGTGTACGGCTGTTGCAACGTTTCAGTTTTGCCCACAAGTTTCAGCTGGTGTTTCTGTTGTTCGCGCTTCCGCTCGGATACGCGTTGTGGGTCATCGGCAGTGACTACCTGTCACGCCTGCAATCGATCGACTACGAGGTGGAAGGCGCACAAGCGCTTGAGCGCATGGCGCGTGCGCAACAGGAGCTGATCGCCCAGCGCACACTGCTGGCACGCTGGAAAGGCACCGAGGGCGCTGCCCAGGGACAATTGCAGCAGCGTGAGGCGCAGCTCGACGAAGCGTTGCAGCAGGCCGCGGAGCCGCTGCAGAGCAGCCTGATCAGTGATCAGGCGCGGCAGCACTTTCAGGCCCTGCAGGGCGAGCGTGATGGTCTGCGCACGGCTGGTCTGGCCAAGGTGGCACTGCCCGATGCGTTGGAGCGTTACCAAAAGGCGCTGCTTTACCTGATCGCCCTGCGCGAGCAGGTGGCCACGGACAGTACCCTGATTCTCGATCCGCGCCTCGACACCTACCTGATGATGGAGCAGATCACCTACATCATGCCGCGGCTGCTCGAGCAGCTCGGCACTTTCGCAGCGCAGGGCCATGGCGCGGTGGTCTCGCAGCATTTCACCCTGCAGAGCCGCGTGCTGATCCGCGATCTGCGCCGCAGCCTGGACGAACAGCGTGCGCAGCTGGTCAAGGCGCAAATCACCCTGTCGCGCGAAGCACCGCAGGCGATGCGCCAGTTGAGCGCACCTTTCGACGCCTCGCTCAAGGCGTTCGACGACTTCCTCACGCAGATCGATCGTGACATGTTCGAGGCCAGCCCAATGGCGCTAACCCCCGAGCAGTTCGTGCAACAAGTCGAAGCGCTGGAGGGCCAGTTGCTGGCTCTGCAGCAGGCGGTTTACCAGCAGTTCATCGCCAGTCTCGGCGACTATCGGCAGCAGGCGCTGCAATCGATGATCGAGGTGATCGGTGCTTTCAGCGTTCTGACCCTACTGGCGATGTACGTGCTGATGTGTCTGAACGCGTCGATCCGCATCAGCACCAGCAACATCATCGAGGCTGCACGTGGTCTGCGCGACGGTGACTTACGCGTGCACATGCAGGTCAACGGTCGTGATGATCTAGCCGCCATCGCCCAGGCGCTGAATACTGCGGTCGAGCAGCTGCGTGACTCGCTGCAGGGGGTCAACCGCGAAAGCCAGCAACTGGAAAGCACGGTGCAACTGCTGGGTGGCCAGGCGCGTGACACGCTGGACGCCGTCGAGCAGCAACAGGCGCAGATGAGCCAGATTGCCACCGCAGCCACGCAGATGGCGGCTACTGCGCAGAGTGTCGCGCAAAGTTGCGAGCAGGCCGCCATGGAGGCGCAGCAGACCCGCGAGGTGGCGCTGAGCAGTAACCAGCGCAGCGAGCGCACCAGCGCCAGCATGCGCCAGCTCAGCAGCCGTCTCGGCGACAGCGCCGCAGCGTTGCAGCAACTGCGTGATCAGACCCAGCAGATCAACCGCGTGGTCGAGGTGATCAAGGGCATCGCCGAGCAGACTAACCTGTTGGCGCTCAACGCCGCCATCGAGGCCGCGCGCGCAGGGGAGGCCGGGCGCGGCTTTGCCGTGGTCGCCGACGAGGTGCGCTCGCTGTCCAAGCGCACCCAGGACTCGACCCAGGAAATTGCCCAGACCGTGGACAACCTGCAGCGGGTGGTTGGTCAGTCGGTCACCCTGATGGGAGAAGCTTGTAGCCAGGCCGACGGCGATATCGGCAGCGTGCTGGCCATGAGTGATGAACTGCAGAACATCGTCGACTCGGTGCAGCGCGTCAGCGACCGCCTGGCGCAGATCGCCACCGCCGCCGAGCAGCAGGCGGCCACCGCCGATGAAGTCAGTGGCAATATCCAGCAGGTCGATCAGGCCGCCGGGCAACTGCTCGATGGCGCCCAGGCCGTGAGCCGTGCCGCCGAGCAACTGCGCCGAGGCAGCGAAGGGCTGGCGCATAATACCGGACGATTCAGCCTCGGGTGAGGCTGACCGCGGCGGCCAACTCTGCTAAAAACGGATAACAACGAAAGGAGCCGCCCGCATGAAAACCGTCGCAGAGGTCATTCGCAATAAAGCCAACGCCTACGTCTACAGCGTCGACAGTGAGGATTCGCTGCTGGACGGGCTGCGTATCCTCGCCGAGCAAAAGATCGGTGCACTGCTGGTGCTTTCCGGCGGGCGTCTGGTCGGCATCGTCAGCGAGCGCGACTACGTGAGAAAGGTGGCGCTGGCCGAACGCTCGCTGCTCAACACCAGGATCAGCGAAATCATGACCCGCGATGTGATCAGCGTCGGCCCGCGTGACAGCGTGCAGTACTGCATGGAGCTGATGACCGAACGCCGCCTGCGTCACCTGCCGGTACTGGCTGAGGGCGAGCTGATCGGCCTGTTGTCGATTGGTGACCTGGTCAAGGAAACCATCGCCGAACAGGCCGACCTGATCCGTCAGCTGGAGCAATACATCCGCGGCGAGATTCCATAAGCGCGTAGCCCGGATGAGGGAAAACCTTGCGGGAGGCGCTTTCGACTCTGGCATCCTGCTTCGTTCTACCTCCTGCATCCATGCAGTCGCAGCGGCGAATGTCGCATAGGCAACCCGCCAATCTCCCCTGGCAGCTTGCTCCCGTTCTACGCTATCGCCCGCTTGACGCATGAACCAGCCGCCGGCAGTCTGCCGCCGTCGCCCCACAGGTGCAGGACGCCCGATGCCGCAGATACTTATAGTCGAAGACGAAGCCGCGATTGCCGACACGCTGGTCTATGCCCTGCAGGCCGAAGGCTTCGTCACCCATTGGTCGAGTCTCGGCGGCGAGGCGCTGACGCTGCTGGAGAACGGCACCTTCGACCTGGCCATTCTTGACGTTGGTCTGCCCGATATCAGTGGCTTCGAAGTGTGCAAACGCCTGCGCCGTTTCTCCGAGGTGCCGGTGATCTTCCTGACCGCGCGCAGCGAGGAAATCGACCGTGTGGTGGGTCTGGAAATCGGCGCCGACGATTACGTGGTCAAACCCTTCAGCCCGCGTGAAGTGGCGGCGCGGGTCAAGGCCATCCTCAAGCGCGTGGCGCCGCGTGAGATGCCGACAGCCAGCGCGCCCAGCGTCTTTCAGATCGACGATGCCGCCTTTCGCATTCATTACCACGGCCAGCCCCTGAGCCTGACGCGCCATGAATTTCGCCTGCTGCGCACGCTGCTTGGCCAGCCGCGCCGGGTCTATTCACGCGAGCAACTGCTCGATGCCCTCGGCGTCGCCAGCGAAGCCGGCTACGAGCGCAACATCGACAGCCATATCAAGAGCCTGCGCGCCAAGCTGCGCGCCATCGCCCCAGCCGAGGAGCCGATCCAGACCCATCGCGGCCTGGGCTACAGCTACGAGCCGGAGCTCTGAATCATGCCATTGGGCGTACGCATCTTTCTCGTCTACTTCCTCTTCGTCGGCCTGGCCGGCTGGTTCGTGCTGAGCACAGTGATGGACGAGATTCGCCCCGGCGTGCGCCAGAGCACCGAGGAAACCCTGGTCGACACCGCCAACCTGCTGGCCGAGATCCTGCGCGACGACCTCAAGTCCGGCACCCTCGGCCAGGGCCGCCTGCACGAGGCGCTTGAAGCCTATGGCCGGCGTCAGCCGCAGGCGAGCATCTGGGGCGTGACCAAGGCCGAGGTCAACCACCGCATCTACGTTACCGACGCCCGGGGCATCGTCCTGCTCGACTCGACTGGTCTGGCGGTGGGTCAGGACTACTCGCGCTGGAACGACGTGCTGCTGACCCTACGTGGCCAGTACGGCGCGCGCTCGACCCGTGAAGATCCGGACGACCCGGATTCCTCGGTGATGTACGTGGCGGCGCCGATCAGGGATGGCGAGCGCATCATCGGCGTGGTTTCGGTGGCCAAACCCAACCGCACCCTGCTGCCCTATATCGAACGCTCGCAAAACCGTCTGAGCTGGCTCGGCGTCGGGCTGATCGGCCTTGGCCTGCTGATCGGCGCGGCGCTGTCCTGGTGGCTCAGCGCCGCGCTGGGCAAACTCACCCGCTACGCCCGGGCGGTCAGCGAAGGCCAGCGCGCCGAGGCGCCGAAGGTGCGCGGTGGCGAACTCGCGCAACTGGCCCAGGCGGTCGAGCGTATGCGCACCGAGCTGGAAGGCAAGGCCTACGTCGAACGCTACGTACACACCCTGACCCACGAACTGAAGAGTCCGTTGGCCGCCATACGCGGCGCCGCCGAACTGCTCGATGGCGATATGCCGGCGGAGCAGCGCCAGCGCTTCGTGGCCAATATCCAGCAGGAAAGTGCGCGCCTGCAGAACCTGATCGAACGCCTGCTGCACCTGGCCCAGGTGGAGCAACGCCAGGGTCTGGAAGAGCGCGTAGCGGTACCGCTGGCGCCGCTGGTGGAGGAACTGTTGCAGGCGCAGCAGGCGCGCATCACAGCTACCAATTTGCAGATCGAACACGCGCTGCCAGCCGGCCTCAGTCTGCGTGGCGAACGCTTTCTGCTACGCCAGGCGCTGGCCAATCTGCTGGACAACGCCCTCGACTTCACCCCACCCGGCGGACACATGCGCATCGCCGCCGAACGCCAGGGCGAGCGCATCGTGTTGCGTCTGTTCAACCAGGGTGAAGCCATCCCCGACTACGCCCTGGCCCGCCTGACCGAACGCTTCTACTCCCTGCCGCGCCCCAATGGCGGGCGCAAGAGCACTGGCCTGGGCCTGAACTTCGTGCAGGAAGTGGCCGAGCTGCATGGAGGTGAATTGCATATCGGCAATGTCGAAGGTGGCGTTGAAGTGAGCCTGACGCTGCCCATCTAGGGCACGCTGGCGCTGCTGTGGGGTAGGCTTTGCCGCGACCGATGCATAAACCTGTCGCTGCTAAAGCGCCTCCCACGAGGGCTGCCCAGCGCAGAAATTAGATAGCGCCCACGCTCCAGCGTGAGAGCCGTCTCACGACTCTCTGCATCGCTCACTCGTTCGGAGATGCAGCTGCCTGCTGGTCAGTGCTGTAGCGTCGAGGTCTTCGTTCCCACCCAGCCGTGAGAGCGATCTATTCGGGAATGTCCTTCACGAACGTGGCTTCGACTCGTCTCGATACGAGCATGTAAGGCACCCAGATAACGGCGCTGAACAAGGTGCGTGCAAATTCCTTGGTCGTGTCCGGATCGAATACAGGTTCGTCGGTAAAGATGAGCGAGCCTAACCAGGCATCAAAGGGAATGAAGACCAGGGAAATCAGGATCGTGGCAATAAAGACCTTTGGGAAGAGATAGTGTTTTGTGAAGAACAGGTAAAGCAGAAGTGCGCACGCAATCAGCATGCATGAATTGAAGATGGCTTCGAAGACCAGCAGGGGCGCCCACAGCCAGTGATAGTACTCGGTGCCGGGAGTGGTCAGCGTTTCGAAGGTTCCGTCAGTGAATACTGAATAGAACATCGGCCCGTAGGTGATGGATATGCGCAGGGGCGTGATGATCAGACCGAGCCCGACCAGAATCAACCAGCCACCCAATCCCTTTAATTTTGCGTTATCGCTCATGTTTACATCCTTGTGATGCATGTCTGACTATGAATGGACACCCGCTCTGCTGGTGCCTGGGTTTCGCTGTGCGCGACCTAGGATACCTGCTGACGTAAACCAAGGAGAACGCATGCAATATGTAGTGACGGCATTCGATTTTACCGACCCGGATGCATTGTCTCGTCGTCTGGAGCACCGAGAAGCTCACCTGGACGGGTTAAAGAAAATGACGGCAGCCGGTACGTTTCTCAGCGGTGGGGCGATTCTTGATGCAGAGGGCCGTATGGTGGGCTCTTCTGCCCATGTCGAGTTTGGCAGCAGAGATGCACTTGAGCATTGGCTTGATCATGATCCCTATACGCTGGGGAAAGTCTGGGAAAAAGTAGAGGTGCGGGAGATCAAGCTCTTTCCTGTCGCGCAGTTTGCCCGCTAGCTCAGCATCACCAACGCTAGGACTTATGCACTGATCGCGGATAAATCCGCTCCTACAGGAGAGGTTGTGGTTCGGGTGTGGGGGCTTTGAGCGGCAAGCGCAGCAGTTCCACCTGCCACCAGGTTGGCAGCAGGCGGCGGACTTCGGGGCGGGCGAAGCGGTCGTCGATCAGATAGAGCACGCCCTGGTCTTCCGGCGTGCGGATCACCCGGCCGGCGGCTTGCACGACCTTTTGCAGGCCGGGGTAGAGGTAGGTGTAGTCGTAGCCATTGCCGAACAGGGCGTCCATGCGTTGGCGGATTTCTTCGTTGATCGGGTTGAGCTGGGCCAGGCCGAGGGTGGCGACGAAGGCGCCGATCAGACGTTCGCCGGGCAGGTCGACACCTTCGCCGAAGACGCCGCCGAGCACGGCGAAGCCTATGCCGCGGCCGCCGATCTGGAAGCGTTCGATAAAGCCCTGGCGCGCCGCTTCGTCCATCTGTCGCGATTGCGTCCACACTGGGATGTGCGGGTGATCGCGGCGCAGCTCCTGCAGCACCTGTTCCAGATACTGATAGCTGCTGAAAAAGGCCAGGTAGTTGCCGGGGCGTTCGGCGTATTGGCGCGCCATCAACTGGCAGATCGGCGCCAGCGAGGCGTCGCGGTGCTGGTAGCGGGTCGACAGGTTGCGCACCACCTGCACATGCAGTTGTTCGGCGCTGAACGGCGAGGCGACATCCAGGCACTGCGTCTCTTCCGGCAGGCCGAGCAGGTCGAGGTAGTAGTGACTGGGGCTGAGGGTGGCGGAGAACAGCGTGGCGCTGTGGGCGTCCTCGAAGCGCGGGCCGAGGAAGGGCGCCGGGAGGATATTGCGGATGCATAGGGTCGAGTAGCTACGCCCGTTGCCAGCCTCGACGCGGCTGATATCGAACAGCGAGTGCGGGCCGAAGCTTTCCGCTAGGCGGCAGAACAGCATGGCGTCCAGATAAAAACTTAGCAGCTCGCCGCCATTGCCTTCGGGTTGATCGGTCAGCAGGTCGGTGATGGCGCTGACCGCCTTGCCCAGCGCGGCCAGCAGCAGGTCCGGCGCCAGCGGGTAGACCTGATAGGGCACCTCTTGCTCGCGGTGCAGCTGATCCCAGTGGCGGTCGACCCGGTCCAGCACGCTCTTCAGCCGCTTCGGCGCGCCACGGCACATGGCCTTGAAGCGCGCCTGATCCAGCTCGGCGCTGTACATGCCGCGCCCGCGCTCTACCAGATTGTGCGCTTCGTCCACCAGCAGGCAAATGCGCCACTGGTTGATCAGGGTGAGGCTGTGCAGCAGCGCGCCGAGGTCGAAGTAGTAGTTGTAGTCGCCCACCACCACGTCGCTCCAGCGGCACAGCTCCTGGCTCAGGTAGTAGGGGCATACACCATGGGCGATGGCGATATTGCGCACCGCCTGCTGATCCAGCCAGCGTTCTTTGAGTGCCGCGCTGCGCGCTGCCGGCAGGCGGTCGTAGAAACCCTTGGCCAGTGGGCAGGAGTCGCCATGGCAGGCTTTGCTCGGGTGCTCGCAGGCCTTGTCGCGGGCGACGTGTTCCAGCACGCGCAACGGCGTCTCCGGTTCGCGCAGGCGTTGCAGGGCATCCAGTGCCAGGCGCCGGCCCGGCGTCTTGGCGCTGAGGAAGAACAGGCGGTCGAGCTGCTGGCCGGGCATGGCCTTGAGCTGCGGAAACAGGGTGCCGAGGGTCTTGCCGATGCCGGTGGTGGCCTGCGCGAGCAGGTAATGGCCGTCACGCGCGGCGCGGTACACGGCCTCGGCCAGTTGCCGTTGGCCATGGCGGAATTCGCCGTAGGGGAAGCTCAGTTTCTCCAGCGCCTGGTTGCGTGCGTGCTGATGTGCCTGCTCCTGGCGCGCCCAATGGATGTAGCGGCGGCAGTGCAGGGCGAAGAACTCGCCCAGGGACGCCGCGCTGTGGCGCTCGCGGAATACCGTTTCCTGCTGGGTGATGACGTTGAAGTAGACCACCGCCAGATCCAGTTCCTCGAAGCCCAGCTCCTGACACAGCAGCCAGCCGTAGATCTTCACCTGCGCCCAGTGCAGCAGGCGGTGGTTGGCGGGGATGCGCGAGATGTCGCCACGGTGGGTCTTGATCTCTTCCAGCAGGCGAAACTCGGGGTCGAAACCATCGGCGCGGCCACTGACCGTCAGCCCTTCGAACTCGCCGATCAGGGGAAGCTCGGAGACGTAATCCGGGCCGCGCCGCGCGACCACGGTGGCGTGTCCGGCCATACCTTCGGCGGCGGTGGGCGAGGGGGTGAAGCGCAGGTCGAGGTCACCCTCCTTCGCGGTGAACTCGCATAGCTCGCGCACGGCGATGCGCAGGCTCAATCGCTCCACTCCACGTAGCAGACGCTGACTGGCATGCCATGCTCGGCGCAGAACGCCAGCCAGCGTTTCTGGTTGTCCTGCAGACGGTCGCCGGGGCCTTTTACCTCGATCATCCGGTAGCGGCCCTCACTGGGCCAGAACTGGATCAGGTCGGGCATGCCGGCGCGGTTCTCGCGGATGTCGGCCAGCAGGCGGCGAAACCAGGCGGCAAGGTGCGCGGGCGGCAGGCAGATCAGGGCCTGCTCCAGGCGTTCGGCGTCGAGCAGCTCCCAGAACACGAAGGGTGACTGGATGCCGAATTTCTCGGCGTGGGTACGGCGTATGGCCTCGATATAGCTGCCGTCGTCCAGGCGCGCCAGGCAGGCGGCGAACAGCTCGCTGCGACGGGCATGGAAGTCGGCGCGGTGCAGATCCACCGGGCCGGCGTGGAAGGGGTGGAAGAAGGCGCCAGGCAGCGGGGCGAAGATCGCCTCCCAGCAGAGCAGGCCGAACAGCCCGCAGATCAGTGTGTTCTCCACGTAATGCACGGGCGCGTCCGGCTTGGCCAGGTGCATGGCCACGGCCAGTTCGACGCTGGCGGCGCGCGGCAGGCGCAGGTCGAGACGATTCTCGCTGAGCTTCGCCGCCCTGGCCGCTGGCGCCAGGCCGAGGCGTTTGCGCAGGCGGGTGCGCGCGCGTTCGGCCAGTTGCGCTTCTTCGGCGTTGTGTGGCGCCTCGATCACCTGCTCGGCTAGGGTCAGCGCCTCGGCATCGCTGCCCAGGCGCTCGAGCACGCGAATCTGCCGCTGCCGCGTGCCAACCGCGTGAGTATCGCGGTACAGCGCGAGTGCTGATTCCAGCTCGCCAGCGCGTTCCAGCTGCTGCGCCATTTTCAGCAGCAGGCGTTGGTAGCGCTCGCCGATATGCGGGTTGTCGCTGGCAAAATCCCCGAGCTGCTGCAGCACCTCGGCTACAGGCAGGCCGGCTTCGAAGGCCTCGCGGCAGGCGCGCAGATGCAGGTAGTCGTCCACATCCTTGCGGTTGCGGAAGCCGCGCGAGCCCGGCGTGATCGGCACCTGTTCGTAGCGGAAGATGCCCAAGTCGGCGAGCACGAACTCCGACCAGTTCTGCGCCAGGTTGCCAAAGAACATCAGCCGCAGGCGGTCGCACAGCGGGCCGATGGCCAGGCTCAGCAGGCGCTCGTCCAGTTGCGGGCACCAGTCGGCCAGGCTGCGTGGTTCGACATGCAGCTCGCGCAGGTGGTCGAGCACCTCGCTTTTCTTCAACGCTCCGCGTGGCAGGTTGGCGGCGAAATGCGTGGCCAGTTCTTCCTTGAGCAGCAGGGCGCCCAGCTCGTCGAGACTCAGAGCCGCGCAGTCGATCAGCCAGCCCAGCACCAGCAGCGGTGCAGCCGCACTCTGGATTTCGCCTATCTCCGCATAGCGCAGCTTGCTGACACGAAAGTGCACGCCCTTGCGCATCACCAGGCGCACCAGCAGCGCCTGGGCGGGTAATGGCAGCTGGAGAAAATCCACGATGAAGGCGCGCTCGGCATCGTCCATCAAATCGCGGTGATGGGCGCCGAGCCAGTCGAGGGCCTTGCGGAAGTTGGCCAGGTAATAGAGTTCGGGGGCGTCGAGGGCGAGCATGCTGCGAAGTTTTACTGGTTTTTTATACAGATGCCAGTGCCTTTCGCCCGCGCAGCTGCCGAGCAGACGGAAGGCGAGGGTGATGCCGCCTGGTCTTTTCTGATGGCTATCTGGCTGATCGATAAACGCTTTTTTCGGGTATCGACGGCGTCGATGGTCACTATCCCGAGATGTGCCTTTTGCCATTCTGAGGCGTGCGTAACATGACAACCGTAGCCAGTTACTCACCCCTCTTCAGGAGAACGACCATGAAAAAGCAGATCTTCGCCAGCCTCGTTATCGCCGCCCTGTCGGCCAGCGTATTCGCTCTGCCACAGATCTCCGCGCAACAGTCCGCTGCTCCGGTCGTGGCCGAAGATGGTGCTGATCGCGTAGGCATCAATCGTGTCGCCGAAGGCGGTGCCGAGCTTACTCTAGAGCGTTTTCGCGTAGCCGAAGATGGCGCAGATCGCGTTGGTCTGAACCGTATCGCCGAAGGTGGCGCAGATCGTGTTGGTCCGAACCGCGTAGCCGAAGGTGGTGCTGACCGCGTGGGTCTTAACCGCGTAGCCGCAGACGGTGCTGATCGCGTTGGCCTGAACCGCGTAGCCGCAGATGGCGCTGACCGCGTTGGTCTGAACCGCGTTGCCGCAGATGGCGCCGACCGCGTAGGTGCCAGCCGTATCGGCTGATCCGGTCATCCATCACGCGGGAGCAGTCGTATGCCGCATAGCAGTTAGGAAGGGCGCCCCGAATCGGCGCCCTTTCTTTTTCACCCATTCTCCACACAATCTCCACGCTCGCCCCATACGCCACCCACCGCCCCTGCCCAGACTCTGCCGTACCTTCACTCGCTACGGAGAGCCGTACCATGAACCGTTCCCTGGGCTTCAAGCTGGGCGCCATCGCCCTGCTGATTTTGCTACTGATGATTCCCCTGCTGATGATCGATGGCCTGGTCGACGAGCGTCAGGGCCTACGCCATGAGGTGCTGCAGGACATTGCCCGCAGTTCCAGCTACCGCCAGCAGATCACCGGGCCGATCCTGGTGCTGCCCTACATCAAGACCACGCACGAGTGGAAAACCAACGAGAAGACCGGCGAGCGCTATAGCGAAGAGCGTCAGCGCCGCGGCCGCCTGTATTTCCTGCCGGAGCGCTTCGTGCTCGAAGGGCAGGTTGGCACCGAGCTGCGAGCGCGCGGCATTTACGAAGCGCGCCTGTACCGCAGCGACAGCCAGGTCAGCGGTCAATTTCGTCTGCCGGCACGCCTCGGGCTGGGCGACGACCTGGGTTTCTACCGCTTCGAGAAACCCTTCCTCTCGGTCGGCATCAGCGATATCCGAGGTATCAGCAACGACCTGCAATTGCGCCTGAACGGCCAGACCCTGAGTTTCGCACCGGGCAGCGGCGACGATAACTTCGGCGCCGGCGTGCATGCACCGCTCCCCGCTCTGGATGCGCAGGGTGGGCAGACGCTCGAGTTCTCCTTTGATCTGAAACTGCAGGGCACCGAGCAGCTCTCGATAGTGCCGGTCGGGCGTGACAGCCGGGTCAAGCTGAACTCCGACTGGCCGCACCCGAGCTTCGTCGGCGAATACCTGCCGAGCAGCCGTGAGATCAGCGCTGCGGGTTTCACTGCCGAGTGGCAGACCAGCTTCTTCGCCACCAATCTGGAGGAGGCTTTGCGTGACTGCGTGGGCAGCGAGCGTTGTCAGGGGCTGTTTGGCCGCAACTTCGGAGTGAGCTTCGTCGACCCGGTCGACCAGTACCTGAAGACCGATCGCGCGATCAAATATGCGCTGCTGTTCATCGCTCTGACCTTCGCCACCTTCTTCCTCTTCGAGGTCCTCAAGCGCCTGGCCGTACACCCGGTGCAGTACGCCCTGGTCGGCCTGTCGCTGGCGCTGTTCTACCTGCTGCTGTTGTCGCTCTCCGAACATCTGGATTTCGCCCTGGCCTATCTGCTGTCTGCCTGCGCCTGCGTCGGCCTGATTGGTTTCTACGTCAGCTTCGTGCTGCACAGCTGGCGACGCGGGTTGGGCTTCGGCAGCCTGCTGGCCGCGCTGTACGCGATGCTCTACGGCCTGCTCAACGCCGAGGACTACGCCCTGCTGATGGGCTCGCTGCTGGTGTTCGGCGTGCTCGGCAGCGTGATGGTGCTGACCCGCAAACTGGACTGGTACGGCGTCGGCCGCAGCGCTGCGCAGGCCTGAATCTGAATGGCGCGGTCACTACAAGCCGCGCCTCTTGTCGGAGGTGATCCCCATGCGTCTTCTCATGCAATTTTCCGCCTGCCTTGGGCTCGGTCTGGTGGTGGCAGTGATGATCCTCATCGGTCTGATGTTCTGTGGCTGGTTCAATCTGATCGACGGCCTGTTGCTGACCGGCAAGCCGCTCGCAAGCCTGAGCCTGATGGTGCTGCCAGAGAGTTTCTGGAGTGCCCTGACCGGTATCCAGGACGCGGCGAGCAACGGCACGCTGCGCTCCTTCCTGTCGCTGTGCGCGGCGTTGGGCCAGGTCGGCCTGCTGCTGGCGCTGGGCTTTATGCGCCTGTGGTATCGGGCATGAGCGGGCATATCGGTTTGCGCGAGGATACGCGTGTCGGGCAACTGCTAGCGCGGCGTATCGCCTGGCTGTTTCGCGATGCCCATCATGGGCAGTGGGCGGTTAGCAGCGTAGACTCGCGCCGGGATGAACCGGAGGCTCTCAAGGATGAAAACTTTATTTGCCGCAGCCCTGGGCTGCATGCTGCTGAGCGGCGCCATACTGGCTGAAGATTGCCGCCAGCGCCTGCCGGCCTGGATCGAGATGGCCCATCCGGGCCATGCGCTGGAAGACGAGCGCGGGCGCTATCGTGTGGACGCCGAGCGCAGCATCTGCAAGGTCTGGCCGGCGCGGCCTCAACTGACCCTGCTTGCGATGCCGCTGGTGCGCGCCGAACACGATGGCTACGGGGAAACGGACCTGGAATTGCTGGTGTTCGATAGCGCCAGGCAGCGTTTCCTGGCGCGCTTGGTCGAGCCCAATCGACTGGATTGGGATGCGGTTTTTATCGAGGATTTGAGGTTTGATACCGCGCCTTATCGCCTGCGCGCAGACGATATTGCATTCGGTGTGCGGATATCGCGGAGCGGCAGTTCGCGGCCCAATCCGTTCTATGAAACCCGGCTCGATCTTTACCAGCTGGACACCGATAGCCTGCGCCCATTGTTGAGCGAGTTACCGGTGAGAACGGCTGGAGGCGAGTGGGATACCAACTGCAGCGGAGCGTTCAGCGAAACCAAGGGCGTGGTCATCATCACCGACCGGGCTGGGCACGGCGGGTATCGCGATCTGCTGTTGAAGAACGCGCGTGTCGAGCGGCGTATGGCGCTGATCGACGGCGAATGCCAGACCGTCGAGGAAAACTCCCATCGCTATCAGTTGCCCATCGAGTTTGCTGAGGACCGCTATCTGCTACCGATCGAGTTGGTCTCCGATCCGCTCTAAAGGCACGTATTCGCCGCTCTTGCCAACCCTGTAGGAGCGAATTCATTCGCGATAAGAATTGGGGTGTTCGCGAATGAATTCGCTCCTACAACGGCAAAAGCCATATCCGCTTGGCCTGCGCCTGAGGGCAGATAGCGTCGTAGGTGACGATATGTAGCCCGGATTTGATTCGGGAATAGGGTGCCGGGCCATCCCCTGGTTGCATCCGCGCTACGAGGTGACAAGCCAGGGTGAACCGCGTTCCCTGGCGCTCGGCTTTACAGACTGACCGAAATCCCCGCCTGCAGCGTGCGCGGTTCGCCCGGGTAGGACCAGACGTTCCAGGCGCGCTCTTCATAGTGCTTGTCGAACACATTGTTCAGATTGAGGTTCAGGCGCACGTTCTCGGTCAGCGGGTAGTAGGCCAGCAGGTCAACCAGGCCGTAGCCGTCCATGTCGAAGGTGTCGTTGCTGGTCTGGCCCTGGCGCTCGCTGACGTACTTCAGGCCGATGCCCAGGCCCAGGCCGGCCAGCGGGCCGCCGTCGAACTCGTAGGTGTCGAGCAGGTTGAAGCTGTGTCGTGGCACGTTGCCCAGGCGCGTTCCTGCCGGCATGGTGGCGCTGGTGCTTTCGGTGACTTCGGCGTCGACATAGGCATAGCCGCCGATCACCCGCCATTGCGGGGTGATGTTGCCGGCCAGGTTGATATCGAAGCCACGGCTGCGCACTTCGCCAGCGGCGATGCTGCGTGTTGTATCCAGCGGGTCGCTGGTCAGCACGTTTTCCTTGACGATATGGAACGCCGCCGCGGTCAGGCTCAGGTCGCGGTCGGCCATGTCGTACTTGATGCCGACTTCATGAGCGACGCCTTCTTCCGGATCGAAGGCATTGCCCAGGCGGTCTGCGCCACGGTTGGGTTTGAACGAGCGCGAGGTGTTGGCGAATACCGCCAGTTCGTCGGTGAGGTCGTAGATCAGGCCGAAGCGCGGCGAGACTGCATTGTGCGCCTGATCCCAGCTGCCGCTGCGGTTGAGCTTGTCGTCATAGCTCTGCTCGAAGCGCTCGATGCGCGCGCCTACCTGCGCCTTGAGGCGTTCGGTCAGGGCGATCTGGTCCTGCAGATAGAAGGCGTAGGATTTCAGCGTCTCGGCGTCGTGGGTGGTGGTGCGGGTCAACGCTGGCAGCGGCTGGCCGTGTACCGGGTTGTACAGGTCGATGGGGTAAGCGTTGCCGCCTGGCGAGCGGATGATCAGCGAGTTGTAGTTGAACTTGTCGTACTCCACACCCACCAGCAGGGTGTGGGCGAAGCCGCCAAGGTCGAAGTTGCCTTCGGCGTTGGCCTGGGCATTGACGTCGTTCCAGTTCAGCCAGCGCTCGTTGTAGTTACGCCCGACCACGCTGCTGCCAGCGGCCAGGCCGCGGTAGGCGTTGCTGTTGTTCTCCACGGCGCCGCCGGACAGGTCGCCATCCAGGTACTGCACACCGCCGCGCAGCGTCCAGTCGTTGAGCAGGTGTTCGATGCGCAGCTGGGTGGTGGCATTGGCGTTGGTCAGCTTGCCGGCGGCTTCCTCGCCGAGGAAGCGATCGCGCGGCAGCTTGCCGTTCTGGTTGGAGTAGCGGGTGACGCCACGGTCGAGCGGGTGGCGGTTGTGCAGGTAGTCGCCTTCGAGGGTGACGGCGGTGGTCTCGTTGAGTTGCCAACGCAGCACCGGGGCGACGTTGTAGCGCTCGCTCTCGACGTCATCGCGGAAGCTGTCGCCGCCTTCGGCCACCAGGTTCAGGCGGTAGGTGAAGGCTGCTTGTTCGTCCAGCGCGCCGGTGGTGTCCAGCGTGCCGCGGCGCAGGCCTTCGCTGTTGACCTGGCTGCCCAGCACGGTGCGGCGTTCGGCCTGCGGCTGCTTGCTGACGATGTTGAAGGTGCCGCCTGGATCGCTGCGGCCGTAGAGCATGGCCGCCGGCCCGCGCAGCACTTCGATGCGCTCGATGGTGCTGGCGTCGGGCATGTTCGGGTAGCCGCGGTTGACGGCGAAACCGTTGCGGTAGAACTCCTGGCTGTTGAAGCCGCGAATCAGAAATTCGGTCAGACCCTGGCCACCGAAGTTGTTGCCGCGCTCCACGCCGCCGGCGTAATCCAGCGCATCTTCCAGGCGCACCGCGCCGATGTCCTGCACCACCTGCGCCGGCACCACGCTGATCGACTGCGGAATCTCGTGAATCGGCGTATCGGTACGGGTGGCACTGGCCGAGCGGCTGGCCCGGTAGCCATCCACCGGGCCGTCGGCCCGCTCGCTGGGGGCGGTGATCTGCATTTCTTCCAGTGCCAGCGGTGTGTCGTTTTCCGTGCTGGCGAAGGCGGTGTGACCGGCGAGAGCGGGTAGGGCGAGAAGCGGTACGACCAGGCGTCGCATGATGTGAATCCTTGGGGCGTCGGGTAGGTGAGGGCCCAGGATTCTAGTGTTTTAGAGAATGGCTATCAAATGAGTTTTTATCTTATTCGTAAACTTTTCGGCCGCCATTTCTCTTCCACGGTTTCGCTGTTCGCGATGAGTGTTGGAAACGTCGTGATGCGGCTACTACCAATGTCTATCTGTCGGACGGTGCTGGCCTGCTGCTAGCTTGAAGCTGCATCAGAATAACAATAACCGGAGGCGTCTATGACTTCTGAACAAGCAAATGCCGCGGCCTACTGGAAGGCCAACGTGCGGCTCATCACCTGGAGCCTGATCGTCTGGGCACTGGTTTCCTACGGATTCGCCATGATCCTGCGCCCGATGGTCTCGGGAATCTCCGTTGGCGGTTCCGACCTCGGATTCTGGTTCGCGCAGCAAGGCTCCATCCTCTTCTTCATCGGGCTCATTTTTCACTATGCGTGGAGACTGAACAAACTCGATAAAGAATTTGGCGTCGAGGAGTAAGCGGTCATGAGCCAATTCGTAATCAACATGTTGTTCGTAGGCGCGTCCTTCGCGCTCTACATCGGCATCGCCATCTGGGCGCGTGCCGGCTCCACCAAAGAGTTCTACGTCGCCGGCGGTGGTGTGCATCCGGTCACCAACGGCATGGCGACTGCCGCTGACTGGATGTCCGCTGCATCCTTCATCTCCATGGCGGGCCTGATTGCCGCCGGCGGTTATGCCAACTCCACCTTCCTCATGGGCTGGACCGGCGGCTACGTGCTGCTGGCGATGCTGCTGGCGCCCTACCTGCGCAAGTTCGGCAAGTTCACCGTGCCGGATTTCATCGGTGATCGCTTCTACAGTCGTGGCGCGCGCCTGACTGCGGTGATCTGCCTGGTGATCATCTCCGTGACCTACGTGATCGGCCAGATGGCCGGTGCCGGTGTTGCCTTCTCGCGCTTCCTCGAAGTGAGCAACTCCACCGGTATCTGGATCGCCGCGGCCGTGGTATTCGCCTACGCCGTATTCGGTGGCATGAAGGGCATCACCTACACCCAGGTCGCTCAGTACGTGGTACTGATCGTGGCCTACACCATCCCGGCGATCTTCATCTCCCTGCAGCTGACCGGTAACCCGATCCCGCCGCTGGGCCTGTTCGGTGACCACGTCGAGTCCGGCGTGCCGCTGCTGCAGAAGCTCGATGAAGTGGTACGTGAGCTGGGCTTCGCTGCCTACACCGCCGATGTCGACAACAAGCTGAACATGGTGCTGTTCACCATGTCGCTGATGATCGGTACCGCCGGTCTGCCGCACGTGATCATCCGCTTCTTCACCGTACCGCGCGTGGCCGATGCCCGTTGGTCCGCCGGCTGGACCCTGATCTTCATCGCCCTGCTGTACCTCACCGCTCCGGCCGTTGCCTCCATGGCGCGTCTGAACCTGGTGACCACCATCTATCCGGAAGGCACTTCTGCCCCGGCCCTGTCCTACGAAGAGCGTCCTGAGTGGGTCAAGACCTGGGAAACCACCGGCCTGATCAAGTGGGAAGACAAGAACGGCGACGGCCGCATCCAGATGTACAACGATGCTGCACCGGCCTTCACCGCGACCGCTCAGGAGCGTGGCTGGAACGGTAACGAGCTGACCGTGAACAACGACATCCTGGTTCTGGCCAACCCGGAGATCGCCAACCTGCCTGGCTGGGTAGTCGGTCTGATCGCGGCGGGCGCCATTGCCGCGGCATTGTCGACGGCGGCTGGCTTGTTGCTGGCGATTTCTTCGGCGATCAGTCATGACCTGATCAAGACGCTGATCAATCCGAAGATCAGCGAGAAGAACGAGATGATGGCGGCGCGGATATCGATGGCCTGCGCAATCTTGCTGGCGACCTATCTGGGCTTGAATCCACCCGGGTTCGCCGCGCAGGTGGTGGCGCTGGCCTTCGGTATCGCTGCGGCAACCCTGTTCCCGGTACTGATGATGGGGATCTTCTCCAAGCGCATGAACGACAAGGGCGCGATCTGCGGTATGGTCGCCGGCCTGGTCGTGACGCTGCTGTACATCTTCACCTACCTGGGTTGGTTCTTCATTCCGGAAACCAACATGCTGCCCAATACCCCGGACCAGTGGTTCATGGGTATCTCCCCGGCTTCCTTCGGTTCCGTCGGCGCCCTGATCAACTTCGCCGTTGCCTACGGCGTATCGATGGTCACCGCCGAGCCGCCGCAGGAAATCCAGGATCTGGTGGAAAGCGTGCGTACCCCCAAAGGTGCTGGTGCCGCTCTGAACCACTGAGCATAATCCTGGCCTGACACCATCTGTCGATGGTCCAGGGTCTGACAGACGGGCCTCCACTGGAGGCCCGTCTTTTTTCGGGAACAGTCATATGTTGTGGACTTTGCTTGCCATCGTGGTCGCGGGGCTCGGCGCTGCCGGTATCGCTCTGCTGCTGCGCAAACTGACGCGCAACAAGCTGCCGAGGTGGATCGTGCCACTGTTCGGTGGTCTGGGGATGCTGAGTTATCAGGTGTTCTACGAGTACTCCTGGTTCGAGCACCAGCAGGCGCGTCAGCCCGCGGAGTCGGTCGTCGTTGCGACCGAAGCGGGTCACGTGTTCTGGCGCCCGTGGAGCTACTTCGTGCCGATGGTCACCGCCTTCACCGTGCTCGACAGCAAGAGCGTGGTGCGCGAGCAGGTGGCGGATGCGCAGGTGGCCGAGTTCATGCTCTATCGTTTCGAGAAGCAGCACATCGATCACGTGTCGCACCAGGCGCATCTGCTCAACTGCACGACAGCCGAACTGTTGCCGCTGGACGAGAAGCAACAGCCTCAGGTCGCTCAACTCAAGCGTGTCGACAAGGACGAGGTGCTGTACCAGCGCGTCTGCATGTAGAGCGAATTCATTCGCGATGATTTGCCTCGGTGAAGGCCATGGTCGCGAATGATTGGCTCCCACCCTAATCGGCAAAGGCCGGGCGCAACGCCCGGCCTTTCATAGATGCAGATCAATGTTCGTCTGCGCAGCCTGCCTAGAATCGCCTGCTTTGCCTTGCATGCAGGTGTTTCATGTCGTTTTTCCCCGAACTGCTGTCGCCGGCCGGCACCCTGAAGAACATGCGCTACGCCTTCGCCTACGGCGCCGATGCGGTGTATGCCGGGCAGCCGCGCTACAGCCTGCGCGTGCGCAACAACGAGTTCGACCATGCCAACCTCGCCGTCGGCATTGATGAGGCGCACGCGCAGGGCAAGCAGTTCTACGTGGTAGTCAACATCGCCCCGCACAACGCCAAGCTCAGGACCTTCCTCAAGGACCTGGCGCCGGTGATCGAGATGCGCCCCGATGCGCTGATCATGTCCGACCCCGGCCTGATCATGCTGGTGCGTCAGCACTATCCGCAGATGCCGATTCACCTCTCGGTGCAGGCCAATGCGGTGAACTGGGCCAGCGTCGAGTTCTGGCGCCAGCAGGGGCTGACGCGGGTGATCCTCTCGCGCGAGCTGTCGCTGGAGGAGATCGAGGAGATCCGCAGCGAGGTGCCGGGCATGGAGCTGGAGGTGTTCGTCCACGGCGCACTGTGCATGGCCTATTCCGGGCGCTGCCTGCTGTCGGGCTACATCAATCGCCGCGACCCCAACCAGGGAACTTGCACCAATGCCTGCCGCTGGCAGTACCAGGCCACGCCGGCGAGCGAGAACGAGCTGGGCGAAATCGTCCGCGTGGTCGAGCCGACACTGGGCCAGGGCGCGCCGACCACCCAGGCATTTGTGCTGCAGGAGGCGGGGCGGCCGGACGATGAAATGACCGCCTTCGAAGACGAGCACGGCACCTACATCATGAACTCCAAGGACCTGCGCGCGGTGCAGCACGTCGAGCGCCTGGTGCGCATGGGCGTGCATTCGCTGAAGATCGAGGGGCGCACCAAGAGCCATTTCTACGTGGCGCGCACCGCGCAGGTCTACCGCCGCGCCATCGACGATGCGCTGGCCGGCAAGCCGTTCGACCCGAGCCTGCTGGGCAGCCTGGAGTCACTGGCGCATCGGGGTTACACCGAGGGTTTTCTGCGTCGCCACGTACATGACGAATACCAGAACTACCAGCGCGGCAGCTCGGTGTCGGAGCATCAGCAGTTCGTCGGCGAACTGACCGGCGAACGCCGTGGCGAGCTGGCCGAAGTGCGGGTGAAGAATCGCTTCGCCGTCGGCGACGGCCTGGAGCTGATGACGCCGCAGGGCAACCTGCGTTTCGGCCTGGAGCACCTGCAGAATGCTCAAGGGCAGGCGCAGCCGGTGGCGCCTGGCGATGGCCACGTCCTGTATCTGCCGCTGCCGGCGGATGTGCAGCTGGAATACGGGCTGCTGATGCGCGATCTCTAGGTTTTCGTAGGGTGGATGACGCTCCTTTCACCCACCATGAGGGCAACAACCTTGGTGGATGGGTGAAGCGTCATCCACCCTACATAGCACCTATTACATCGCGTGCTGGCGGCGGCGCCGGCTGGCCAGTTGACGCTCCAATTCGCAGAGGCTGTCGATGCCCTGGCGGCGCGCCTTGCTGAACAGCATCAGCGCCAGTTCGGCGGTGACCAGCGCATCGGCGCTGGCGTTGTGGCGTTGGTGCACCTGCAGACCAAATTCGGCAACCCACTCGTCCAGCCCGCCCTGGCGGATGCGTGCCTGCGGACACAGCAGCGGGGCAATTTCGGCAACATCGAAGAAATTGTGCTGCAGGCGATAACCCAGGCTCTGGCGCAGTGCCCGGGCCAGCATGCGCTGGTCGAAGCCCGCGTGGAAGGCCAGCAGCGGGCTGCTGCCGACGAACTCCATGAAGTCTAGCAGCGCCTCGGCGGGGTCGACGCCGCGGGCCACTTCACTGGGGGCGATACCGTGGATCAGGGTGCTGGCGCTGGCCTGATGATCGGGCTGGTGCAGGGTGCATTCGAACTGTTCGGCGAAGTCGATGGCGCCGTTGTCGATCACCACCGCGCCGATGGCCAGCACCTGATCACGGCGCATGTTCAAACCGGTGGTTTCCAGATCGAGCACGACGAAACGCTGCTCATGCAGGGGGCGTTCGTCGAATGCTGCCGGTGCGCTCAAGGTCTGGCGGCGTTGCAATTGCTGCTGGGTCAGGGCCGGGCCGCGGCCGGTGAACCAGGTGAACCTGCTCATAGCTGATACCTCATGGCCAGGCTGCTCTGCAGGCGCTGCGCCTGGCGGAACGACTCGCGCAGAATACGCCGGTCCAGGTGGTTGAGGTGGTCGGGATCGACCCGATTGGAATAGGGCAGCTCGTCGCGCGCCTGCAATTGGTGCTGCTGCATGCGAGTCTGCTGAATGAAATGGTAGGCCTCCTCATAGGCAGCACCGTCCAGCGCATCGATCACCCCCTTGGTGATCAGCGCGCGCAGGCGTTCCAGGGTGCCGACCGCGCCGATGCCATTGGCCAGCGCCAGCAGTCGGGCGCCGTCGACGAAAGGTGTCAGGCCCTGTACCTTGAGGTCGAGGGTGTCCTTGTCGGCACCGGAACGTGCCACCACGAAATCACGGAAGCGCCCGACCGGCGGGCGCTGGCGCAGGGCGTTCTCGGCCAGCATCTTCTGGAACAGGCTGTTGCTGGCGACGCGGCCGAGCAGCTCGCTGCGCAGTTGTTCGCAGCCTTCATCCGGGCCCCAGATGGTGCGCAGGTCGAAGTAGATCGACGAGCCCAGCAGGTTCTCCGGCGTGGCTTCGAGGACGAAGCCGGCGAAGCGCCGTGACCATTCCTGGCGCGACAGGCACAGTTCGGGATTGCCGGCCATGATGTTGCCCTTGCACAGGGTGAAACCGCACTGTGCCAGGCGCTGGTTGATCTCGCGCGCGATCGGCAGCAGGCGCTCGCGAATGGCCGCGGCGTGGGCGGCATCGCTGGCCTCGAAGAGGATACCGTTGTCCTGGTCGGTGTGCAGGGTCTGTTCGCGGCGGCCTTCGCTGCCGAAGCACAGCCAGGTGAAGGGGATGCCCGGGTCGCCCATTTCCTCGAGGGTCAGCTCGATAACCCGACACACGGTGTGGTCGTTGAGCAGGGTGACGATATGGGTGATCTGCGTCGAGCTGGCGCCGTGGGCGAGCATGCGGTCGACCAGCAGGCGGATGTCGCTGCGCAGCCCGGCCAGCGTCTCGACCTTGCCGGCGTGGCGAATGGTGCGTGCCAGATGCACCAGGTCGACCCGCTGCAGGCTGAACAGATCGCGCTCGGAAATCACCCCGCGGAGTTTCTCGTGCTCCACCAGGCAGACGTGGGCGATATGCCGCTCGGTCATGGCGATGGCGGCATCGAAGGCGCTGGCATCCGGCGCCAGATGGAAGGGGTTGGGCGTCATCAGCTTGTCGATCGGCTGGGCCAGGTCGACGCCGTCGGCGACCACCCGGCGCAGGTCGCGCAGGGTAAAGATGCCCAGCGGCTTGTCGGCCGGGTCGAGCACCACGATGCTGCCCACGTGCTGCTCGTGCATCAGTCGCACGGCATCGCGCAGCGGCGTGTCGGGCGCGCAGCCGATGGGTTGGCGCATGGCCAGTTCGCCCAGGCGGGTATCCAGCGAATATTGCGCGCCGAGGGTTTCCACCGCGCGCAGCTGCACCTGCTGGTTGACCTGATCGAGCAGGCTGCTGACCCCGCGCAGGGCGAAGTCGCGCAGCGGGTTGGAGACGGCGAATAGTTTGACGAAGGCGACCTTGGCCAGCAGCAGGCAGAAGGTGTCTTCGGCGGCCAGATGCTCGGTGCGGGTGGCACGCTCGCCGATCAGCGCGGCCAGAGGGAAGCACTCGCCGGCGGTGATTTCGAAGGTGGTCTCGGTGCCGCGACGGGCACTGTGTGGGCGCTCACCGTGCACGCGGCCTTGCTTGACGATGTAGAAGTGTTCGACCGGGCCGTCGCTGGGCTTGATGATCGAGTCGCCCTCGGCATAGAAACGCAGCTGACAGTGCTCGACCAGAAACGCCAGGTGAGCGGTGTCCATCTGGTTGAAAGGCGGGAACTTCTGCAGGAACTCCATGGTGCCGTGGATGTTCTGCAGCACCGCAGTCTTGCCCGCATCGGCCATCGCGTCGGCCTTGCTCATGGGCTTGCGCCTCGCAGTTTCGGGATGTTGTCAGTGTGGTGCGGTCTCGGCGCTTTGCCCATTGCACCTAAGTAGGGGGCGCAGCTCCCGCCGAGAAGGCAGCCCTGTGGGAGCGGCCTTGGCCGCGAAGCTTTTGTGCAGATATCGTTCGCGGACGAGTCCGCTCCCACACAAGCCCGTTCCCGGCCAGGCGGATACGAAAAAGCCGCCCGAAGGCGGCTCGTTCACTGCGCAGCGATCAGAGGCCGTTCTTGGCCTTGAACTCGCGACGACGGCGATGCAGCACCGGCTCGGTGTAGCCGTTGGGCTGCTTGGTGCCTTCGACCACCAGCTCCAGCGCAGCCTGGAAGGCGACGTTGTTGTCGAAGTCCGGGGCCATCGGGCGATACAGCGCGTCAGCCGCGTTCTGACGATCGACCACCGGCGCCATGCGCTTGAGGCTTTCGACCACTTGCGCTTCGGTAACGATGCCGTGGCGCAGCCAGTTGGCCAGCAACTGGCTGGAGATGCGCAGGGTGGCGCGGTCTTCCATCAGGCCGACATCGTTGATGTCCGGCACCTTGGAGCAGCCGACGCCCTGGTCGATCCAGCGCACCACGTAGCCGAGAATGCCTTGCGAGTTGTTGTCCAGCTCGTTGCGGATTTCTTCTGCTGACCAGTTGGTGTCCTTGGCCAGTGGGATGGTCAGGATGTCGTCTACCGAAGCCGGGGTGCGCTTGGCCAGTTCGGCCTGACGGGCGAAAACGTCGACCTTGTGGTAGTGCAGGGCGTGCAGGGTGGCAGCGGTCGGCGACGGGACCCAGGCGGTGTTGGCGCCGGACAGCGGGTGCGCGACTTTCTGCTCGAGCATGGCGGCCATCAGGTCCGGCATGGCCCACATGCCCTTGCCGATCTGCGCGCGGCCCTGCAGGCCGGTGGCCAGGCCGACGTCGACGTTGTTGTTCTCGTAGGCGCCGATCCAGGTCTCGCTCTTCATGGCAGCCTTGCGCACCACGGCGCCGGCTTCCATGGAAGTGTGGATCTCGTCACCGGTACGGTCGAGGAAGCCGGTGTTGATGAACACCACGCGCTCGCTGGCCGCCTTGATGCAGGCCTTGAGGTTGACGGTGGTGCGGCGCTCTTCGTCCATGATGCCGACTTTCAGGGTGTTGCGGGCCAGGCCCAGCACTTCCTCGACGCGGGCGAAGATTTCGCTGGTGAAGGCGACTTCTTCCGGGCCGTGCATTTTCGGTTTGACGATGTACACGCTGCCGGTACGGGTGTTCTTGCGCGTGGTGTTGCCGTTGAGGTTGTGCACCGCAATCAGGCTGGTGAACAGCGCGTCCTGGATGCCTTCCGGAATCTCGTTGCCTTCGGCGTCGAGGATGGCCGGGTTGGTCATCAGGTGACCGACGTTGCGCACGAACAGCAGCGAGCGGCCATGCAGGGTCAGCTCCGAGCCGTCCGGCTTGGTGTAGACGCGATCCGGGTTCATGGTGCGGGTGAAGGTGCTGCCGCCCTTGGACACTTCCTCGGCCAGGTCGCCCTTCATCAGGCCCAGCCAGTTCTTGTAGACCACCACCTTGTCGTCGGCATCGACGGCAGCGACGGAGTCTTCGCAGTCCATGATGGTGGTCAGCGCGGCTTCCATCAGCACGTCTTTGACGCCGGCGGCGTCGGTGCTGCCGATGGGGCTGGAAGCGTCGATCTGAATTTCGAAGTGCAGGCCGTTGTGCTTGAGCAGCACGGCGATCGGCGCGCTGGCCTCGCCCTGGAAGCCAACCAGCTGTGCGTCGTCACGCAGGCCGCTGTTGCTGCCACCCTTGAGGGCGACGACCAGCTTGCCGTCGACGATGGCATAACCGGTGGAGTCAACGTGCGAGCCGGCAGCCAGCGGTGCGGCCTCGTCGAGGAAGGCGCGAGCGAAGGCGATGACCTTGTCGCCACGTACCTTGTTGTAGCCCTTGCCCTTCTCGGCGCCGCCTTCCTCACTGATCACGTCGGTGCCGTACAGCGCATCGTATAGCGAGCCCCAGCGGGCGTTGGAAGCGTTCAGGGCGAAGCGCGCGTTCATCACCGGCACGACCAGCTGCGGGCCTGCCAGGCGGGCGATTTCTTCGTCGACGTTGGTGGTGGTGGCCTGGAAATCTTCCGGCTCCGGCAGCAGATAGCCGATTTCCTGGAGGAAGGCTTTGTAGGCGGCCGCGTCATGAGCCTGACCCTTGCGCGTCTGATGCCAGGCATCGATCTGCGCCTGCAGCTCGTCACGCTTGGCCAGCAGGGCACGGTTCTTCGGCGCCAGGTCCTTGATGACCGCAGCGGCACCGGCCCAGAACTGGTCGGCAGCGATGCCGGTACCGGGGATGGCTTCGTTGTTCACGAAGTCGTACAGGGCTTTGGCGACCTGCAGGCCACCGACTTGAACGCGTTCAGTCATCACTTGCCTCACTCTCTGAGCTTTACTCAATAGCCGCTTCGGGCTCCTCTGAAAACGACCTGCGTAATCAACGCCTGCGCTTTCAGAGAGGCTCGCCGGAGACGGTCTGGCCGTCTTGTAGTCCGTGGCGCGGCATACTACATCAAGATTTCGGGGAAATGCAGTGGGTGCGCGTCAGACTGCGACCAAAAGACTATTTTGAGTCACGTTGAGTGCGCTGTGTGTTCAAAAATCTGCGCTATTGTTCCATAAAATATGTAAAAACGTACACGATTAATTAGTCTGGCTACTGACAACGGCGTCAATATGGCCTACGCACCTCGTCACCTATACTGCCCCACACGCCTTCTGGAGCCTGCCATGACGGTTTCCGCTGCCACCACCGCCGATCTTGTCGACCTCACCCGTCTGTTCGCTGGTTATCTGCGCTTTTATCAGGTGCCGCGGGCTGATTCGGATATCGCCACCTTCCTTCGTATGCGCCTCGAGCGCGGTGATTCGCAGTTGTTCATCGCCCGTGACGGGCAGGGCGCTGCCCAGGGTTTCGTCCAGCTTTATCCCTTTCTTTCCTCATTGGCTCTGGAACCGGCCTGGTTGCTCAGCGATCTGTATGTCGACGAAAGCGCGCGCCGTTGCGGGGTTGGCGAGGCGTTGATGAATGCTGCTCGCGCCCATGCCGAGGCAACTGGTGCTTGCGGTCTGCAGCTGGAGACGGCGAAGACCAACCTGGCTGGTCAGCGCCTTTATGAGCGGCTCGGTTATGCGCGTGACGAGCAGTTCTTCACTTACTGGCTGTCGCTGCGCGGCTGACTTTTCCCATCCTGTGAACGAGTGAGGTAGTACATGGATCATCTGGTACTGACGGTGATTGCCGAGGACCAACCAGGCTTGGTCGAGCGCCTCGCCGGCTGTGTGGCGAAACATGGCGGCAACTGGCTGGAGAGCCGCATGGCGCGCATGGCTGGGCAGTTCGCCGGGATCGTCCGGGTGGATGTACCGGCCGAGGCCCACGGCGGTTTGATCAAGGAACTCGAAGCGCTAGGTGCGCAGGGTATTCGCGTGCAGTTGGCGGCTAGCGGTAGCGAACCAGGCGGGCGTTTCGCCGCCATTCGCCTGGAGCTGGTCGGCAACGACCGGCCCGGTATTGTGCGCGACATCACCCGCGTGTTGGCCGAGCAGGGTGTCAATCTTGAGAGCCTGCTCACCGAGGTGGCACCAGCACCGATGAGCGGCGAGCTGCTATTCACCGCCGAGGCGCTGCTCGCCGTTCCGGAGACCCTGGCCCTGGAGCAATTGCAGGCGCGCCTGGAGACCCTGGCCGACGATTTGATGGTGGAGCTGAATCTGCGCACCGAGGAGTGATATCCACGGCAGTCGTGGATCAGCCTGTGGATAAACTGGGGAGCCCCGGCGCACTGCCTAGTGTCCCGGGGCTTTTCGTTGGCTGGCTAAAAATCCAGCAGGATCAAAGGCTTGTGCACAAACGCCGGGGATGGAGCTGTGGATAAGCCGGGGACGAAACGGGGCGCGCCAGAGTTGGCGCGGTTTGGGCAGAGTTGGTTGTTTTCTGCGCATGTGCACCACGGCCCGGGCGGCGCCGACACCAGCGGTGGACGCTAGCCGGTTACGGCGTCAGGTTCTCGCAGAAGAGCGTTTGCGCAGGTTGAGCCAGATATCCAGGCTGTATACAAACAGGCCGGCCCAGATGCAGGCGAAGGCCAGCAGGGTGCTAGGCGCGAAATGTTCATCGAACAGCAGGATGGCCTGCAGCAGCACCAGCGTCGGCGCCAGGTACTGCAAAAAGCCCAGCGTGGTGTAGGGCAGGTGCCGGGCTGCGGCGTTGAAGCACACTAGCGGCACCAGGGTGATCGGCCCGGCGGCTGCCAGCCAGAGTGCTTCGCTGCTGGTCCAGAAGCTCGCCTGGCTGCTCATCGCAGCAGGATGCAGCACCAGCCAGGCCAGCGCCACGGGGACCAGCAACCAGGTTTCCACTACCAGGCCGGGCAGGGCGGCCACCGGCGCCTGCTTGCGAATCAGCCCGTAGAAACCGAAGGTCAGCGCCAGTACCAGCGACACCCAGGGCAGGCTGCCGACCTGCCAAAGCTGCTGCAGCACGCCCAGCGCAGCCAGGCCGACCGCCAACCACTGCAGACGGCGCAGGCGCTCGCCGAGAATCAGCAGACCGAGCAGCACGTTGATCAGCGGGTTGATGTAATAGCCCAGGCTGGCCTCGATCATGCGCTCGTTGTTCACCGCCCACACGTACACCAGCCAGTTGGTCGCGATCAGCAGGCCGCAGCCGGCCAGCACCGCCAAGCGCTTGGGGTTGTCACGCAGCTCGCGCCACCAGCCCAGGTGTTTCCACACCAACAGCAGCAAGCCGCCGAACAGCGCCGACCACAGCACGCGGTGCACGATGATCTCCATCGCCGGTACGCTTTGCAGGGCCTTGAAGTAGAGCGGGAACAAGCCCCAGATGATGTAGGCGGTAAGGCCCAGAATGTACCCGCGTTGCGGGTTGGCGGTGGCCATCGAGAATCCTTGGTTAGGCAGCTAACGGTTGCCGCGAAATTCTAGCGCTCTGGCCACAGGGCTGTCTGTTCGTTCAGCTTTTTCTGTATACCGAAGCGCCGGCAAAGTCGTAAGGCAAACTTTACGCGGCGTGCGCAACTGTATCGGTGTGCGGGCTTGGCACGCGGACATTGGTGAGATGCAATCCAAGACCCTGGAATCGGACAAAAAGCATCGCGGCTGAAGCGGAATGCCGCCCAGCCGTTCCTACAGATGTCCACCTGCCCGGTAGGAGCGGCTTCAGCCGCGAAAGCTCCAGCCCTCGTTTCAGGGTCGCGCGGCCCGAGTGCAATCGGCGAATTTCGACCCCGGATTGCATCCGGGCTACGCCTCAGAACAGTCGCGTAGCCCGGATGAAATTCGGGGGTATACGGCGCCGGACCTTATCCAGGCTGCGCTTCAGAACAATCGCAGCGGCTCCTCATCCAGCGCCGCCATTTGCTCGCGCAGGGCGAGAATCTGGTCGCCCCAATATTGTTCGCCAGCGAACCAGGGAAAGGCCAGAGGAAAGGCCGGGTCGTCCCAGCGCCGCGCGATCCAGGCGCTGTGATGCATCAGGCGCAGGGCGCGCAGGCCTTCGATCAGCGGCAGCTCGCGCGCCGCGAAATCATGGAATTCCTGATAACCATCGACCAGCTCGGCAAGCTGGCCGAGGCGTTCGTGACGCTCGCCGGCCAGCATCATCCACAGGTCCTGCACGGCCGGGCCCATGCGGCAGTCGTCGAGGTCGACTATATGGAAGGCGTCGTCGCGGTGCAGCAGGTTGCCGGGGTGACAGTCGCCATGCAGGCGTATCGGTGAATAGCGCACGCGGGCGAACAGTTCGTCGAGGCGGGCGAGCAGATCGCGCGCCACCGACTCGTAAGCCGGCAGCAGGCTGCGCGGCACGAAGCCACCGTCGAGCAGCGAGGCCAGGGCGGCGTGGCCGAAGTTGTCCACGGCCAGGGTTTCACGGTGGACGAAGGGGCGGCTTGCGCCGATCGCGTGCATGCGCCCGAGCAATTGGCCGAGGCGATACAGCTGGTCGAGATTGCCCGGCTCCGGCGCGCGCCCGCCGCGCCGCGGGAACAGGGCGAAACGGAAACCACCGTGCTCGAACAGCGTCTCGCCATCGCGTGCCAATGGCGCTACCACCGGCACCTCATGCTCGGCCAGTTCGAAGCTGAAGCCATGTTCCTCGCGAATCGCCGCATCGCTCCAGCGGTCCGGGCGATAGAACTTGGCGATCAGCGGCGTCTCGCCCTCGATACCCACCTGATAGACACGGTTCTCGTAGCTGTTGAGCGCCAATACCCGGGCGTCGCTGAGGTAGCCAAGGCTCTCCACGGCATCGAGCACCAGATCCGGGGTAAGGGTGGAAAAGGGATGGCTCATGTGCGGCTCCGCAAAGGTGGATGCACAGTGTACCTGGCGGATGGTCTTGCCGTAGGGCGGGTGCAACCCGCCGCCAACATCGCTGGCGGTTGCACTCGCTCTACCTCCTTGTAGCCCGGATGAAATCCGGGGCAAGCCTTTGCGAAATTTCCCGGATTTCATCCGGGCTACGGTTCTGGCGGCTCGCACCCACCCTACAGTTGCGTACCCAGCAACACCTGGCTGGCAGCGAATTGCGCGCGCACCGGGTCGCCGGCGACGACGCCCAGCCTGGCCAGTTGTTCCGGCCCGACCGAGGCGCACAGCGTCTGGCCATTGGCCAAGCTCACGCGCACTTCGCTCGGGCCATCGCTGCCCGGCAGAATGCGCTCGATATGGCCTTCGAGCGCATTGCGCTCGGGATCTACCGGCTGCTTCAGCGGTTGTAGCTCCAGCCAGCCGGCCTTGATCAGGGCGACCACGCTGCTGCCTTCGCTCAGTTGCAGGTTTTCCGTGCTGTCATGGGTGATCAGCGCCTGCAGGTAGCCGCCACCGGGCAGCTCGATATCGATCAGGTCGTTATGTCCGTGCGCATGAATCGCCTGCACGCGGCCGGTCAACTGATTACGTGCGCTGGTGCGCAGCATCAGGCGGCCAAGCAGCTCCAGGTCGGCATCATCACCGGCTGCCTGCAGCAATTGCGCCTGCAGCGCCTGCAGGCGGTGCTGCAGGGCCAGCAGACGTTCGCCGGCAGGCGTCAGGCTCGCGCCGCCGCCGCCCTTGCCGCCGACACTGCGGCTGACCAAAGGCTGTTCGGACAGGTTGTTCAGCTCATCGATGGCATCCCAGGCGGCCTTGTAGCTCAGCCCCGCAGCCTTGGCGGCGCGGGTGATGGAGCCTTGTTCGGCGATCTGTTCGAGCAGCGCCAGGCGTTTCGGTCGGCGGCTGAGCAATTGGGCGAGGGGATCGAGCTGAGACATGGTTCGGCGTGGCCAGAGAGATGCCGGCACGGTGCGCGACTGTGCTGGGCGCGTCAAGTCAGCCATCGCCCGGCCGCGGCGTGCGAGCCAGGCAATAGACGTCGACGCGCAGAACACCGGCGCGGCGCAGCAGCTGGGCGAGCATGCCTGCGGTGGCGCCGGTGGTGAGCACGTCGTCGACCAGCGCCAGATGAGCACCAACAACCTGCGCATGAGGACCGAGGCTGAATGCCTGGCGCAGGTTGCGCTTGCGCGTGGCGGCATCCAGACCCTGCTGAGCGGGCGTATCGACACGGCGCTGCAGCCAGTTATGTTGCACCGGCAAACCCAGGCTGGCGCCCAGCCAGTCGGCGAGCATCTGCGCCTGGTTGAAGCCGCGCTGCCGTTGTCGCCTGCCTGCCAGCGGCACCGGCAGCAGGGCTTGCGGCCGTGGCAGGCCTTCGTCGTAGGCGTGGCCGAGATGCTCGGCCAGCAGTTCAGCGAGCAGGCGGCCGTGAGGCCATTGCTTCTGATGCTTGAAGCGGGTGATCAGGTTGTCGACCGGGAAGGCATAGCGCCAGGGCGCTTCTACTCGACTGAAATACGGGGGCTTTTTCTGGCAGGAGCCGCAGATCATGTCATGGGCTGGCAACGGCACCGCGCAGATCCGGCAGTGCGCGCCGAGCCAGGGCAGCTCGGCTTCGCAGGCGGTGCAGATGCTGTGCGTGAGGTGATCGGTGGCTTCGTCGCAGAGCTGGCAATGGCGGCGTGATTGCAGCCAGGGCAGGCGTTGCAGAAAAGTGAGATCGAGCGGTGGCATGGCGGCTCGTCCGTGAGCGGTGGTGCCGAAAGTTTAGTCAGTGCTAGCGGATCAGCCAGCCCATGACGATCAACCCCAGAAACAGCCAGATCACCCCGCCGATGATCGAGCCGCGCAGGAACGAGCGCACGCCGCTGAAGAGAAACAGCAGACCGATGATCAGCAGAATGACGCTGAAGATCGACACGTCCATGCCAATGGCCCTAGCCAGGCCATGGAGGAAATCGTCGATGGCATCGGCCATGGCGCCCAGCACGCCGGACAGCATGTCGACGATGAAACGGATGGCGCGACCCAGCGCTTCGCCGAGTCCTTCAAAAAAACCTTCAACCTGCATGCAGAACATCCTGTGGTAGGGGTAAGTATTTGGCCTTGTGCCATAACATAAGTTCTATTGATCGATAAATGATCAGATGTAAGCCTGTGTCTTTATCGTGGTTGACAGCATCCAATCGCTACTTATGATGGCCAAAGCCTGAATGCCCCGCTGTGGGCCCTACAACAGATGCCGCCAAGCGTCGAAGGACTTCTCTGATGAGCGCAACCGCTGAAACTTCCACCCGTCACGACTGGAGCCTCGCCGAGGTTCGCGCCCTGTTCGAGCAGCCTTTCAACGACCTGCTGTTCCAAGCGCAGAGCGTGCACCGCCAGCACTTCGACCCCAACCGCGTGCAGGTCTCGACGTTGCTGTCGATCAAGACCGGCGCCTGCCCGGAAGACTGCAAGTACTGCCCGCAGTCCGGCCACTACAACACCGGCCTGGACAAGGAAAAGCTGATGGAAGTGCAGAAGGTGCTGGAGGCCGCCGCCGAGGCCAAGGCCATCGGCTCCACCCGTTTCTGCATGGGCGCGGCCTGGAAGCATCCGTCGGCCAAGGACATGCCCTACGTGCTGGAAATGGTCAAAGGCGTGAAGAAGCTCGGTCTGGAAACCTGCATGACCCTCGGCCGCCTCGACCAGGAGCAGACTCAGGCATTGGCCGAAGCCGGGCTGGATTACTACAACCACAACCTCGACACCTCGCCGGAGTTCTACGGCAACATCATCACCACCCGCACCTATGGTGAGCGCCTGCAGACCCTGGCCTACGTGCGCGAGGCGGGGATGAAGATCTGCTCCGGCGGCATCCTCGGCATGGGCGAGTCGGTGGATGATCGCGCCGGGTTGCTGATCCAGTTGGCCAACCTGCCGGAGCATCCGGAGAGTGTGCCGATCAACATGCTGGTCAAGGTCAAGGGCACGCCATTGGCCGAGGAGAAGGATGTCGACCCCTTCGACTTCATCCGCACCCTGGCCGTGGCGCGCATCATGATGCCGAAATCCCACGTGCGCCTGTCCGCCGGGCGCGAGGCGATGAACGAGCAGATGCAGGCCCTGGCCTTCATGGCTGGCGCCAACTCGATCTTCTACGGCGAGAAGCTGCTGACCACCGCCAACCCGCAGGCGGACAAGGACATGGCTCTGTTCAAACGCCTCGGTATCAAGCCGGAAGAGCGTGAAGAGCACGCCGACGAGGTGCATCAGGCCGCCATCGAGCAGGCGCTGGTCGAGCAGCGCGACTCCAGGCTGTTCTACAACGCCGCTTCGGCCTGATTCCTTTTATGTAGGAGCGAGCTCTGCTCGCGAATGACACCTTGTCCTGGCTTTTCGCTCGCGACGCTCGCTCCTACGGGAAACGTGCATGAGTTTCGATCTTGCTAAGCGCCTGGCCGAGCGCCAGGCCGCCGACCTGTTGCGTCAGCGCCCGTTGCTGCAGAGCCCGCAGGGGCCGCAGGTCGAGGTGGACGGTGAGCAACTGTTGGCCTTCTGCTCCAACGATTACCTTGGCCTGGCCAATCATCCCGAGATCATTCGCGCGCTGCAGCAGGGGGCGGAAAAGTGGGGCGTTGGCGGCGGCGCTTCGCATCTGGTGATCGGCCACAGCACGCCGCACCACGAACTGGAAGAGGCACTGGCCGCGTTCACCGGCCGGCCCCGGGCGCTGCTGTTCTCCACCGGCTACATGGCCAACCTGGCTGTGGTCACCGCACTGGTGGGGCAGGGCGATAGCGTGCTGGAAGATCGCCTCAATCATGCCTCGCTGCTCGACGCCGGCCTGCTCTCGGGCGCGCGATTCTCCCGCTACCTGCACAACGATGCGGCAAGCCTGGCCAGTCGTCTGCACAAGGCTAGCGGCAATTGCCTGGTGGTCACTGACGGTGTGTTCAGCATGGACGGCGACCTGGCCGATCTGCCTGCACTGTGCGCCGAAGCGCGCGCCCGGGACGCCTGGGTAATGGTCGACGATGCCCATGGCTTCGGCCCGCTGGGCGCCACCGGCGGCGGCATCGTCGAGCACTTCGGCCTGGGCCAGGATGATGTGCAGGTGCTGGTCGGCACCCTGGGCAAGGCCTTCGGTACCGCCGGTGCCTTCGTTGCCGGCAGCGAGGGGCTGATCGAGACCCTGATCCAGTTCGCCCGCCCCTACATCTACACCACCAGCCAGCCGCCGGCGGTGGCCTGTGCCACGCTGAAAAGCCTGGAGCTGCTGCGCAGTGAGCACTGGCGCCGCGAGCATTTGCAGCGGTTGAACGGGCGTTTTCGTCAGGGCGCCGCCGAGATCGGCCTGAGCCTGATGGACAGCCCGACGCCGATTCAGCCGATCCTGGTCGGCGACAGCGCCCGCGCGCTGAAACTCTCCGCCCTGCTCAGAAAACGCGGCCTGCTGGTCGGCGCCATCCGCCCGCCGACCGTACCGGCGGGCAGCGCGCGCTTGCGCGTGACCCTGTCCGCCGCGCACAGCGAGGCGCAGCTCGATCTGTTGCTTGAAGCGCTAGCCGAATGCTGGCCGCAGGTGCAAAGCGATGCGTGAGACACTGATTCTGTTGCCGGGCTGGGGCCTGGATGGCACCGTGCTGCAACCATTGGTGGACGCGCTGGGATATGACCTGAACGTGCAGCTGTCGGCCCTGCCGCGGTTAGCCAGTGCAGCCACCGCCGACTGGCTCGACGAGTTGGACACGCGCCTGCCACAAGATTGCTGGCTGGTCGGCTGGTCGCTCGGCGGCATGCTCGCCACGGCCCTGGCGGCACGGCGCGGCGAGCGCTGCCGCGGCCTTATCACCCTGGCCAGCAATGCCTGTTTCGTCGCCGGCGACACCTGGCACGCGGCGATGCCGGCGCCAACCTACGCCGCCTTCTATCAGGGTTGTCAGGATGACGCCGGCGCTGCCCTCAAGCGTTTCGCCATGCTTTGCGCGCAGGGGGGCGCCGACACGCGACGGCTTTCACGCCAGCTGCAAGGCCATCTGGCGACTAGCGACCAGTCCGCTCTGCTGGCCGGGCTGCGCCTGCTGGCCAGTCTGGACAACCGCGCGGCGCTGGCCGGGTTCGCTGGCCCGCAACTGCATCTGCTGGCCGAGCAGGACGCGTTGGTGCCGGCCGCCGTTGCCGATGACCTGCTGGCGCTTTTGCCTGGCGGCGAGGTGGATGTGCTGGAAGAGTGCGGCCATGCCTTCGTGCTCGAACAGGCGGATGCGCTGGCGACCTTGATGCTTGATTTCATCCGCGAGGCCTGTGATGTCTGAACATTGCGTGCGCCCACTGCGCGAGTCACCCGGCGCGCACAGCGGCACTTGCGCTCTACCGGACAAGCGTCAGGTGGCTGCATCCTTTTCCCGGGCGGCAGAAAGCTACGACTCGGTGGCCGAGTTGCAGCGTACGGTCGGCACGCAGCTGCTGGCGCAACTACCGGCAGCGTTGCAACCGCGTCGCTGGCTGGACCTGGGCTGCGGCACGGGCCACTTCACTCGCGCCCTGGCCGAGCGTTATGCGCAGGGCGAAGGCCTGGCCCTGGATATTGCCGAAGGCATGTTGCGTCATGCCAGGCCACAGGGCGGCGCTGCCTATTTCGTTGCCGGCGATGCCGAGGCGCTGCCGCTGCAGGACGCCAGTGTCGATCTGCTGTTCTCCAGTCTGGCACTGCAATGGTGCGGCGATTTCCCGCGGGTGCTAAGCGAGGCGCAGCGCGTGTTGCGTCCGGGCGGTGTGCTGGGTTTTTCCAGCCTGTGCGTGGGTACCCTCCAGGAGTTGCGCGACAGTTGGCTGGCGGTCGATGGCTTCGTCCACGTCAATCGCTTTCGGCGCTTCGAGGATTACCAGCAGATGTGCGCCGCCAGTGGTTTGCGGTCGCTGACCCTGCAACGACAGGCCGAGGTGCTGCATTTCCCCGATCTGCGCAGCCTGACCGGCTCGCTCAGGGAGCTCGGCGCGCACAATCTCAATCCGGGGCGGCCGGGTGGCTTGACCGGGCGTTCGCGCATACGCGCGCTGATCGAGGCATACGAGCGCTTTCGCCAGCCGCATGGGCTGCCGACGACCTATCAGGTCGTATACGGCGTGCTGCGGAAGCCTTCATAGACGCGAACCTCGCGTGACAACCAGGTAACAGACAAGCTTCGCGAGCAGGGCTCGCTGCTACGGGGGATCAGATGGCCCAGGCTTATTTCATCACCGGCACCGATACGGAGGTCGGCAAGACCACCATCGCTGCCGGCCTGCTGCATGCGGCGCGTCTTCAGGGTCTGAGCACGGCTGCGGCCAAGCCGGTGGCTTCCGGTTGCGTGAGGACGGCGCAAGGGCTGCGCAATGACGACGCGCTGGCGTTGCTGGCGCAGTGCTCGCTGCCGCTGCGCTATGAAGAGGTCAACCCGCTGGCCTTCGAACCGGCCATCGCACCGCACCTGGCGGCACGCGAAGTTGGCGTCGAACTGGATGTCGCCAGCCTCTATCAGCCCGTACGCGACATTCTGGACAAGGGCGCCGATTTTTCCCTGGTCGAGGGGGCGGGGGGCTGGCGCGTGCCGCTGGCTGGCGAGCAGACGCTCTCGGATCTGGCCATCGCGCTGGGGTTGCCGGTGATCCTGGTAGTCGGCGTGCGTCTGGGCTGTATCAACCACGCCGTGCTGAGCGCCGAAGCCATTGCCCGCGATGGTCTGCAACTGGCGGGCTGGGTGGCCAATATCGTCGAGCCGCAAACAGCGCGACTGGAGGACAACCTGGCGACCCTCGCCGGGCGCTTGTCTGTCCCATGCCTGGGTCATGTGCCGCGGCTGGAGGACGCCAGTGCCGATGCGGTCTCGGCGTACCTCGATCTGCAGCGGCTTCCTGGCTGGTAATAAACAGCAACGCGATCATAGCTTTTTGTCTGTACGTTTTTTAGCCGATTTCTGCTTCAATACTGGCCATTAGGTTCTACATCCTCAGGGGGCTGCCGATGCAAATCTCCGCCAACGCATTCAACTCGGGTTTGAACGGTATCCAGGCCGGGCAACGCCGCGTCGAGCAGGCTGCCGGTGATATCGCCAGCAACACCGTCAACCCGCCGCAGCAGGCTACACAGACGCCGCCGCAGAATCAGGTCAACCCCAGTACGCAGGCCTCCGAGCGAAGCCGTCCCGACCTGACCGAAAGTCTCGTGGCGTTGCGCGTCGGTGAAAACGAAGTGCGTGCCAACGCACGCGTCGTCGACACCGCCGACGAGGTGCTGGGTACCTTGATCGACACCCGCGCATAGTTAGTTTCACCCCGGCTGCGGATGCGGCCGGTAGCGGGGTAGGAGGGCGCTCATGCAGATCGGCAACAGCCTGCCAGCTTTTACCCCAGCGCCCTCCGTCAGTTCGGCCAGGCCGCTTACTTCCGATGTATCACCTGATATCGCTCGTGCCGATCAGGCGCCGGTGGCTGCGCCACAGGAGCAGCAGGCCGACTCCGCTGCCTCGGAACGGGAAGAGGCTGATCGCGAGCCCGCTGCATCGCCTGCCGGCAAGCCCGAATTAAGCCCCGAGGAACAACGTCAGCAGCAGCTGGAAGTCACCGAGCTGGTGCAGCGCGACCGTGAGGTTCGCACTCACGAGCAGGCGCATGCAGCCGTTGGCGGACAGTACGCCGGATCGCCCACCTACAGCTTCAAGCGCGGCCCTGACGGACAGCGCTATGCCGTATCCGGTGAAGTCAGCATCGACACCGCCCCCGTTCCCAACGATCCCGAAGCGACGCTGCGCAAGATGGAGGTCGTTCTGCGCGCGGCGCTCGCTCCCATCGAGCCTTCTCCGCAGGACCTGCGCGTCGCCGCGCTGGCCCAGGCACAGGCGGCGCAGGCGCGCGTCGAACTGGCCGAACTGCGGAGCGAAGAGGCCAGCGACGCCGTCGAGCAGCGCAAGGCGCGTGCCGAAGCCAGGCAGGCTGATGAGTCGACAGCCGAGCCTTTGCAGCAGGCTCTGCCGCCAGCGCCTAATCTTGATCTCTATCGGCGTCTGGGTGAATTGCCCGCGCCGGAGCCACGCATCGATCTGGTCGCATAGCGGCCGATTGGCAGCGCTTGACAAGGGGTTGGCGTAAACGTATGTTTCAAACGCCTGTTTGATTGCGTTGGCCGCAGCCTCAGTGGCCAGGCAGCCGGGACTGATCCCGAGAGCGACCGCCAAGACGGTCACCCCAACTACTAGGAATCCACCGCAGAGGTTTACCGTTATGCCTGACTACAAGGCCCCCTTGCGTGACATTCGTTTCGTTCGTGACGAGCTGCTGGGCTATGAAGCTCACTACCAGAGCCTGCCAGGTTGCCAGGACGCCACTCCGGACATGGTCGACGCCATCCTCGAAGAAGGCGCCAAGTTCTGCGAGCAGGTTCTGGCACCGCTGAACCGTGTGGGTGATACCGAGGGCTGCACCTGGAGCGAATCCGGCGTGAAGACTCCGACCGGCTTCAAAGAGGCTTATCAGCAGTTCGTCGAAGGCGGCTGGCCGAGCCTGGCCCATGACGTCGAGCACGGCGGCCAGGGCCTGCCGGAATCCCTCGGCCTGGCCGTCAGCGAAATGGTCGGTTCGGCCAACTGGTCCTGGGGCATGTACCCCGGCCTCTCCCACGGCGCGATGAACACCATCGGCGCTCACGGCACCGACGAGCAGAAACACACCTACCTGACCAAGCTGGTTTCCGGCGAGTGGACCGGCACCATGTGCCTGACCGAGCCGCATTGCGGCACCGACCTGGGCATGCTGCGCACCAAGGCCGAACCGCAGGCCGACGGCAGCTACAAGGTCACCGGCACCAAGATCTTCATTTCCGCTGGTGAGCACGACATGGCCGACAACATCGTCCATATCGTGCTGGCCCGCCTGCCCGATGCCCCGGCCGGTACCAAGGGTATCTCGCTGTTCATCGTGCCGAAGTTTCTGCCCAATGCCGAAGGCGGCGTAGGCGAGCGTAACGCCGTTTCCTGTGGCTCCATCGAGCACAAGATGGGCATCCACGGTAACGCCACCTGCGTGATGAACTTCGACGGCGCTACCGGTTTCCTGATCGGCCCGGCCAACAAGGGCCTGAACTGCATGTTCACCTTCATGAACACCGCTCGTCTGGGTACCGCGCTGCAAGGCCTGGCCCACGCCGAAGTCGGTTTCCAGGGTGGTATCAGGTACGCTCGCGAGCGTCTGCAGATGCGTTCGCTGACTGGCCCGAAAGCGCCGGAAAAAGCCGCTGACCCGATCATCGTGCACCCGGACGTTCGCCGCATGCTGCTGACCATGAAGGCGTTCGCCGAAGGCAACCGCGCCATGGTCTACTTCACCGCCAAGCAAGTGGATATCGTTCAGCACAGCCAGGACGAAGAAGAGAAGAAAGCCGCCGACGAGCTGCTGGCTTTCCTGACTCCGATCGCCAAGGCCTTCATGACCGAAGTGGGCTTCGAAGCCGCTTCCCATGGCATGCAGATCTACGGTGGCCACGGCTTCATCAGCGAGTGGGGCATGGAGCAGAACCTGCGCGACTGCCGCATCTCCATGATGTACGAAGGCACCACCGGCGTTCAGGCGCTGGACCTGCTGGGCCGCAAGGTGCTGATGACTCAGGGCGGTGCCCTGAAGAACTTCACCAAGATCGTGCACAAGTTCTGCCAGGCCAACGAAGGCAACGATTCCGTCAAGGAATTCGTCGAGCCGCTGGCCAAGCTGAACAAGGAGTGGGGCGACGTCACCATGAAGATCGGCATGGCGGCGATGAAAGATCGCGAGGAAGTCGGTGCCGCTTCGGTGGACTACCTGATGTACTCCGGCTACGCCTGCCTGGCCTACTTCTGGGCCGACATGGCACGCCTGGCTGCCGAGAAGCTGGCTGCCGGCACCGGCGACGAGGCTTTCTACAAGGCCAAGCTGCAGACCGCGCGCTTCTACTTCGCACGTATCCTGCCGCGTACCCGCGCGCACGTCGAAGCCATGCTGTCCGGCGCCAACAATCTGATGGAGATGGACGAAGAGCATTTCGCTCTGGGCTTCTAAGACCCTGTTTATGATCTGCTGCGCGTCGGCCCTGCTGCGTTAAAAACAGGCTCGGACTGCTCATTTACAGCTCGTAAACTCCGCGTCCTCGCCTGTTTTTGCCTTGCATGGCTCTAGCTCGCGAGATCGTAAACAGGCTCTATAGCCATCTTCTTCGGTTGAACACGAACGCCGCCCTCAGGGGCGGCGTTTGTGTTTTTGCGCCGTATTAAAGGGAATGTCGCATCCTGTCGCTGTTTTCAGTGATTGAAGCAGGCAAAATGCCTTCATCTTTCGCCAAGGATGTCAGTGTGATCCGCTTGGCCAATCTGCGCCTCAGTCACTTCTTCTCCTCGCTGCCCTTGCTGGTCGGTGCGTTGGTGGCTGCACGCTTGCCGGTGTTGAGCGAGTTCTTCATCTCGCTGTTCAACGTGCTGCCGACCTTGCTTTTGCTGCTCGGTGGCGCCTTCTGCCTGGTCTATGGCCGTCAGCGCGAGGTGTTCCTGCTGCTGGCGCTGTATGTCGGTTATTTCCTGCTCGATACCCAGATCGATCACTTTCGCGACAATGGCCAGGTGCGTGACGATGCGGCCTTGGTCTTTCATCTGATCTGCCTTCTGTTGCCCCTTCTTTACGCCCTCTACGGCTGTTGGGAGGAGCGTTCGCACTTGGCCCAGGACTTGTTCGCCCGCGCCCTCGTGTTGCTGGCAGTCAGCGCGGTGGCCGTTGGGCTGGCGCGCCGTTATCCGCAGGGCATCGCCGACTGGCTGGCGCAGATTCACTGGCCTTCGCTGCATGGCGCCTGGATGAATCTGGCCCAGCTGTCCTACCTGGCCTTCCTGCTGGCCTTCATCGCATTGCTGACGCAGTACCTGCGCCGCCCACGTCCGCTGCATGCGGCACAACTGGTGGGGCTGTTCGGCCTGCTGTGGATGCTGCCGCAGGTATTCATCCTGGCCAACGCGCTGCAGGTGATGATCAGCCTGGTGATGCTCATGCTGGTGGCTGCCGTTGCCCACGAGGCCTACCAGATGGCCTTCCGTGACGAGCTGACCGGGCTGCCGGGACGGCGTGCGCTCAATGAGCGCCTGCAGCGCCTGGGACGCGATTATGTGATCGCCATGGTCGACGTCGACCACTTCAAGAAATTCAACGACACCCACGGCCACGACGTCGGCGACCAGGTGTTGCGCCTGGTCGCCAGCCAGTTGCGCAAGGTCGGTGGTGGCGGCAAGGCCTATCGCTACGGTGGCGAGGAATTCACCCTGCTGTTTCCCGGCAAGAGCGTGGAGCAATGTCTGCCGCACATGGAGGCGGTGCGTCTGGCCATCGAGCAGTACCGCATGCAGTTGCGCGACAAGCAAAGCCGGCCGCGCGATGACCGCGAGGGCAAGCAGCGCCGCGCCGGCAAGGCCGCTGGCGAGGTATCGGTGACCGTGAGCATGGGCGTGGCCGAGCGTCAGAGCGAGCAGCGCAACCCGCAGGAAGTGATCAAGGAAGCGGACAAGGCCCTGTACAGCGCCAAGGCGGCCGGGCGCAATTGCATCCGTAGCGCCGGGCAGCGGCGCGGCGCCGTGAAGCTCGCACCGGGGCGCGAGTAGGCCTCGGCAGACCAGCGGTTACGGCCATTTTCGGGCGTCCGGCAGGGCGGCTTTCCAATCAGCTAGTTGCTGACTTTTCGTGAATCAATGGTCACAACACGACCCTATGTGTCCGTAAAGTTGTTCAAGTAAACTCGGCCCTCTCACGTAAGTCCGTTTTTGAGGATGTGTCATGGCCGATTACAAAGCCCCCCTGCGCGACATGCGCTTCGTGCTCAATGAAGTATTCGAAGTCTCCAAGCTCTGGGCCGAGCTGCCAGCCCTGGCCGAACTGGTGGACGAAGACACCGCCAACGCCATTCTCGAAGAAGCCGGCAAGGTCACCGCTGGCAGCATCGCCCCGCTGAACCGCAGCGGCGACGAAGAAGGCTGCTCCTGGGATAACGGCGCGGTGAAAACCCCGGCCGGCTTCCCCGAGGCTTATCGCACCTACGCCGAGGGCGGCTGGGTCGGCGTTGGCGGTTCGCCGGAGTTCGGCGGCATGGGTATGCCCAAGGTGATCGGTGCCCAGGTCGAGGAGATGGTCAACTCGGCCAGCCTGTCCTTCGGTCTGTACCCGATGCTGACCTCCGGCGCCTGCCTGTCGATCCTCAACCACGCCAGCGAAGAACTGAAGGCGCAGTACCTGCCGAACATGTATGCCGGCGTCTGGGCCGGCTCCATGTGCCTGACCGAGCCGCACGCCGGCACCGACCTTGGCATCATCCGCACCAAGGCCGAGCCACAGGCCGACGGCAGCTACAAGATCAGCGGCACCAAGATCTTCATCACCGGCGGCGAGCACGACCTGACCGAGAACATCATTCACCTGGTGCTGGCCAAGCTGCCGGACGCACCGGCCGGGCCGAAGGGCATCTCGCTGTTCATCGTGCCGAAAGTCATGGTCAATGCCGACGGCTCGCTGGGCGAGAAGAACGCCCTGGGCTGCGGCTCGATCGAGCACAAGATGGGTATCAAGGCCTCGGCCACCTGCGTGATGAACTTCGACGGCGCCACCGGCTATCTGGTCGGTGAAGTGAACAAGGGCCTCAACGCCATGTTCACCATGATGAACTACGAGCGCCTGGGCGTCGGCATCCAGGGCCTGTCGCTGGGCGAGCGCAGCTACCAGAGCGCCATTGAGTACGCCCGCGAGCGTATCCAGAGCCGCGCACCGACCGGCCCGGTCGCTAAGGACAAGGCCGCCGACCCGATCATCGTGCACCCGGACGTGCGCCGTATGCTGCTGACCATGAAGGCGCTGAACGAGGGCGGTCGCGCCTTCTCCAGCTACGTCGCCATGCAGCTCGACACCGCCAAGTACAGCGAGGACAAGGACACTGCCAAGCGCGCTGACGAGCTTGTCGCCCTGCTGACGCCGGTGGCCAAGGCCTTCCTCACCGACATGGCGCTGGAAACCACCGTGCATGGCCAGCAGATCTTCGGCGGCCACGGCTTCATTCGCGAGTGGGGTCAGGAGCAGTTGGTGCGAGACTGCCGCATCACCCAGATCTACGAAGGCACCAACGGCATCCAGTCGCTGGATCTGGTCGGGCGCAAGATCGTCGGCAGCGGCGGTAGCTACTACAAGCACTTCGCCGACGAGATCAAGGGCTTCGTCGCCTCGGCCGATGCCAATCTCGATGAGTTCACCAAGCCGCTGGCCGCCGCCGTGCAGAATCTCGACGAGTTGACTGCCTGGGTACTGGATCGATCGCAGAGCAACCCCAACGAGATCGGCGCCGCTTCGGTCGAGTACCTGCAGGCCTTCGGCTACACCGCCTATGCCTATATGTGGGCCCTGATGGCACGCGCCGCGCTGGGCAAGGAAACGCAGGACGAGTTCTATGCCAGCAAGCTGGGCACCGCGCGCTTCTACTTCGCCCGCCTGCTGCCGCGTATTCACTCGCTGAGCGCGTCGGTCAAGGCCGGTAGCGGGTCGTTGTACCTGCTGGATGCCGCGCAGTTCTAAGCGCGTTTGGCTGTACCGAAAGCCCCGGCCCCGTGCCGGGGCTTTTGCATCTGGACCTCCAGTGCGTGCAGCGGAGCCGCGTGGTCGTGACGCTTGTAGCCCGGATGCAAGCCGGGAGTAAGGCCGGGATCGGCCCCGGATTTTATCCAGGCTACGGTACTGTCCACTCAAGGCTCACGCGCTTGGCTCCCCTCTCCCATTTATGGGAGAGGGGTTGGGGGAGAGGGCTGATAACCCCGTCAATCTGACAGCTTCCCCTCTCCGAATGCGGCCCGTCCTAACTTTCTTCCCAAAGGGCTTACGGTACTGCGGTCGAAGGAGTACAGGCTCGCCGGTCATTTCGCTGTCATTGCCGCCCGCTAGCCTTGCACGACCAGAGGCAATCACTCAGCAGGAGCCGTCATGACCGACCAGATGCACAGCTCGTTACAGGCCTACGAGCAACTTCTACAGGCCGAATTTCAGGACAGCCTCGACGAAGAGCTGGAGATGGAGCTGGACGATGCGTGCATGGATGACCTCGTCGCCCGGGCCGATCACGGCGGGCCGATGACCAGCGATCTGTCGCGTCGCGAGTATTTTTCCGAGCTGCTGCGCCTGCAGGGCGAACTGGTCAAGCTGCAGGACTGGGTGGTGCACAACCAGCTCAAGGTCGTGGTGCTGTTCGAGGGGCGCGACGCCGCCGGCAAGGGCGGGGTCATCAAGCGTGTCACCCAGCGTCTCAACCCCCGTGTCTGCCGGGTCGCGGCACTGCCGGCACCAAATGATCGTGAGCGCACCCAGTGGTACTTCCAGCGTTACGTGTCGCACCTGCCGGCCGCCGGCGAAATGGTGCTGTTCGACCGCAGCTGGTACAACCGCGCCGGCGTGGAGAAGGTCATGGGCTTTTGCACCGATGCCGAGTACGAGGAGTTCTTCCGCTCGGTGCCGGAGTTCGAGCGCATGCTGGTGCGCTCGGGCATTCTGCTGATCAAGTACTGGTTCTCCATCACCGACAATGAGCAGAACCGCCGTTTCCTGGCGCGTATTCACGACCCGCTCAAGCAGTGGAAGCTGAGCCCGATGGACCTTGAGTCGCGGCGGCGCTGGGAGGCCTACACCCAGGCCAAGGAAGTGATGCTTGAGCGCACCCATATCGAAGAGGCGCCTTGGTGGGTCGTGGAAGCGGACGACAAGAAGCGTGCGCGCCTCAACTGCATCGCCCACCTGCTCAGCCAGATCCCCTACCAGACGGTGCCGCGCACCCAGGTGGAGCTGCCGACGCGAGTTTACAACCCGGACTATCTGCGGATGCCGGTGCCGGACAGCATGCTGGTGCCATCGCTCTACTGAGGCTGCGATGCTGCGCGCCTGGCGCGCAGCATGAGATTACCGGGGCGCTGCGTTGGCAGCCCCCGGTGGAGGAGAGTCAGGGTGCCTTGCTCAGGGCTTCCATGCTGTGGCGATAACTGTCGCGCGCCAGCGGCATATAGCCGGTGAAATGAATCCAGCCAGGCAGGCCTTCGAGGAAGTGGGCCAGAAAGCGCCCCAGCAGCGGTTTATCCGCCAGGCTGCGTTGGCTGACATAGAGGAATAGCGGGCGTGTCAGCGGCTGGTACTGGTTCTGCGCGACCGTCTCCAGGGTCGGGAAGACCGCGCCGTTGCCGGCATCCACCGCGACCAGTTTCAACGTGTCCCAGTGCCGGTGGTAGGCGCCGATGCCGAAGAAACCGAGGGCGTTCGGCTCGGCGGCGATGGCGTTGGCGAGAAACTCTTCGTCCTCGCTGGCCTTATAGTCCTGGCGACTGCTGTGGGTGGTGCCGACGATGGCCTGTGTAAAAACATCGTAGGTACCGGAATCCTGGCCGCGGCCGAACAGCACGATCGGCCTATCCGGCCACTCCGGGCGAAGGTCGCGCCAGCTGTTGAGCTTGTTCTCGGCCGACGGCGACCAGAGCTTTTTCAGCTCATCGACGCTGAGGTCACCGACCCAGGTGTTGGCAGGGTTGACCACCACGGCGATCGAATCCATCGCCAACGGCACGACACGAAAGTCGACGCCGTTGGCCTTGCACTGGGCCTGTTCCTCGGCGTTGATTTCCCGCGAGGCGTTGCTGATATCGGTCTCGCCCGCGCAGAAGCGGCGAAAGCCTGCCGCCGTGCCGGAGAACTTCACTTCGATCTGAGCGGCCTGCGCGCTGCGCTCGAAGCGCCGAACGGCCTCGCGGGTTAGTGGAAAGACCGTGCTGGAGCCGTCGACGCGCAGCTCGGTTGCGTCTGAACTCGCCGAGAGCGCCTGCCCACAGGCGGCCAGCAGGGAGGCAAAAGCGACGCCGGTAGCCAGGCCCTTGCCGAGGGAAAGTTGGATCGTCACGGAATCACCCCTTGGGCTTGCGCCATTCCTGTTTCAGCGAGATCCAGAACAGCTGCAGGCTGCTGAGTTTGGTGTCGACGGCATCGATGTAGTCGTCGAGTTGCTCGATCTGCTCGTGCTGAGCCTTTTCCTCCACTTCCATCCCGGCCAATTGCGCTTCGAGGTCGTTGAGGGTCTCACGCAGTTCATGGATACGCTGTTGAGTTTCCTGGCGATTGCGTTGATGTTTCATGACGACTCCTTGGCAGGGCTCAGAGCTGGGTGATACCGATCAGCAGGAGGGGTAGGGCGAAAAACAGGCCGGCGATGTAGGCGACCACGTAGAGTTTGCTGCGCTGCGCCAGCGTGGCCAGGCCCTCGGCGATCATCGGCGGCACGCCGCGCAGGAAGGGCAGGGCGTAGATGATCAAAATGCCCATCAGGTTGAACAGCAGGTGCACCAGGGCGATCTGCATGGCGACTTCCGCCGTCGGACCGGTGATCGCGGTGGCCGCCAGCAGAGCGGTTACGCACGTGCCGATGTTGGTTCCGAGGGTGAAGGGGTAGACTTGCTTGAGGCTGAACACGCCGCTGCCGGCCAGCGGCACGATCAACGCCGTGGTGGTCGAGGACGACTGCACCAGCACGGTGATCACGGTGCCCGAGGCGATCCCGGAGAGCGGGCCGCGACCGACGCTGGCGTGCATGATGTCCTTGGCGCGGCCGACCATCACCTTGCGCAGCACCTTGCCGATGGCCGTGACCACGAACAGGATCATCGCCACGCCGATCAGGATCAGCGCGACGCCGCTCCACATCGCGCCGGGCAACCAGCTGACGCTGGCGCCCAGCACATCCGAGGCGGGCGAGAGCAGGGTCTTCATGAAATTGACGCTCTTCATGTCAACGCTGGCGTCGCTTACCAGCAGGCCGGCGAGCGATTCGGACATGCGCTGCAGCGGCTGAAAGAGCAGCTCCAGCGGTAGCAGGATGGTCACCGCGGTGATGTTGAAGGCGTCGTGCACGGTGGCAGCGGAGAAAGCGCGACGAAACTCTTCGCCACTGCGGATGTGGCCGAGGCTGACGATGGTGCTGGTCAGCGAGGTGCCGATATTGGCGCCCATGATCAGCGGGATGGCGATGGGGATCGGCAGGCCGCCGGCGACCATGCCGACGATAATCGAGGTCACCGTGCTCGAACTCTGGATCAGCGCGGTGGCCACCAGGCCGATCATCAGGCCGACCAGCGGGTTGGTGGCGAAGGCGAACAATTCGCGGGCGTTGTTGCCAGTGGCGGCCTTGAAGCCGTCGCCAATGGCCCCGACACCGGCCAGCAGCAGGTAGATAAGCGCTACTACCAGCAACCATGAAAGCCACTGGCGCGTGGCCGGTAGCGAGGGCTGTGCTGGCAGTGCATCAGCATTGGTGGTCATAAGCCTTATCTCCCTGAGGGCAGCGAATGGCGCGATGCTGGCAGCGCAGGGTTAAGATTTGATGACCGCTCAGCTACCGCCGGTCTCGTGTTGCAGCCAGCCCAGGTACAGCAGCGCCGGCTGCGCGGCCTGCAGCACCAGCGCGCCGGGCATGCGCTCCAGCAGCAAGCCCTGGCCGCCTTTCAGCACGTGCCTTTCGCCGTCGGGTAGTTGGCAGTCGATGCCCGCGCTGTTCTGGCACCAGAGCAGCATCAGCTCGGCATCGTTTTCCACCTCCTGCCGCCCATGCAGGCTCAGCGGGGCGAGGCGATGGCGCCAGGCGCCGCGGCGGGTCATCAGATTGAGATCGGTGACCGGGCCGTCGCTCAGCGTCGCGCTTATCGCCTCCTCACCGGCGAAGCTCGCCACCGCAGCGCCGGCGTGCAGGTTCTCGATGCGCCCGTCACCGCCCTGCAGGCGCAGCCCTGCGCCACTCAGCAGTGCCAGGCTGCGATCGATGCCAACGAAGGCGGAAAACGGACCCGCCATAGCGACCCGCGCACTGCTGATACGCCACTGAAAATCCTCCAGCCCGGCACCCGGTGGCGCGATGGCCAATTCCAAAGTTTCACCGCCGCCGTTCTTCCAGGGCATGGCGCGGGCGGTGGCGAGATCGAGTCGAACACAGGGCATGGGTGCTCCAAATGTATATACATAAGCGTTGGGCGACGAATGGGAAGCCATCGGCAGCTTCTCCGCATGGTCCCCATTTCATGGGATGCCTGCCTGCAATAGAACGCCTGAACCAGCAAACAGGCTCATGAACTCCGTCAATAGCCTAGATCCGCGAAATGCTTCATGGCTTGACGGCCAGTCGACTCGCTCATATTGTATATACAAAACAAGCAAGGGGAACCCCATGCCGACGCAATCAACTTCGAAACAGCTTTGGCGCGATGTGCAGGTCTTCGATGGCCTGACGCAGCTGGACGAGGCGATGAACGTGTTGGTCGAAGGCGGGCGTATCGCCGGGCTATGGCCGGCGCGCGATTTCGATGAAGCACAGGCTGAGGGCGCGGTTTGCGCCGGTAGCGGCGGGGTGCTGACGCCCGGTCTGGTCGACTGCCACACCCACCTGGTCTATGCCGGCAACCGCGCCGGCGAGTTCGAGCAGCGTCTGGAAGGGGCGAGCTACGAAGAGATCGCCCGCGCTGGTGGCGGCATTCTCAGCAGCGTGCGCGCCACCCGCGCGGCCAGCGAGGACGAACTGATCGCCACCAGCCTGCCGCGCCTCGATGCGCTGCTGGCCGATGGCGTGACCACGCTGGAGATCAAGTCCGGCTATGGCCTGACCGTCGAAGACGAACTGAAGATGCTGCGGGTGGCCCGCCGCCTCGGCGAACTGCGCCCGGTGCGGGTGATCACCACGCTGCTCGGCGCCCATGCTCTACCGTCGGAATATGCCGGGCGCGCCGATGATTACGTGAGCCTGGTCTGCGACGAGATGATCCCGGCCGCTGCCCGTGAACGGCTGGCCGATGCGGTGGACGTGTTCTGCGAGGGCATCGGCTTTTCCCCGGCGCAGTGCGAGCGCATCTATCAGGCGGCTCAGGCTCACGGCCTGGCGATCAAGGCCCATGCCGAGCAACTCTCCAATCTCGGTGGCAGTGCCCTGGCCGCACGTTATGGCGCGCTGTCCGCCGACCATATCGAATACCTCGATGAAGCTGGCGTGCGCGCCATGGCCGAAGCCGGCACCGTTGCCGTGCTGCTGCCCGGCGCCTTCCACGTGCTGCGCGAAACCCAGCTGCCGCCCATCGAGCTGCTGCGCCAGTACGGCGTACCGATGGCGGTGGCCAGCGACGCCAACCCCGGCACCTCGCCGATCTGCATGCCCACGCTGATGGCCAACCTGGCCTGCACCCTGTTTCGCCTCACCCCGCGCGAAGCCCTGGCCGGCATGACCGCCCACGGCGCCTGTGCCCTTGGCCTGCCCGACTTGGGCCGTATCGCCGTCGGCGCGCCGGCGGATCTGTGCCTGTGGGATATCCAGCAACCGGCCGAACTGGCCTACGCGGTGCAGGCCGGGCGTCTGCGCCAGCGCGTGTTCAATGGAGCCATAGTTCATGCTCGCTGATCGTCACTCGATGGCCGCCTGGAGCGGCCGTACCGACCCGGAAACCGACAGCGCGCGCTGGCACCAACGCATCCGCTCCCTTTCCGCCGGTAGCGAGCCAGGCCTGGCCCTGCTCGGTTTCGCCTGCGACGAAGGCGTACGCCGCAACCATGGCCGCGTCGGCGCCGCCGCTGCGCCGCAAAGCGTGCGCAAGGCACTGGCCAACCTGGCCTGGCATCGTCAGGCGCCGGCCTATGATGCGGGTGACGTCATCTGTGAGGATGGCGACCTGGAAGCGGCGCAGGCGCGCTTGGGTCATAACGTCTGCGCGCTGCTGGACGCCGGCCATCTGCCGCTGGTGATCGGTGGTGGGCATGAGGTGGCCTTCGGTAGCTGGTCGGGCCTGGCCGAGCATCTATCCGGCAATCATGCCCCGAAGATCGGCATCGTCAATTTCGACGCCCACTTCGACCTGCGCGACCCAGCCCATGTGCATTCCTCGGGCACACCCTTTGCGCAGATCGCCGAGCAATGCGCCGCACGTGGCTGGCCGTTCCGCTACGCCTGCCTGGGCGTGAGCCGCGCCAGCAACACCCGCGCGCTGTTCGCCCGCGCCGCCGAGCTGAACGTGCTGGTGCACGAGGATCACGAGATTCGCGAGTCGACCCTCGATGCCATCGGCGCCGAGCTGGACGCCTTCGCCGCCGAGTGCGATGCGCTTTACCTGACCCTCGACATCGACGTGCTGCCGGCCTGCGAAGCGCCGGGCGTCAGCGCGCCAGCCGCCCGTGGCGTGCGCCTGGAGCTGCTGGAACCGCTGCTCGAACGGCTCAAGGCCAGCGGCAAGCTGCGCCTGGCCGATCTGGCCGAGCTCAACCCGGAATACGACATCGACAACCGCACCGCCAAGGTGGCGGCGCGGCTGATCCATCTGCTCAGCCTCTGAGCCCGACGCTTTCCCGCACAAAAACAATTACGAGGAAACCCCGATGTTCACCACCGCCCGCAGCGGCCAGGAGCCGCGCTATGTCTGAGTCCCTGCTGCTGAGCGCCGGCGTGTCGCGCCCGCGCGCGCTGGCGCGTCTGCTGGGTTACAGCCTGATCGGCCTGTTGCTGTTCTTCGTGCCGTTCGAGATCGGCGGGCGTTCGACCATCCTCCTCGACCACGCCGCCAGCGCCCTGCAACTGCACGCGCGACCACTGGTGATCAGCGTAGCGCTGCTGTTCATGCTCTACGGTGCGCTGGCGCCCTGGCTCGACGGCAGCTGGCGGCGCAGCCTGACCCACAGGGTATTCAGTGTGCTCAAGGTGTTCGGCCTGCTGATCGGCGTCGCCTATCTGCTGCAGCTCGGCCCGCGGGCGCTGTACCAGCCGGACATGCTGCCGTTCCTGTTCGAGAAGCTGGTGCTCAGCCTGGCGCTGATCGTGCCGCTGGGTTCGCTGGCCCTGGTGTTCCTGATCGGCTTCGGCCTGCTGGAGCTGATCGGCGTGCTGATGCAGCCGGTGATGCGGCCGATCTGGCGCACGCCGGGCAAGTCGGCCATCGATGCCGTGGCCTCCTTCGTCGGCAGCTACTCGGTGGGCCTGCTGATCACCGACCGCATGTACCGCCAGGGCCACTACAGCCTGCGCGAGGCGGCGATCATCGCCACCGGCTTCTCCACCGTGTCGGCGCCGTTCATGGTGATCATCGCCAAGACTCTGGGCCTGATGGGCCAGTGGAACCTGTATTTCTGGAGCGCCATGGCGGTGACCTTCAGCGTCACCGCGATCAGCGCGCGCATCTATCCGCTGTCGCGGCTGCCGTCCGAGTCCAAGCCCGAGGCGCAGCTGCAACCCGGTGAAAGCCGCCTGGGCAGTGCCTGGCGCGCCGGCATGCAGCAGGCCAGCATGGCGCCGTCGCTGGGCTCTGCGCTGCGCGAAACCTTCGTCGATGGCCTGCGCATGACCGCCGCCATCCTGCCGAGCATTCTCGCCGTCGGCCTGCTCGGGCTGCTTGCCGCCAAGTACACCCCGCTGTTCGACGCCCTCGGCGTGCTGCTCTACCCGCTGACCTGGCTGTTCGGCCTGGACGAGCCCATGCAGGTAGCCCGCGCCATGTCCGCCGGCCTGGCGGAGATGTTCCTGCCGGCGATGCTGCTCAAGGACGCTGATGTGCTGGTGAAGTTCGTCACCGCCATCGTCTCGGTCAGCAGCGTGCTGTTTCTCTCCGCCTCGATTCCCTGCGTGCTGGCCACGCGAATTCCCCTGAGCCTGGGCCACCTGCTGCTGATCTGGCTGCAGCGCACCCTGCTCAGCCTGCTGCTGGCCATCCCCCTGGCCTACCTCGCCCAATTTCTGGGTTGGCTCTGACCGCCCACCACTGACCCGTTCCCACAGGAGCCCGCAACATGACCAAGTTCCGCGACACCGAAATCCGCGCCCCGCGCGGCAACACGCTCACCGCCAAGAGCTGGCTGACCGAAGCGCCGCTGCGCATGCTGATGAACAACCTCGACCCGGACGTGGCCGAGAACCCCAAGGAGCTGGTGGTATACGGTGGTATCGGCCGCGCCGCGCGCAACTGGGAGTGCTATGACAAGATCGTTGAGAGCCTGACCAACCTGAACGACGACGAGACCCTGCTGGTGCAGTCCGGCAAGCCGGTCGGCGTGTTCAAGACCCATAGCAACGCCCCGCGCGTGCTGATCGCCAACTCCAACCTGGTGCCGCACTGGGCGAGCTGGGAACACTTCAACGAGCTCGATGCCAAGGGCCTGGCCATGTACGGCCAGATGACCGCCGGCAGCTGGATCTACATCGGCAGCCAGGGCATCGTTCAGGGCACCTACGAGACCTTCGTCGAAGCCGGTCGCCAGCACTACGCCGGCAACCTCAAGGGCCGCTGGGTACTCACCGCTGGCCTGGGTGGCATGGGCGGCGCCCAGCCGCTGGCCGCGACCCTGGCCGGCGCCTGCTCGCTGAACATCGAATGCCAGCAGAGCAGCATCGACTTCCGCCTGCGCAGCCGTTACGTCGACGAGCAGGCCAGCGATCTGGACGACGCCCTGGCGCGCATCGCCAAGTACTGCGCTGAAGGCAAGGCCATCTCGGTCGCCCTGCTGGGCAATGCCGCCGAAATCCTGCCGGAACTGGTCAAGCGCGGGGTTCGCCCGGATATGGTCACCGACCAGACCAGCGCCCACGATCCGCTCAACGGCTACCTGCCGATCGGCTGGAGCTGGTCCGAGTACAAGGATCGCGCAGCCACCGACCCGGCTGGCGTGGTCAAGGCCGCCAAGCAGTCCATGGCCGTGCACGTGCAGGCCATGCTCGACTTCCAGAAGATGGGCGTGCCGACCTTCGACTACGGCAACAACATCCGCCAGATGGCGAAAGAGGAGGGCGTGGCCAACGCCTTCGACTTCCCCGGTTTCGTCCCAGCCTACATCCGCCCCTTGTTCTGCCGCGGCATCGGCCCGTTCCGCTGGGCGGCGCTGTCCGGCAATCCCGAGGATATCTATAAGACCGACGCCAAGGTCAAGGAACTGATCCCCGACGACGCCCACCTGCACCGCTGGCTGGACATGGCCCGCGAGCGCATCGCCTTCCAGGGCCTGCCGGCGCGTATTTGCTGGGTTGGCCTGGGCCAGCGCGCCAAGCTCGGCCTGGCCTTCAACGAAATGGTGCGTTCGGGTGAGCTGAGCGCGCCGGTGGTGATCGGCCGCGACCACCTGGACAGCGGCTCGGTCTCCAGCCCCAATCGCGAGACCGAGGCCATGCAGGACGGCTCCGATGCCGTGTCCGACTGGCCGCTGCTCAACGCCCTGCTCAATACCGCCAGCGGCGCGACCTGGGTGTCGCTGCACCATGGCGGCGGCGTAGGCATGGGTTTCTCCCAGCATTCGGGTATGGTCATCGTCTGCGATGGCACCGACGAAGCTGCCGCACGCATTGCCCGCGTGCTGACCAACGACCCGGGCACCGGCGTGATGCGTCATGCCGATGCCGGTTACCAGATCGCCATCGACTGTGCCAAGGAGCAAGGTCTGAACCTGCCGATGATCGGTTAAGGCACGTTCGCCGCCGGCCCGCTGGGCCGGCGCATCAATCACTGCACGTATCGCGACTTCAGCCATTATTAGGCTCTGCTTCGCCAGGCGCGGACTCACCTCGTGGAAGAACAGAACATGACCACCCTGAACCTGAAACCCGGCCAACTGACCCTGGCCGACCTGCGCGCCGCCTACCAGGCGCCCGTGCACCTGACCCTGGACGCCAGCGCCCATACGGCCATCGACGCCAGCGTCGCCTGCGTCAACCAGATCATCGCCGAGGGCCGCACCGCCTACGGCATCAACACCGGTTTTGGTCTGCTGGCCTCGACCCGCATCGCCAATGCCGATCTGGAAAAGCTGCAGCGCTCCCTGGTGCTGTCGCATGCCGCCGGCATCGGCGAGCCGCTGAGCGATGCCATGGTCCGGCTGATCATGCTGCTGAAGATCAACAGCCTGGCGCGCGGCTTCTCCGGCATCCGCCGCAAGGTGATCGACGCGCTGATCGCCCTGGTCAACGCCGGGGTCTACCCGCATATCCCGCTCAAAGGTTCGGTCGGCGCCTCCGGCGACCTGGCGCCGCTGGCCCATATGTCCCTGGTGCTGCTCGGTGAAAGCCAGGCGCGCTACAAGGGTGAATGGCTGCCGGCCACCGAGGCGCTGGCCGTCGCCGGCCTGGAGCCGATGACCCTGGCCGCCAAGGAGGGCCTGGCCCTGCTCAACGGTACCCAGGTGTCCACCGCCTACGCCCTGCGCGGGCTGTTCGAGGCCGAAGACCTGTACGCCGCCGCCAGCGTTTGTGGCGCGCTCAGTGTCGAGGCGCTGCTCGGTTCGCGCTCGCCCTTCGATGCGCGCATCCATGCCGCTCGCGGTCAGCGCGGGCAGATCGACGCAGCGGCTGCCTTCCGCCACCTGCTCAGCGACAGCAGCGAGATCGGTCGCTCCCACGCCGCCTGCGACAAGGTGCAGGACCCGTACTCGCTACGCTGCCAGCCCCAGGTCATGGGCGCCTGCCTGACCCAGCTGCGCCAGGCTGCCGAGGTGCTCGGCATCGAGGCCAACGCGGTATCCGACAACCCGCTGGTGTTCGCCGCCGAAGGCGAGGTGATTTCCGGTGGCAACTTCCACGCAGAACCCGTGGCCATGGCCGCCGATAATATCGCCCTGGCCATCGCCGAGATCGGCTCGCTGTCCGAACGGCGCATCTCGCTGATGATGGACAAGCACATGTCGCAACTGCCGCCGTTCCTGGTGGCCAATGGCGGGGTGAACTCCGGCTTTATGATCGCCCAGGTAACTGCTGCGGCATTGGCCAGCGAGAACAAGGCGCTGGCCCATCCGCACAGCGTCGACAGCCTGCCGACTTCGGCCAACCAGGAAGACCATGTGTCCATGGCGCCGGCTGCCGGCAAGCGCCTGTGGGACATGGCTGCCAACACCCGTGGCGTGCTGGCCGTGGAATGGCTGGGTGCTTGCCAGGGCCTGGACTTCCGCGAAGGCCTGAAGAGCACGCCGGCGCTGGAGCAGGCGCGCCAGGCCCTGCGCGCCAAGGTGCCGTACTACGTCGAGGATCGCTTCTTCGCCCCGGATATCGCCGCCGCTGACGCGCTGCTGGCCGAGCGCGTGCTGACGCCGTTGCTGCCAGCCGGCATGCTGCCCTCGGTAGGCTGAGAACGGCGGTAGCGTAGCCCGGATGCAATCCGGGGCTTTGATATGAAGCCCCGGATTTCATCCGGGCTACGGTCTTCGTGTAGGAGTCGCGCCCCGCGGCGAATGGGGGCACGTCGCAGGTCTTGTCGAATGGCCGCGACCGCTTTCGCCCCGAGGCGGGGCTCCTACGAGTTCAGTCGTATGGCTGATGTATCATCCGCGCACCGGGCATTTCCAAGGAGCCGACGTGACCAGTCCCACCCCGCGCTACAAGGCCATCGAGGATTTTCTCCTCGAGCGCATTCACGGCGGCGCCTATCCGATCAATCACCAGATCCCGCCCGAGGAGCAACTGGCGCGGGATTTCTCCGTCAGCCGCATGACCGCCAACAAGGCGATCCAGAACCTTGTGCAAAAGGGTTATCTGGTGCGTCAGGCCGGGCTCGGCACCTTCGTCACCGACCGCAAGGCCGAGTCGCCGCTGCACGAGGTGATGAATATCGCCAGTGAAGTGCGCGGTCGCGGTCACGAATACGGCAACGAAGTGGTGCGTTGCGAAGCCATCGCCGCCGATGACGAGGTGGCGCTGCGTCTGGGGCTGCGTCTGGGCGGCGAGGTTTTCCATAGCATCCTCGTGCACCTGCAGGACGGCCTGCCGATCCAGCTCGAGGACCGCTTCGTCAACCCGCGCTGGGTGCCGCATTACCTGCAGAGCGACTTCACCCAGGTAACGCCCAACGAGGTGCTGGTCGCCAGCTGCCCGATCTCGGATGTCGAGCATGTGGTCGAGGCGGTACTGGTGGATGCGCGCACCGCCGAGCTGCTGCAGATCGACCCGGCCATGCCCTGCCTGAGCGTGATCCGCCGTACCTGGTCGGACGATCACCTGGTGAGCTACGCGCGGCTGATTCATCCAGGTGATCGCTACAAGCTGCGTTCGCTGCACAAACGCAGAGGGTAGGCTGTACACAAACCGTAGGAGCCGGCTTGCCGGCGATCCGCGGTGGTTTCGTCGCGGCTAAAGCCCTCCCTCAGTGATCGAAATCAGTCGCTGATCAGCTGATCCACCAATGACGGATCGTCGATGAAACGGTTACGCGTGCCCTGCAGCGCTTCGATCTTGTCGTTGCGTGCCTTCTCGTCCGCATCGGGCGGGTCCATGCGGTGCCAGGCCTTGTACATCGGTATCAGGCCGACGATGGGCAGGTCGTACTCGACGTGCATATGGAAGATCGCCCGGGCGATATTGCCCTTGGCTTCGTCACGCGGTTCCACCAACTGATAGCTGGCCTTCATGTCGCAGCCGATATCGGCGAACTTGCTCGGCACATCGTCGGCCAGGTCGGCGAACTGGGCGTTACGTCGGACCAGCTCCACGCGCGCCAGTGCCGGGTAGTAGTTGTGCAGGTCGGCGACGATGTACGGGTAGCGCGGGTTCATGATGGTGCACTGGCGATCAGTGACGCAGCGCATCGCGCTCTTGAGCTGCTTGCCGCTGTAGATCGGGCTGGCCGTCAGCGTGCCGCTTTCGCGGGCGAAGGTCTGGCCGCAGTACAAGGTGCTGCCGCCATTGCCGTAGAGGTTCTGCCAGAACGCCTGTGCGATGGCCTGTTTGACGTCGCCCAGTTGGGTCTGGCCGCTGGCCAAGGAGAAGGAGCTCATGCAGGTTGCCAGGCAACCGAGAAACAGCGTGACGGTGCGCATACTCAAGCCCCCGACTGACGGCATCTTTTGTTGTTTTTTGTAGGACAAAACGAAGTCTAGCAAGACGTACGTCGCAAAAAACATCGACAGCCGTTTTCACCCAAATTGGAAGGGCTTCGGGCAAATACGAGGCGGCATCAATGGCTGGCGAATTTTGTAAGCCATGGCTTACAAGATGTGGCGATAATCGCCACTGTCGAGCCATCAGGTACGAGCGTACTCTGCCGCACATGGATTCAGCGCAGGAAGCGCCCAGACAAACAAGGACACGCTGGACAGCCGCCAGGATGGTGAGCAGATCAAGGATGTCAGGACAACAGTCTGCAAAACCCCGCAATCGCGGGGTTTTCTTTTTTCTGCCTGGCAGTTTCCCGCCGTATTCTAGCTTTCAAGCCGCTCGTTGTTCGCTGCGCAGCCGTTCAAACCAGTCCAGAGTCTCGTCCCACAGGCGCTGCGCCGCAGGGCGGAAATACCCCATATGACCGATATCGCCCAGGCCTTCGGCTTGTGAGTCAAGCGTGCGCGCCTGGAAGGGCGCGTTGGTGTAGGCGGCCATGAAGGCATCGCGCGAGGCGGGCGGTGCCCACAGGTCGTCCAGCGTGTTGAGCGCCACGATGGGCGTGCGTACCTGGGCGAAGCGCTCTGCCAGCCCCGGCATCTGCGGGTCGTCGAAGAAGTAGCGCGGGAAGCGGCACCAGCGCTTCCATTGGCGATAGACGCCCAGTGGCAGATCTTCGCCCATGCCCAGCGTGCTCCACGCCAGATAACCCTTGTAGCGCGTGATCAGCGGGCCGACCACCCGCCACATGGCCAACACGCGCAGTTGTTCGCCCTTTGGCATCCAGCCGTGCCAGCCAGCGCCAGTGCCGAAGGTATAGAAGCCGGCGACCTGGTCGTGGTTGGGCAGCAGGCCGAAGGCGTGGCCGCCGAAGGAATGGCCGACCACGAACAGCGGGCGCTCGGCGTGCCGGTGCTGATCCACCGCCGCGGCCAGGTCGAGATTGGCCCAGTCCAGATATTCCATCTCGAAGCCGCGCAGGCTGTCCGGCCTGGATTGGCCGATGCCGCGGTAGTCCAGGGTCAGGGTGTTGAAGCCCCGGCTGGCGGCGTGTTCGGCGAAGCGTCGGTAGAAACCTTGCGGCACCCCGGTCGCGCCGGCGATCAACAACTGCGCGTGGGGGCGCTCGGCGTAATAGCGTGTGGCAGCCAACGGGTAATCATCGAGGGCCAGCAGGGGCTGGGTTTCGCGGCGAATGGACGTGGTCATGGCGACAGGGACTCCGGGCGATGCTGGCGGGTCAGATGGAGCAGGGTGGTCACGGCCTGCTTCAGCGGTTCGCTGCTACCGGCGACGCGCGCCTGCAGCAGGCCGCCTTCGTAGAGCGCGACGAACAGGGCAGCGAGGCCTTGCGGCTGTGGATAACCATGGCGTTGCAATTGCTGCTGCAGCGCCTGGCGAATGACCATAAAGGCGTTGGCCAGGGCGGCACGAATCTGCTGATCGTCCGGGCCGCTTTCCAGGGCGACGGCAGCCAGCGGACAGCCGCGTTCGAACGCGCTGTTCTGCAACTGGCCAAGTGCGCTCTGTAGCCAGGCGCTCAGCGCATCGAGCGGGTCGGGCTGGCGCTCGAAGAGCGCGGCGAAAGCCTGCTCGGCGCGCTGGCCGACGCGTTCGATGGCCGCCACCGCAAGCTCGGTCTTACCGCCCGGGAAGTGATGGTAAAGGCTGCCCTTGGGCGCACCGGCGGCCGCCAGCAGTTCGCTCAGGCCGACGCCGTGCAAGCCCTTGCGCTGCAGGGCATCGATCATGGCGTCGATCAGATTGTCGCGAGTGGTCTTGGTCATGCCCTGGATTATCTAGACCGATCGGTCTAGTGGCCAGTGTCATTCAGGCCGTGGGTCAGGGCATATCTGCAGTCAGTTCCTGTGCGCGGCGCCGGTTGGGTCGAGCAGCTTCAGAAGGTCTGCGGGAGGGACTTAAAAGGATTTCGTGCGAGATGAGCAAGCCAGGATGCGTTTGCGCTTCCTGGCCGCGATGCCGCTCGGGGCCAGGTTTCCCTGACGGCCCGAGCGGTCATTTATTGGTTCAACCGACCTGCTTGGCTACCCAGGCAGCGTGGGCGTCGATGAATTTCTGCAGGAAAGGCTTGATGCCGTCGCTGAGCGCGCCGTTTTCATCGAAGAAATTGCCGGCACCGCCCAGATAAGCCTCCGGCTGCTGCAGCACATGCACGTCGAGGAACACCAGGCACTGGCGCAGGTGGTGGTTGGCGCCGAAGCCGCCGATAGCACCGGGCGAGGCGCTGAGTACGGCACCGGGCTTGCCGCTGAAGCCGCTCTGGCCGTACGGGCGCGAGCCGACGTCGATGGCGTTCTTCATCGCGCCGGGAATCGAGCGGTTGTACTCGGGGGTGACGAACAGCACGGCGTCGGCCGCATTGAGCTTGCTGCGGAACGGCGCATAGGACGCCGGAGCGCTATCGCCGTCGGCGTCTTCGTTGTACAGCGGCAGGTCGCCGATCTCGAGGATTTCCAGGTTCAGCGAGGCGGGCGCCAGGTCGGCCAGCGCCAACGCCAGCTTGCGGTTGATGGAGGCCTTGCGCAGGCTGCCGACCAATACGGCGACGTTGTAGGTCTTGCTCATGGTTGTTCCTCTGGCGAATGAATAAACAGGCAGCAACTATAGACCGGTCAGAGGAATCGGGTTCCGTCTTGTCTCACTCCAATGCTCGTGCCGTGGCGATGAAGGGCCGCAAGGTGATCGGGATGGACTTGGCCGCCGGCACCTTGGCCTTCTTCTCATGGTGCCAGAGCGGCACCAGCACATTGCACTCGGGATAGTAGGCAGCGCAGCAGCCTTCGGGAATGTCGTGCGGGGTGACACGCAGCGGCCCGACCGAGCGCTGCACGCCATCGTCGACGGCGGTACTCGCCTGCACCTGATCGCCTTCGCTGAGCCCCAGTCTGGCCATGTCGTTGCGGTGCATGAAGAGCACCGAGCGAGTGCCGTGCACGCCGCGGAAGCGGTCATCGTAGCCGTACACCGTGGTGTTGAACTGATCGTTGCTGCGGATCGTCATCAGGTTGAGCACGTCACGACGTTCCCGGTTCTGTTCGACGTCGTCGTTGAGCGCCAGGGTGTCCGGCCGGGTGAAGTTGGCCTTGCCGCTGTCGGTGTTCCATTCGCGCCAGGTGGCCGGCAGGGGGCGGTGGAAGCCGCCCGGTTCGAGCATGCGCGTGTTGAAGTCGTGGAAAATGTCCGGATAGCTGGTGGCGATGGCCTCGCGGATCAGCCCGTAGTCGGCCACCCAGGCATCCCAGTCCATGCGTGGGTTGGCGGGCAGCGTTGCCTTGGCCAGGGCGGCGATGATCGCCGGTTCAGAACGCAGCTGCTCACCGGCCGGCTTGACCACACCCTGCCAGGCACGGATGCAGGCGGTGCTGTCCTCGGTGGTGTGGTACTGCGCGCCGCTGGCCTGAATGTCCATCTCGGTGCGCCCCAGGCAGGGCAGGATGTAGGCCTTCTCGCCGTGCACCAGGGCGCTGCGGTTGAGCTTGGTGACGATCTGCACGGTCAGGCGCAGCTTGCTCCAGGCCGGCTCCAGGCGCTGGCTGTCCGGCGTGGCGCGGACGAAATTGCCGCCGAGGGAGAGAAATGCCTTGATCCTGCCGTTGAGCACACCTTCGCAGGCGTCCACCGTGGTGGTGCCGTCCTGCTCCGGTACGTTGAAGCCGAACTGTTCGTACAGGCGGTCGACCGGCACCTGCGCCACCTTCTCGGTGATGCCGACGGTGCGCTGACCCTGCACGTTGGAGTGGCCGCGCACCGGGCAGATGCCCGCACCTTCCTTGCCCAGGTTGCCGCGCATCAGCAGCAGGTTGACCAGCATCTGGATGCTGGTCACGCCATGGCGATGCTGGGTCAGGCCCATGCCGTAGATGGCGATGACCCGTTGGCAACCGGCATACACCTTGGCGGCGCCTTCCATCGCGCCACGGGTCAGGCCGCTGCGGCGCTCCAGCATCTCCCAGGCATAGCCGCGAATGGTCCGCTCGAAAGCCTCGAAGCCCTGGGTGTGCTGCTCGATGAAGGCGATGTCCAGCACACGATCCTGGCCGTTCTCGCGCGCCGCGTCGTCCATCGTCAGCAAGGCCTTGCAGATGCCGGCGATGGCCGCGGCATCGCCGCCAATGATGAGCTGGTGATAGTGCGTGGTGACCACCTCCGACTCACCGGTGAGCATCTGCCGCGGCGATTGCGGATTGGTGAAGCGCTCCAGGCCGCGTTCGCGCAGTGGATTGAAGGTGAGGATGGGCGCGCCGCGCTGTCGGGCGGCGTCCAGGTCATGCAGCATGCGCGGGCTGTTGCTGCTGGTATTGTGGCCGAAGATCATCAGGCCGTCGGTCTTGCCGAAGTCCTCTAGGGTGACGGTGCCGACCGGCACGCCGATGCTTTCCGGCAAGGCCACCGAGGTGCTCTCGTGACACATGTTGGAACTGTCCGGCAGGTTGTTGGTGCCGAAGCGGCGCGCGAGCAACTGCCACATATACGAGGCTTCCAGCGAGGCACGGCCGGACGCGTAGAACACGGCCTGATCGGGGTCTTCCAGTGCCTTGAGCTCGGCGCCGATCTCAGCGATCGCCTCGTCCCAGCTCACCGGAAGGTAGCGATCAGTCGTCGCATCCCAGCGCATCGGCTCGGTCAGGCGACCCTGTTGCTCCAGCTGGTAGTCGCTCCAGTTGCGCAGCTCGCTGAGGGTGTGGCCGGCGAAGAATTCGGGCGTGCAGCGCAGGCTGGTGGTTTCCCAGGCCGTGGCTTTGGCACCGTTCTCGCAAAAGGCCAGGGGTTTGGACGGGTGGGGCTTGGCCCAAGCGCAACTGACGCAGGCGAAGCCGTCGATCGGGCGGTTCTGCTTGAGCAGCGCCGCAGCGCCGGTCAATGGCGCCCGTTCGCGCAGCAGGATGGTGCCCACGGCATTGGCCGAACCCCAGCCACCGGAAGGTCCACGATAGGGTTTGAATCGGGGTTTCATGCTCCGTCTCCCTGGCTCGTCGTCTTGCAGTTACGACGGAGGGGGCGGGAGATGGTTCAGGTTGTTTGCCCGTGCATGGCGCAAGCGGGCGCATCGTGCCGGTTTAAAAAAACGGGCCCGTTCAGGCCCGCAAGTTCACGCTCAAAGGCTTGCCAGGCACTGCGCCAGGCCTATCGGTTCGGGGCGCAACAGTCGATCGTCCATCAGTTTCGGCTGGCGCACGATAGGCGCGAAGTCCATGCGCGCGAGAATGTCGCGTTCGATGTCCACGCCCGGCGCCACTTCGATCAGCTCCAGGCCTTCGCCAGTCAGCCGGAACACGCAGCGCTCGGTGACGTAGAGCACCGGCTGGCCGCGTTCGGCGGCCAGGCGACCGGCGAAGGTGCGGTGCTCCACCTCGGCGACGAACTTGCGCAGCTCGCCGTCCTGGACGATGCGCAGCTGGCCGCCTTCGATGCGAATATCCTGCGCACCGGCGCTGAAGGTGCCGACGAACACCACCTGCTTGGCGTTCTGGCTGATGTTGATGAAACCGCCCGCGCCGGCCAGGCGCGAGCCGAATTTCGACACGTTGAGGTTGCCCGCCGCATCGGCCTGGGCCAGGCCGAGAAAGGCGATGTCCAGGCCGCCGCCATCGTAGAAGTCGAACTGGTAGGGTTGATCGAGCAATGCGCTGTGGTTGCTCGCCGCGCCGAAATCCAGGCCAGAGGCCGGCACGCCGCCGATCACGCCGGGCTCGGCGGTCAGCGTCAGGCGCTCGATCACGCCCTCTTCGGCGGCCACCGCCGCCACGCCCTCGGGCATGCCTATACCGAGGTTGACCACCGCGCCAGCTTTCAGCTCCAGCGCCGCGCGGCGGGCGATCAGCTTGCGCACGTCCAGCGGCATTGGCGTCAGGCTGTCTACCGGCACGCGGGTTTCGGCGGCGAAGGCCGGGTTGTAGGCGGTGGCGAAGGTCTGCTGGTGATTGGCCGGCTCGGCCTGCACCACGCAATCCACCAGAATTCCAGGGATCTTCACCTGGCGTGGGTTGAGCGAGCCGCGTTCGACGATGCGCTCGACCTGAGCGATCACCAGCCCGCCGGAATTGCGCGCGGCCATGGCGATGGCCAGGCTCTCGATGGTCAGCGCCTCGCGCTCGAAGCTGAGGTTGCCGTCAGGGTCGGCGCTGGTGGCGCGGACGATGCCGACGTTGATCGGGAAGGTCGGGTAGAACAGATAGTCCTCGTCATCGATGGGCATCAGCCGCACCAGGTCGGCGGTGGTGCGCGCATTGAGCTTGCCGCCGCCATGGCGCGGGTCGACGTAAGTGCCCAGGCCGACACGCGACAGCTGCCCCGGTTTGCCGGCGGCGATGTCGCGAAACAGCTGGGAGATCACCCCCTGCGGCAGGTTGTAGGCCTCGATGCGGTTGTCCACGGCCAGCTTCTGCAGCCCCGGCACCAAGCCCCAGTGACCGCCGATCACCCGGCGCACCAGGCCTTCATGGGCCAGGTGGTTGAGGCCGCGGCCCCTTCCGTCGCCCTGGCCGGCTGCGTACACCAAAGTCAGGCCCTGCGGCGCCTGTTCGGCGACGAATCGCTGCTCCAGGGCGATGGCGATCTGCTCGGCGAAACCGATGCCGACGAAGCCGCCAGTGGCCAGGTTGGCGTTATCGGGAATGCGCGCCACGGCTTCGGCGGCGGTGATGATCTTGCTCATTGCGGGTACTCGTGCATTGCAGAGGACTGTAGGAGCGGCCGGGCGGCGCTCCGCTTCAGCCGCGAAATTTCGCGGATAAATCCGCTCCTACAGCGGTCATCAGAAGCTTCCAAACAGCGTGCCCAGGGTGATGACGACAGCGAGCGCCACCAGTGGGAAGGCCACGGTGTTGACGAAGATGAACTTGTACGACTCGCGATGGGTGAGCTTGCAGATCGCCAGCAGCGAGATCACCGCGCCGTTGTGCGGCAGGGTGTCCATGCAGCCCGAGGCCATGGCGGCGACGCGGTGCAGCAGCTCGGGGCTGATGCCGGCGGCGGTGGCCATGGTCAGGTACTGCTCGCCGAGGGTCTTCAGCGCGATGGACATGCCGCCGGAGGCCGAGCCGGTGATGCCGGCGAGGATGTTCACCGCCACCGCTTCGGAAATCAGCGGGTTGCTGGAGACGCCCAGCACCAGGTCGCGGATGACCACGAAGCCGGCCAGGGAGGCGATCACCGTGCCGTAACCCACCTCGGCGGCGGTGTTGAGGATCGGCAGCATGGAGCCGAAGGCGCCGTCGTTGACGCTCTTCTTCAGATCCATCCAGCGTTTCCAGTGCATGGCGATCAGCAGCACGATGGCGGCGCCCAGAGCAACGATGATCGACCAGATACCGATCAGCGACTTGGCATCCTGCAGGCCGCCGAATTCCGGCTTGGCCAGGTAGCTGGTGTCGACGGCCGGCAGAATCTGTTTGGCCATCAGGAAGTTCAGCGCGATCACCACGAAGATCGGCAGCAGCGCCAGCCAGAAGCCGGGGATGTCGCGGCGCTCTTCGCTGACCGGATCCTCGCGGTGCTCGCCGTAACCTTCGCCGGCGGCCATCAGCTTGCGCGACTGCGCGGTGAGCCACCAGGTGCCGAGGCCGAACATGATCAGGCCAGCGATTACCCCCAGGCCCGGCGCGGCGAAGGCGTCGGTGCCGAAGAAGGGGTTGGGAATAGCGTTCTGGATCGCCGGCGTGCCGGGTAGCGCGGTCATGGTGAAGGTGAACGAGCCGAGGGCGATGGCCCCGGGGATCAGGCGCTTGGGGATGCCCGCTTCGCGAAACAGCGCAGCGCCGATCGGGTACACGGCGAAGGCCACCACGAACAGCGACACGCCGCCGTAGGTGAGGATGCCGCAGGCCAGCACGATGGCCAGGATGGCACGCTCGCTGCCGACCTTGGCAACGATGCCATGGGCAATGGCGCGCGCCGACCCCGAGTCGTCCATCAACTTGCCGAACAGGGCGCCGAGCAAGAACAGCGGGAAGAACTGGATCACGTAGCCGCCCATGGCTTTCATGAACACCTGGGTGTAGGTGGGCAGTAGCAGGGCAATGTCACCAGCGAACAGCAGCGCCAGCAGGGCCAGCAGCGGGGCGAGAATCAGAACGTTGATGCCGCGGTAGGCGAGGTACATCAACAATGCGAGGGAAATCAGAATACCGAGGGTACCCATGGGTGGTTCCTTTTGTTGTTGTTCTAGCGGCTGAAGCCGTTTATCGAGAAGGCGCGGGTAAGGCAGCGCGCCTTTGCCGGGTATAGAGCCAGAGTCGTGCCAGGGTGGGATGAGACTTTGGTCAAGGTGGCGAAAAGGTTGATGGGCCGGGGATTGCAGGCGTCAACGCCGAGCGTGGGGCAAGTAGGTCGAATGAGGTGAGTGTCCATTTTTATGGATTTTTCCAATTTTATGGATTTCCTATTTGCCTTGTGTCCAGAATTCTGGACGCTGGCGATCCTCGGATTTCCTCCAGCCGATACATCCGGCGGGTTTCACCCCGCCCTACAATACAAGTCACCCGTAGGGCGGGTGAAACCCGCCAACTGCCGTGGCGTCGTGCCCGCCCCGGATTTCATCTGGGCTACACAATTGCGGCCAGCAACGTTATCTGTAGGAGCGGCTTTAGCCGCGAAGCGATTTCCGGTTCGGTGACAATTGCGGCTGAAGCGGAATGCCGTCCAGCCGCTCCCACAACCAATGCCGTAGCCCGGATGCAATCCGGGAGCTTTGCGAACCTTTGCCCCGGATTTCATCCGGGCTACGAAATTGCGGCCAGCAACGTTATCTGTAGGAGCGGCTTTAGCCGCAAAGCGATTTCCGGCCCGGTGACAATCGCGGCTGAAGCGGAATGCCGCCCAGCCGTTCCCACAACCAATGCCGTAGCCCGGATGCAATCCGGGAGCTTTGCGAACCTTTGCCCCGGATTTCATCCGGGCTACGCAATTGCGGATGGCAACGGAATCTGTAGGAGCGGCTTTAGCCGCGAAGCGATTTCCGATCCGGTGGCAATCGCGGCTGAAGCCGCTCCTACGACCAGCCACCAGCCGCCAGCGCTTAACCCCTTCGTCCCAGCCCATGCTGCGCCAGCTTGGCGTAGAACCCGGCGCGGGAAATTCCCAGGCGTTCGGCAGCCAATTGGCGATTGCCGTCGGTAGCCTGCAGCGCTGCCAGCAGCGCCTGCCTTTCGGCCTGCGCCAACTGTTCGGCCAGCGTCTGCGCTGTACTCGCCATCACTGGCACAACGGGTGTCGGCGCACTCGGCGCAACCGGGTCGACCAGCAATCCACGCAGAACTTCGCCATCCAGCCGACCATCGACCGCCAGTTGCGCCCGCTCCAGCAGGTTGCGTAGCTCGCGCACGTTACCCTTCCACGGTTGCGCGCAGAGCAGGGCGAGGGCATCGTCGCTCAGCTCCATGGGCGCCAGGCCGGAGCGGTTGGCCAGGTCATCGAGCAAATGCTCGATCAGCGCGGGAATGTCGCCCGCACGTTCTCGCAGCGGCGGCACGCGCAGGGCCAGCACGTTGAGGCGATAGTACAGGTCATCGCGAAACTGCCCGGCCGCCACCTTGGCTTCGAGGTCGATATGGGTGGCGGCGATCACCCGCACATTGAGCGGTTTGACCTGGTTGGAGCCGAGCGGCTCCACCTCCTGCTCCTGCAACACGCGCAGCAGCTTGGCTTGCAGCGGCAGCGGCAGGTCGCCGATCTCGTCGAGAAACAGCGTGCCGCCGTTGGCCACTTCGAACTTGCCGATACGCGCCTTGCGGTCGGCGCCGGTAAAGGCACCCGGCGCGGTGCCGAACAGTTCGGCCTCGACCAGGGTTTCCGGAATCGCCGCGACGTTGACCGCGACGAATGGCCCGTTGGCGCGTGGCGACAGGTTGTGAATGCCCTGCGCCAGCAGCTCCTTGCCGGTGCCGGTTTCGCCACGGATCAGCACCGTGGCATCGAGTTGTGCGGCGCGACGGGCCTTGCGCTTCACCTCGCTGGCAGCGCTGCTGGCGCCGATGAACCCGGCGATGGTGTAGCGCGCACGGCGCGCCTTGGCCAGCTCGTGCTGAGTGGCGAGCAACTGCGTCTGCAGGTTGGCGTACTTGGCCATCAGCGGCTTGAGGTGACGGGCGCGGTCGAACAGCACGAAACCCAGCGCGCCGACCAGGGTGCCGTCCTCGTCGCGCAACGGAATGCGAGTGACCACGAAGTGCTCGCCGCCGAAGGCCATCAGGTCGAGCATGCTCGGCTGGCCGCTTTCCACCACCTCGCGCAGGCGGCTGGCAGGCAGCACTTCCTCGATCTCCTTGCCCAGCGCCGTGCGTGCATCGGCGATGCCGACCTTCTGCGCGTACTTGTCGTTGATCCAGACGATGCGCGCCTGGCGGTTGACCGCGATGGTGCCCTCGCACTGCGCATCGAGGTGATCGAACAGCAGCGGCATGGCCACCGCGCGGAAGCGCTCCGGCGACACGCCGATGATCAGGCCGTGCTGGTCGAGGTCGTCGTGGGAGATGGCCATGGGCGAATGTCCGAAGTCAGAAGCCGCTGATTATGGTTGGCGCTGCTGCGCACGGGCAACGTCAACAGTCATCGGACAATGGCTTTCGCCGCGCGCTTCTGGAATAGTTGAGCGGCTGCGCGTAACCCGCCGGCACCTGCCGATCGCTCACAAGGCCTGCCCGGCAGCCCTGACACCTGCCGTGTCCCTTTCGCGCTGACCTGGCGCGCCAGGCGAGCCATACGCCCGCCGCTGGATCCGCACCGCTTTGCCGGTGCCACAACGACAACACCAAGATCCACAAGGACGCCCCGATGAAACTCAAGCGACTCTTCTCCGCGCTCGCCGCCGGCGCTGCGCTGACCGCCCTGTGCGCCACCGCGCAGGCGCGTGAATACTCCGTCTCCACCGTACTTTCCGATGCCTTCCCTTGGGGCCAGGCCGCGCAGAAGTGGGCCGATCTGGTCAACGAGCGCTCCGAAGGGCGCATCACCCTGCGCGTCTACCCCAACGCGCAACTGGTCGCCGGCGACCAGACCAAGGAATTTTCCGCCATGCGCTCGGGGCTGATCGACATGGCCGTGGGCTCGACCATCAACTGGTCGCCGCAGGTGCCGGAACTCAACCTATTCTCCCTGCCGTTTTTGATGAAGAACGATGCCGACCTCGACGCCATCACCCAGGGCGAAGCCGGCAAACTGGCCTTCGCCGCCATCGAGCAGCGCGGCATCGTGCCGCTGGCCTGGGGCGAGAACGGCTTCCGGCAGATCTCCAACTCGGCCAAGCCGGTGCGCAGCCCGGCCGATCTGGCGGGCCTGAAGATCCGCGTGGTCGGCTCGCCGCTGTTCCAGGACACCTTCACTGCTCTCGGCGCCAACCCCACGCAAATGAGCTGGGCCGATGCCAAGCCGGCGCTGACCACCGGCGCGGTGGACGGCCAGGAAAACCCGCTGTCGGTCTTCGACGTGGCGCGTGTCGACCAGGTCGGCCAGAAGTACCTGACCCTGTGGGACTACATGGCCGACCCACTGGTGTTCGCCGTCAACCAGCGCGTATGGAAATCCCTGCCCGAGGAAGATCGCGAACTGCTCAGCCAGGCCGCCATCGACGCCGGCAAGTGGGAGATCGAGCTGTCGCGTGGCGCTCAGGCCCAGCGCCTGGCCGACGTGCGTGAGCGCGGCGTGCAAGTGATCGAACTGACCGACGCCGAGCGCGCCGCGTTCGTCGAGGCCACTGCCAGCGTGCAGGAGAAATGGGCACCGCGCATCGGCGACGCGCTGATGGAAGCCGCGCGCAAGGCCGTGGCCCAGCCCTGATTCGTTTTATCTGACCGGAAGCCCACACTACGGGGCGTAGTGGTGGATGTCCCTTAGCCTGCTCTGCTCCCCTCTCCCGCTTGCGGGAGGGGTCGGGGAGAGGGCAGGGAGCGCCACTGCACGAGCGCCTCGATCCGGTCATTCGAGGTTCTTATGAGTAAGCAACTCGACGCGCCGTTGGAGCGCGTTCTGGCCACCCTGGCCCTGGTGATCATCAGTCTGATCAGCCTGGCCAATGTCGTGGTGCGTTATTTCACCGATGCATCCTTTGCCTTCACCGAGGAAATCTCGGTGTTCCTACTGGTCATCCTCACCTTCGCCGGTGCTTCGGTGGCCATGCGCAGCAACCGACACATTCGTATCGGCCTGCTCGAGCGCCTGTTCCCGCGCCTGCGCACGCCGTTGATCCTGCTGCAGTGGCTGGCCGGCGTGCTGGTGCTGGGGTTGGTGTGCTGGTACGGCGGGCAGTTCGCCTGGGAGGAGTTCCAGTGGGATTCCGAATCGCCCGGTCTGGGACTGCCCAACTGGTGGTACGTGGTCTGGCTGCCGATCCTGGCGCTGCTGGTGTTCGTGCGCCTGACCCAGATGACCCTCGATCGCCTGCGCGGGAGGATCAGCGATGAGCCCTGATCTCTGGTTGATCCTCAGTTTCGCCGTACTGCTGGCGCTCGGCGTACCGGTGGCCTTCGCCCTCGGCCTGTCCGGGGCCATCGGCATCATCGCCGGCCTGTCGCCGGACATGCTCGCCACTCTCGGCACCAACACCTACAACGGCGTGGCCAAGTACCCGCTGATCGCCATTCCGCTGTTCATCCTCACCGGCCTGGTGTTCGAGAAGGCCGGCGTAGCGCTCAGGTTGGTGCGCTTCGCCCAGGCCTTGATCGGCCCGCGTCATGGCGGCCTGGCCATGGTCGCGGTGCTGGTGTGCCTGATCATGGGCGGCATGAGCGGCTCCGGGCCGGCCGACGCCGCAGCCGTGGCAATGGTGATGCTGCCGAGCATGACCAAGGCTGGTTATCCCAAGCCGTTCTCGGCCACGCTGATCGCCGCGTCGGCTTCGACGGCGATCCTGATTCCGCCGTCGATCGCGCTGATTCTGTACTCCATCGTGGTGCCAGGCGTGGACCTGCGCGCGCTGTTCGCTGCCGGCCTGTTTCCCGGCATTCTGGTCGGTCTGGTGCTGCTGGTGCCGGCCTGGCTGCTGTCGCGTCATTATGGCTGGGAGTCGCCGGAGGCGAGCGAGCGTCCGCCGCTGGGTGAAAGCTTCAAGCAGGCGCTGCCGGCGTTGTTCGCTCCGGTGCTGATCCTCGGGGGCCTGCGCAGCGGGCTGTTCACGCCCACTGAAGCGGCTGTGGTCGGCGTGACCTACGGCGTGCTGGTCGGCCTGTTCCTCACCCGCGAACTGAACTGGCGCAGCCTCTGGCGCCTGTGTGGCGAGGCCGGGGTGATCTCTGGCGTGGTCATGCTGATCATCGCCCTGGCCGGTATCTTCGCCTGGGCCGGCACCATGCTCGGCACCTTCCGCCACCTGGCCGAATGGCTGATCTCGCTGTCGGACAACGGCTGGGTGCTGCTGGCGCTGGTGATGCTCGCCGTACTGCTGGCCGGCATGCTGCTCGATGCCATCTCGATCTACCTGATCCTGATGCCGATCCTGATTCCGGTCATGCAGCATTTCGGCTGGAATCCGGTGTGGTTCGGCATCCTGCTGGCGATGAACATCGCCATCGGTCAGTTCACCCCACCGGTGGCGATCAACCTGATGGTTACGGCGGAAGTCGCCAAGATACGTCTGGAGCAGACCGTCGGCTGGGCGGCGCTGTTCGTCGTGGTGATGTCCAGCGCCCTGCTTCTGGTGGCGATCTTCCCTGAAATCGCCCTGTGGCTGCCGCGCGTAATGGGTTACGCGGTGTAAAACAGGCAAGGCCGTCTATAGTTGCCTGAAGGTGTGCAGCGCGGGGGCTGCGCACCGTCGCAGGTGGTGCTGGGCAATAAAATGGGCGATGGCAACTATAACGATCACAGGGATGTAGGTGCAGGGCACAGCGACGGCCTTCTGGAGGCTGGCAAGCGCGCACTGGTGCGTACCATCCTGCTCGCCACCGGCCTGACCCTCGGTGGCTTTTCGATCCTGCAGGCGCTGGCCGGCAACTATCCGTTCGCCATCGTTGAAGTGTTGTTCACGGCCTTGCTGCTGCTCGGTGCCTGGCGCATCGAACGCGCCAGGCATCTGTACTTGTGGATCTACCTGTACCTGATCCCGACCTTCTGCTTCATCCTCTACATCATCGTCATGCCGGATGCGTCCTCGGCGGCGTTCGTCTGGCTGTACATGATTCCGCTGCTGGCCTACCTGCTGCTGGGCAAGCGTCGCGCCTTCCTGCTCACTGCGCCGTTCATGCTCGCCGGCCTGCTGCTGTACTTCGCCGACAACCACCTGAACCTGGACACTCATGGCCTGATCGACGTCGGCAACGCCGCTCTGTGTGGCGTATTGATCCTGGTCTTCGTGCATATCTACGACGGCCTGCGCATGCAGGCCTACGAGGAGCTGGAGCGCCTGGCGCAGACCGACTCGCTGACTGGCGTGGCCAGCCGCGGCAGCTTCCAGCACGCGCTGCAGCGCAGCATCCAGGAGGCCGAGCGCAGCAGCGGGCATCTGGTGCTGGTGCTACTCGACGTCGACCACTTCAAGCAGGTCAATGATCAGTGGGGGCACGATGCCGGCGACATGGCGCTGCAGCACATCTGCCAGCTACTGCAGCAGCGTCTGCGCGTGACCGACTTTCTCGGGCGCCTGGGCGGGGAGGAATTCGGCCTGCTGCTGCGCCATACCGACAGCGCGGGCGCCGAACCGCTGGTGGAAAAGCTGCGCAAGCAGATCGCCAATCAACCGCTGGAGTACGACGGTGCTCAGATCGCACTGTCCGCCACCTTCGGTTTGGCCGCCTGGCCGAGGGATGGCCGCAGCGCTGCCGAGCTGTACCGCACCGCCGATCGCCGCCTGTACAGCGGCAAGCAGCGCGGGCGTAATCAACTGGTCAGCGCCGACCTGCCGCCTGAGCTACTACTGGACAAGCTCGACGTTCGGCTTTGAATGGCGTTTGTCAGCGCGACGCGCTGGCTGGCGCCGCGGCGGGCACGCAAGGCTGCTGGCCGGCACCGGCAAGGGTCTCGACGTTGCTCAGCACGTTATGGCCCTGGTTGACCTTCTGTGCGTTCTCCGCGACCTGCATGCGCTGGGCGTAAGTGGCGGAGTTGCCGTTGAGGCTGTGCTGGGTCTCGAGCACGGTATTGGCCATGTCCAGCAGGCTGCGCCCGGTGGCGATCAGGCTGCTGGTCGCGGTCGGGGCGCATGGGTCGCTGGCCAGCTGGGTGTTCTGCAGCCCCTGGGTTTGCGTGTTCTGCGCCAGGCATCCGCTCAGCGAGGCCTGTGCAACGGTACTCAGGACGATCGCCAGGCTTCGTTCCTTGATGTTCATCAGACATTCCCTTCAATGACCGTGCCCCAACCCGGTGCCGAGGCGTTGCCCGGATTCTAGGAACGACGGCGGCAGGCACGAAATAGTACGGGTGTACTGATGGCGAATCGCCTGCCAACCAGTTCCTTGCACCGGTGGCAGACTCCGGCCTAAGGTGCCGGCAGACAAGATGAGAGCGGTCAGCAGGGGGTTGCCATGACCAGGAAGGTTTCCGCCTATGACACAGAGCGCGCCCAGGCCGGGGTGCGCATGATCTTCGTGGCCGTTGCCGGCTGCTACACCGCAGCGCTGTATCATTTTTCCCTGATCGACCCGGCGCTGGTGTGGAAGATCTTCCTGCTCAAAGGCCTGTTCTGCGTCGTGGCCACGCTGATCTGGTCCGATATCCTGCGTCGTCCGGGGCACTATCGCGGGCGGCGGCTGTTCACCATGCTCACCGACTACGCCGGTATCACCGTGGCACTGGCAAACGGCGGCGCGGCCATGCTGCCGGTCTACGCGATCCTGATCTGGGTCACCATCGGCTACGGCCTGCGCTACGGCTCCGGTTACCTGCTGCTGGCCACGGTCATGGCGCTGCTGTCGCTCACGGTGACCGCCAGCACCTCGCCTTACTGGCAGTCGCAGCCCTACCTGATCGTCACGCTGCTGCTCACCACCATCATGGCGCCGGCCTACATGCACGCCCTGCTCAGGCGCTCGCGTCAGGCGGCCGAGGCCGAGCAGGCGGCTATCCGCGCCAAATCGCAGTTTCTCGCCCAGGCCAGCCACGATCTGCGCCAACCCATTCATTCCATCAGCCTGTTCACCGCCTGCCTGCGTGACAGCAGTCTGGGCGCCGAGCAGCGGCGCCTGGTGGAGAACATCGACAAGTCGCTGCACAGCGTCGCGCGCCTGTTCCGCACCATTCTCGACATGTACTCGCTCGATAGCGGCAAGGTGGTACCGCAACTGGAGCCGCTGGCGTTGCGCCCTCTGCTTGAGCAACTGATCCAGCAGAATGCCGAGGCGGCGCGTTGGGCCGGCGTCGAAGTACGCCTGCGCTGCCCGCCGATTCACGTGCGGGCCGATCCGGTGCTGCTCACCACCATGCTGCAGAACCTGCTTTCCAATGCCCTGAAATACGCTCCCGGCAAGCCGCTGCTGATCGCCTGCCGGCGCCGCGGGCCAGGCGTTGCCATCGAGGTCTACGACAAGGGGCGCGGTATTGCCGCCGACCATCTGGACAGTGTCTTCGAAGAGTTCTACCGCGTGCGCCAGGAGCGAGACAGCGACGTCGAGGGCATGGGCCTGGGCCTGGCGATCGTCAGACGGCTGGGCGCGCTGATGGACATGCGCGTGAATATTCATTCGGTGGAGGCGCGCGGCACGCGGGCGCTGATCGACGGCCTGCAGCGGGTCGAAGCGCCCAGTGCGAAACCGGCTACCTGGCGTAGTGATCCGCAAATGCCGCGTATGCTCGATGGTTTGCGCGTGTGCCTGATCGAGGATGACCACAACGTGCTGCTGGCCACCGCGACCTTGCTACAGAAATGGGGCTGCGAGGTTGCCACCTTCAACACGCTGCCCGATGCGTCGAGGCATTTCGATCTGGTGGTGACGGACTTCGACCTCGGCACCGAGGCCTCGGGCGCCGACTGTATTCAGCACCTGCGTCGCAGCAGCGGGCGCAAGGTGCCGGCGATCATCATGACCGGCCACGACGTGCGTCGTGTGCAGGAACAGGTGGGTGACAGCGATATCCCGATTCTGTCGAAGCCGGTGCAGCCCGCCGAGCTGCGCTCGCTGCTGGTGGCGCTGAAACTCAAGCTCAAGGCCGCGTGAGGGTCACACCAGCCCGGCCTTGGCACCCTTGGCCGCGGCTGCGGCGCGCGTGCTGACGTCCAGCGTGCGCAGCAGCGAGGAAACATGGATGCGCGCGGTGAAGGGAGAGATCGCCAGCTCGCGGGCAATTTCCTTGTTCGACAGGCCGCGCACCACCAGTCGCAGAACCTCCTGCTGCCGCGGCGTCAGCTGTTCCAGCAGGTGGCGGTCTTCGGCGAAGGCCGGCACGCCGGCGGGGCCCAGGGTCAGGACGAACTCACCTTCGCGCACGGCCAGTAGCGCAGCGGCGATTTCATCAGGTGGCGTCGCCTTGCCGATGAAGCCATCGGCGCCTGCGGCCATCACTTCATCGATCAGCTCGCGGTTGTCGATCATCGACACGACGACGATCGAACTGCGCGCAAACGCCTCCCGCAATGCGCTGATGGCCTGCGGTGATTGACCGGGGAAGAGCAGGTCGAGCATGAACAGGCTCGGCGCCGTGCCGGCGTGCGCCAGGTGCAGCACGTCGTCCATGTCTCCGGCTTCGAGGAGGCACGCCTGGGGAAAGACGCGCTGGGCGATGCGGCACAGACCATCGCGGAAAACCGGATGATCATCGGCGACGATGATGCGTTCTTGTTGTAATTGTTCAGGCATATGGGCGATTCCATCCTGGCGCCAGACTAAAGTCATATCCCCGCTGGTGCCAGTGGCTGGTTCTCAGTACTGCAGCAGGCGTCGTCATCGCGAATGAACTGCAAGGCGCTGCCTTGGGTCTGTTTCAGTACCCCTTATGGAACGTAAAGGAGTACCACATGGACCTAATCCGCATCCTCATCGCCATTCTGCTGCCACCGCTGGGCGTGTTCCTCCAGGTGGGTTTCGGCGGCGCGTTCTGGCTGAACATCCTGCTCACCCTGCTCGGTTACATCCCCGGCATCGTCCACGCGGTGTACATCATCGCCAAGCGCTGAGGTCCATAAGCCGCCAAGCCAAGGCACCCTCTCTTGTAGGAGCGAATTTATTCGCGATAGGCCCGACTCGGTGCCCAAACATGATCGCGAATAAATTCGCTCCTACACGGCGATCACTCCCGCTGCAAAAAATGCACGCTGAACAACTGCGCCAGGTCGCGCCACATGGCGCCCGAGGCGAGGCCACATTCACCGTTAGGTTGCGTCCCAGGCATCGTCCTCATCGCCAAACGCCGAGACCCACATGCAACGAAGCCAAGGCATCCTCTTTCTGTAGGAGCGAATTTATTCGCGATAGGCCCGACTCGGTGCCCAAACTAGATCGCGAATAAATTCGCTCCTACACGGCCATTATTCCCGCCGCAAAAAATGCACGCTGAACAACTGGGCCGGGTCGCGCCACATGGCGACCGAGGCGAAGCCGCATTCACCCGCCAATCCACAAAAGCCGCTCGGCGTGTATTTGTAGGAGTTCTCCGTGTGCAGGGTTTCGCCGGCGGCGAAGTCGAACACGCGATCCTCGATGCGTACCTGTTGCGCTTGTTTGCTGATCAGGTGCATTTCGATACGCGACTCGGCCTCGTTGAAAAAGGCCCGATGCTCGAAGCGCCGCGGGTCGATATCACTGTCCAGCTCGTTGCGGATGCGCTCGAGCAGGTTGAGGTTGAACAGCGCGGTCACCCCGGCCGCATCATTGTAGGCGCGCTCCAACACCTGCCGGTCCTTCAGCAGGTCCACGCCGATCAGCAAGCCGCTGCCGGCCGGCAGCGCCCGATGCAAATTACGCAAAAAGGCACGGGCTTCATCCGGGTCAAAATTGCCGATGCTGGAACCGGGGAAGAACGCCAGCGGCCGTTGCCCCAGCGCCTCGGCAGGCAATTTCAGCGGCTGGCTGAAGTCCGCGCACAGCGCGTGCACGTCGAGCCAGCGATAATCGGCGGCCAGGCGACGGGTGCAGATATCCAGAAACTCGCGGGAAATATCGACGCCCAGGTAACGCGTTGGGCGCAGGGCTTCGAGCAGCAGACGAATCTTGCGGCTGGCGCCGCTGCCTAGCTCCACCAAGCTGGCGTTGCGCCCGGCCAGCTCGGCGATATCGTTCGCCGCCAGGCGCAGGATGGTCTCCTCGGTGCGCGTCGGGTAGTACTCCGGTTGCTGGCAGATCAGCTCGAACAGCTGCGAGCCGCGGTGATCGTAGAAGAACTTCGGCGACATCGCCTTCGGACTGGCCGCGAAGCCGCGCAACACCTCTTCGCGCAGGCTTTCCTGTTCCGGGCTGATGGACTGTTCGTTGGTGCGGATTGCCAATGCCATGCTCAGAGCTCCTTGGCCAGGCGCAGGCCGGAGAACTGCCAGCGCATGGTGGGGTAGAAGAAGTTGCGATAGGTGGGGCGAACGTGATCCTCGGGGGTGGCGCAGCTGCCGCCGCGCAAAACCATCTGCCCGGACATGAACTTGCCGTTGTATTCACCCAGGCTGCCGCCCAGCGGACGAAAGCCGGGATAGGGCCGGTAAGCGCTGGCGGTCCATTCCCACACATCGCCATAGAGCTGCTGCAGGCCATTGCCGGCGCCCGCGGCTACCGGCTGCAGATGATCGTTCTCGACGAAGTTGCCCCACAGCGGTTCGTCCTGCGCGGCAACTTCCCATTCTTCTTCGCGCGGCAGGCGCGCCTGCGCCCAGGTGGCGAAGGCCTCGGCCTCGAAGTAGCTCAGGTGACAGACCGGTGCATCCAAATCCAGCTCGCGCGGGCCGCCCAGGGTCAGCTCCAGCCAGTCGTCGCCCTCGCGTTGCCAGTACAGCGGCGCCTGCCAGCCGGCGCGCTGGATATGGTCCCAGCCATCCGCCAGCCACAGCGCCGTGCTGCGATAACCGCCGTCGCGGATGAACTCCAGGTATTCGCCATTGCTCACCGGCCGGCTGGCGAGCTGAAAGGCCTCGACGAACACCCGATGGCGCGGCCGCTCGCAGTCGAAGGCGAAGTCGTCGCCGGCATGGCCGACATGGCGCAAGCCGGCGGGAAAGTTAACCCAGCGCAGCTCGCTCGCCTCGGCGCCGCCCGGCATGAGGTCGTGGCGATAGACCGGGCGCAACGGGTTCTGCGCCAGGATGTGCTTGATATCCATCAGCAGCAGCTCCTGATGCTGCTGCTCATGCTCCAGCCCCAGCTCGACCCGCTGCAGCACCTCGTCATTGAGGTCGGCTCCCATGCTGTTGAGCAACTGCTCCATCGCCAGATCGACATGGCTGCGATAGGCGTACACCTCGCTTACCGCCGGCCGCGACAACAAACCACGCCGCGCCCGCTCGAAGGGCGTGCCGTGGGTCTTGTAGTAGGAATTGAACAGATGGTCGTAGCGCTCATCCAGCGGGCGATAGCCGCGCAGGAAGGGCTGCAGCACGAAGGCCTCGAAGAACCAAGTCACATGCGCCAGATGCCATTTCGGCGGGCTGACGTCCGGCATGCTCTGGATCACGTAATCCTCGGCTTCCAGCGGCTCGCAGAGGCCTTCCGTGGCAGCGCGTACCCGCTGATAACGCTGCCATAGCTGTTCGAGTTGCAGTTGTGAAACGTCGATTCTGCTGGCGCGGTTCGGCATATCGCGCATCCTTTGCTGGCGTCGCAAAGCGCGACGGTTCTTTAAGCCGACTGGGCGAGAGGGGCAAAGGTTCAGGGAAAAATGTGGCGTTAATATGGCAGGGGTGCAAACGGGGGCAGTTAACCGTAGGGGCGTTGGGTCTCCAAAAAACTGGGCGAGGCTGCCATCTGTATGGCATCGGCTGCCTCGCCTAGGGTTTTCAGTGGCCTGTACGAGCAACCTGATTCGCTTTGCTTTCTCGGATAGTTCGGTATACGTTACATTTAATATGATTTGTTACGTATAAAGAACATGGACTATGCCCTCATCACGCTACGACTTGGCGATCAGCTTCGGCAGCGCCGTCTTAATCGCGGGCTGACGCAGGCTGCGCTCGCTTCGCTGGCGGGTATCACGCGGCAAAAGGTCATTGCCATCGAGAAGGGCGATCTCACGGTGGGGATGACGGCCTATGCACGCGCCCTGGCAGCCCTCGATGCCGAACTCGAGGTGGTTCCAGCAGCCATGCCCACGCTGGACGAAATACAGGGAGTGTTCGATTGATGACAGCCGTGCTGCAGGTTGCAACGCCTGAGGGCGATAGCGGCAAGGTGCTTGCCAGTGGCACTGACTATCTGTTCCGCTACCACGAGAATGCCAAGGCGCAGGCAGCGATCAGCTTGCTCATGCCGGTACGCCTGGACGAATACCGCCATCGGGAACTGCACCCCATTTTCCAGATGAACCTGCCGGAAGGCTACGTCCTTGAACAGCTACGCAACCGCCTGGCCAAGGTGGCCAACCTTGACCCGATGTTGCTGTTGGCGCTGTCTGGCAGCAGTTCGCCTATCGGGCGGGTGACGGTCAGTTCGCCTGACGTGGATGCGTTGCTGCGCAGACAGCAATTCCCCGGCGAAAAACTGGAAGAAATCCTCGCCTGGGATGGAGCAGAAGATATTTTTGCCAGCCTGGTGGATCGCTACATCCTGCGCGCCGGGATTTCGGGCGTTCAGCCCAAGGTGCTGGTGCCGGAGCACCAGGGCGCGATGCCGCAACGCTTCACCTCGAAAACCTCCGAGCTGATCATCAAGAGCGGTCGAGACGAGTTTCCAGGGCTGGCGATCAACGAGTTCCTTTGCATGTCCATCGCCAAAGAGGCGGGCATCGCGGTGCCGGAATTCTACCTTTCCGACAACGCCAAGTTGTTCGTCATGCGCCGTTTCGACCGGGATAAACAACTCAACCCCATCGGCTTCGAGGACATGGCGGCCTTGATGGGGCTGGCTGCGCAGCAAAAGTACAGCAAGAGCTATTCAGCCATCGCCAAGGCCATCCGCCTGTTCTGTGCGCCCGAGCAGGTGCAAGGCTCGCTGGCACAGCTATTCGCCATCGTCACCCTGAGCTGCATCGTCGGTAACGGCGATGCCCATCTGAAAAACTTCGGGCTGCTGTATTCCAACCCGACCCAGCGCGATGCGCGGTTGGCACCGGCCTACGATATCGTCAATACCACTGCCTATATCTCAGAGGACGTTTTGGCGCTGGATCTCGTAGGCAACAAGTCGCTCTTCGCGTCGCGCCAAGGGCTGCTGGATTTTGCTCAAGTCTGTGATGTGGCGCGGCCAGAAGAATTGATCCGCGAGCAGTTGCAAGCACTGGAACGAGTGCTGGCGCGCTCAACCGAGCTGAGCGAACAAGCACCGCATGTGGTCGCGGCAATCAGGCAGTGTGCCAGGCCTTTTATGCAGAGCTTTGGTTAGTGGAGGCAGATTTGAGGTCGCAGTGCAGGGAGGAACGATGGACAGACCAAGCTTTTCAGCGGTAAATCGTGGTCTGTCCCTGGTTGTTCTGCGCTAGATATAAAGGCATGGATATTGAGGACGGTTTAATGTTTGCTAGGTACGATATATGGTAAAGAGATCCATTTAAATTATTTGATCTTGAAAAATTTGTCATCAGCAGAAAGCGTGAGCACTACATTCTCTTTCAGGAAAATTTTGCTCAAGCCATATAATTTATCACTCAGGATCGAGACGACTGTTTGGATCTTTCTCGAATTTGCAATCATGAAGAGCGCTTTTAATTTCTCCTCGTCTGCCGACTCTAGATAATCTTGGACTGTAAACGAGATAAATCTTGAGCTTCTTTTATTGCCAAAATCAACGTAAGCCATATCAAACGCCATCGCGGCAGCTCTTGGTGCGCCGTCACCAGTGTTTAGCTCTTCATACTTGATGGAGAATCGTAGTTTTCCGGAGCCGTCGTCACATGCTAACAGCTCATTATAATGTGAGCCGAATATTTTCTTGGTTATGAAACGGTAGCTTTTATTGAATGCTGCTAGTTTGGTATCGAAGTCCGTATGACTTAATGCAATATCTTTACGAATATCTTCTTGTTTTTTGACTTTTCTTTTATTATTTTTTCTGAGTTTCTTACTTCGTCAATAATGAAGGTTATTCTTCCTCGCTCCTCGCGCTTATTTTGAATTTCCTTCTCGATTAGGATGAATCCGCTAAACTGGCTATCCCTTGAAATATCTTTGACAACCTTCTTTTCGGTATCAAGTTTATTCCCGAGCTCAGTTTTTAAGTCATAAATTTCATCTCTAACCGCTTTGCTCAGTTCTTCAACGTATTTCGCTTTTCTAAACATTATCGAGTTATGGAATTCAATAGTCTGCTCAAGGGTTTTAGTTAGGTTGGGGATTACTGCTTTTGCTTCGTTATAAAGTGCAGAGATCGCATTAATGTCAGCTTCAACAATGTTGTGCTTATATCTTTCGATTGTTTTTTGATTGTGAAATAACTTTGTTTCTAAGTTGGCAATTTTTGTAGAAATTAGTGCCACATCCTGCCTGGATTGCTTAAGGTTCGAAATTGCATGGTTTTGGCTGTCAACAATGTCGTAGTCATCCTCGCGGGATTCTAAGTCTGAAATTTGGGAGTCAATTTCTTTAAGGGTGGATTCTAAAGCTTCGATTTTATGGCCGCCAAGCAGCGCCTTAATGCGCTCTTTCTCGGATATTATTTCGTCATCAATAAGGTTTAGATCCTGAATACTATTGATTCCGTCAAATCCATACAGGTATGAATATATCAATGAGTATTCATTGTCGCTTGTGTAGGCGGTCAAATATTTGATTGAGCTGTTGCACGTCTGGCGATTAATTCTGAAGAATTTATTCTTAATAGCACCGTAAGTCGGTTGGCTTCGGTGGTAGCCAAATAATTTTGCGACCTCATTTTTGTATTTTTCGCTACCGTGGAAAGGAGCACCATTGATAAAATTTTAGCTCTTTATTACGTCGCGATTCTTTTGAGCTTGTGCGAAAAGAGTTCTGCTGAGCTTATGTAGGCCGGAGGCAAGCTTAAGTGTAAGCTCAAATCGAACTGTTCCCTTGGTAAGGAAGTCTTTTATTTGCTCATTTATTTTGCCATTGTCGGGGTCGACCCAAAAGCTGTCGTGGGATCCGCCGAGGCAAAAATTTATGGCTCTAAGAGAGCTACTTTTACCGACCTGATTTCCATTTGCACCTGAGTTGGTGATGATGTTTATTCCGTCTTTGAATTCAATGCGCCGAATTTCCTTCTCGCCATCGAATACAGATAGTAGCTTCAGTTGCATAGACTAATATCGCCGGATTTAGTTAGCTCAATGCATCCAGCAATGAAAAGCCAATCTAGAGCATACATGAAGTATGCAAAAGAGACTTCGTCATAGGCTAGATTGAACTCACGATGCAAAAGCAGTGGGCTCATCTCGCTAAAGTTGTTGTTTTTAAGGGTGGAGAGAATTTGTCCGCCTATTATATATGGGCTTTTGGCGGGGGATTGTGCATTGCTTAAAATCATTTCGGTGGCTCTAAAATTTTGCAATTTATAAAGCCGTAGCAAACTATGAGCTCTTTGGCTGAGTGCACGATCTCAATGGTGGCGCCGTCAAAGCCTTCGAAAGTTTCATCAATAAGTTTCGAGACTTTGAGTAGAATTCGGTCGGAATTGTTTTTAATAAATTCAAAAATTTCGCTTTTGTTTGTTGTGCGAATACTGCCTTCTATAAGCAGTTCTTTCTTTGCTTGCTTGTACTTTTGTTGAATGGCCCAGAGAAACCGGCTCTTCGCACCTGGGTCTTCGTTATCAATGCTCTCAATTAAGGCCTCTATCAGGCCCATGTGACCACTGTATTCTCGAATGTCTTCCGCATACGCAGCTACAGCGTTATACTCAAGCTTCTCGTCTACTCCAAGATAGTCGACGATTTCGCCATCGATTGATTCTTCAGGCTTGTATGCTTCGATAATTTTAATTAACAGCGGATTTAATATGGAGGTTACTTTTGAGAGGGCGGTTATGGTGACGCTCACTTCGCCGCCATTGTTGTTTACTGCTATTCCGCCGTTATTTGCTTCGGCTGTCTGAGATTTAGTCATCTCATTTGGGCCTATTAACGGTTACGTTAACACTTCCTTTGCCTGTCGAGTTGACAGCGGTGCCGCCATTGTCAGCAGTTGCAGTGACGCCACTAGACTTCGATCCTACATGCGCCACAATCAGCACTATGAAACAGAATACGGTAGCCCCTAGACTATAGATGTACGACTTGCAACAGCAGCTCAGGGGGTAGGTGATTTAAAAGATCTGACTTAATCCATTCGCGATAGAAAGAATAGAGCAGACCGGTTGCTAGCGCCCCCAAACCACATCCAACGCCAAGTGATGCTTTCAAGAAACTGAGCATTCTTCGCCCTCCGTAGCCATTATGGTCGGTCAAAGAGGCTATCTATGACCCTAGTCGTCTGATCTTACACTGCCAGCACCTACAGCGCAGCGACGGGACGCTGAAGACCTACCATTAAAGAATGCCAGTATTTGGGGACAGACCATGATTCTCTGCTTTCCTTTGCATCTATAAGCTCTGCATCGTTCGGCACTTGGGAAACCCCGAGCATCCCCAAAACTGCTGCCCAGCCTTAGGTCCTGTCTTCACGGTACGAATCAGCAGTGCGCTGCCGCATTTCGGGCATTGCCGCTCGGCTGTCGGATCGCTCCGGCGCTTCAGGTTTTGCACATGCTCGCGGTGGGTGGCGAGGGTAGGTGCACGGCGGCCGGTTTGCAGGGCGTGCAGCATGGCGTCGACTTCAGCCGCGCTGAAGACTGGCTGCTGGAATGACTAGATATAGCGGATAAAGCCAATGCCCTGAGTGACGTTGGCCGGCACTTCGGTCTTGAAGGTGCTGCCGCCGACGAAGGTGATGACCGAATGCAGGTGTTCGGGGTTGACGCCAAGGGTGGCTTCTAGCGCTTTGAGATGCTTGTAGTTCTGCGGCAGCGGGTTCTGGAACTTGAAGGTGCGTTTGTAGAGCTTCTGCGTCCACTGCGCCTGCTTCTCGCTGCCGAAGATCCAGCCGCTCATGTTCTTCGTTTCCAGCACGAAGATGCCGTAGGGCGAGAGGAATACGTGGTCGATCTGCGTGGTGCCGTCTGGCGTGTTCAGGGTGACGTTGTGCAGGCGGCGGTAGGTCTGCTTGTCCAGCTGCCAGTGGGCGAACAGGCGCACCAGCAGTTCGCCGATCTGCCCCTTGGCCCAGGGCGATTTGAGCAGGCCGATCAGCAGAGCTGCGGGGATAAACCAGGTCAGCATGCCCCAGACCTGAGCGACTATCGGGCTGTAATCCATTTTCTTCCTTGAGCCGAGCTGCTTGATGGAGAGGCGAGCAGGTGTGCCGAAATCCAGATGCCTGGTACTGAGCCGATAATGGCCAATTGCTTTCGAGTGCTCAAGGGGATCGCGACCATTGTCCTATGGCGCGATGACGCACCAGGGGCGAAGGACTCAGCTCAGCGTGCTATCTGGTAACGGGTACTACGCCCGCCGCCGGGCAGTCGTTCGATGCAGCCCTTTTCGAGTAAATCGCCCAGGTGACGTGTGGCGGTGGCTTTGGATACCTTGGCCAAGGCTTGGTACTGGGCTGCGCTGATACCGTCCTCAAAACCCCGTTCGCCGCCATCGAGCAGGCGGTTAAGCACTTTGATCTGCTCCGCCGATAGCGTTTGGCTGCGGTGTGCCTGCCAGAAGCGCGCCTTGACCAGCACGCGGTCGATACGAGCAAGGGCCTGCTCCAGGCTGTTGAGTAAGGTGGCGAGAAACCACTGCAGCCAGGCGGTGATATCCAGCCCGCCTTTCTGGCTGGCTTCGAGGATGCGGTAGTAACCGGCGCGGTCGTCGAGGATGCTCGCCGACATGGCGTAGAAGCGGATGGCTTGTTGCTCGCCCTGAGCCAATGCCAGATCGGTGATGGCGCGCGTAAGGCGGCCGTTGCCGTCATCCAACGGGTGCAGGGTCACGAACCAGAAGTGGGCGATGCCGGCGCGCAGAAAGGGGTCAAGGCTGGCATCGCTGCGGCTGCTATCGAACCAGGCGAGAAAGTCCGCCAATTGCGCTTCCAGCCCCGCGCGGGGAGGGGCTTCGAAATGGACTGTCGGGCGGTCGATGCGTCCGGAAACCACCTGCATCGGCTCTTCGCCGCGCAGTGTGCCGATGTGTAACGGTCGAGCCAGCAGTTGGTCATCGCTGGGGAATAGCCAACGGTGCCAGGTAAAGAGTCGCTGTTCGTTCAGCGGTTGTTGATGCGCATGGGTGGCATCGAGCAGCAGTTCCGCCAGGCCTTCGGAACGTGAGGTGGTGCGACCCTCTTCGTTCAGCCCCAAGCGCCGTGCCAGTGATGAGCGCACCGAGCCGACATTCAGCTGCTCACCCTCGATGGCTGAAGAAGTGACGATGTTCTGCAGCATGGCATCCAGGCTGCTCTGCACTTCGGTGTCATTGCCCACCGCACCGAGCATTCCTAACAAACGCCCCTGAGCCTGACCGCAAGCGCGCAGCAGCGGAGCAAGCGCTTCGCCTTGCCAACTGAAATGCGGCCAGTCGGGCTGCTGCCAGATCCAGAGAGGGTCATTCATAGGGGCGTGCATCTGTGAGCCGATTAGTGAGCCTATTCGGCTCATTCAGTGAGCCGATAATGCCGGCTATTCGGCTCACTGTCTAATCGCTCCCATGCCGCGCGGCTATAGAGTTGGCATCCCGGATGCTTTTTATAGCCTTTGGGGGCGGGTGGACGCTTGTGGGCGGCGGGACGGCGTTGCAGCGATTTTTTTTCATCGCAGAAACACCAAAGCCGCGCAGTGCGCGGCTTTGAAGGTGGTGGGCCCACACGGACTCGAACCGTGGACCAAAGGATTATGAGTCCTCTGCTCTAACCAACTGAGCTATAGGCCCTCAGAGGTCGGCGGATTATACCGATGCGTTCTCGCCAGCGCCAACCGCTTGATCTGGCTGGATAAAGGTTTCGTGTGCAATGTGCTTCACAAAGCAAAACCCCCGGCCTGGGCCGGGGATTCTGGTATCACTCGTCGAGGAAGGAGCGCAGATGCTCGCTTCGCGTCGGGTGACGCAGCTTGCGTAGCGCCTTGGCTTCGATCTGGCGGATACGTTCACGGGTGACGTCGAACTGTTTGCCCACTTCCTCGAGGGTGTGGTCGGTGTTCATGTCGATACCGAAGCGCATGCGCAGGACCTTGGCTTCACGGGCAGTGAGGCCGGCCAGCACTTCGCGAGTGGCTTCCTTGAGGCTTTCGACGGTGGCCACGTCGATCGGGGACTGCATGGTGCTGTCCTCGATGAAGTCGCCCAGATGCGAATCTTCGTCGTCGCCAATCGGGGTTTCCATGGAGATCGGCTCTTTGGCGATCTTCAATACCTTGCGGATCTTGTCCTCGGGCATTTCCATGCGCTCACCCAGCTCTTCCGGAGTGGGCTCGCGACCCATTTCCTGCAGCATCTGACGGGAGATGCGGTTGAGCTTGTTGATCGTCTCGATCATGTGCACCGGGATACGGATGGTGCGCGCCTGGTCGGCGATCGAGCGAGTGATCGCCTGGCGAATCCACCAGGTGGCGTAGGTCGAGAACTTGTAGCCGCGACGGTATTCGAACTTGTCCACCGCCTTCATCAGGCCGATGTTGCCTTCCTGGATCAGGTCGAGGAATTGCAGGCCGCGGTTGGTGTACTTCTTGGCGATGGAGATGACCAGACGCAGGTTGGCCTCGACCATTTCCTTCTTGGCGCGGCGAGCTTTCGCTTCACCGATGGACATGCGACGGTTGATGTCCTTGATCTCGGCCAGGCTCAGGCTGCACTCGGCTTCCAGATCAGCCAGCTTCTGCTGGCAGCGCTGGATGTCGCCCTGCAGGTTGCCCAGGGCTTCGGCGTACTTGGCCTTGCCTTTGGCCAGGTCGCCGGCCCAGTCCATGTCGATTTCGTTGCCCGGGAACAGGCGCAGGAAGTCGGCACGCGGCATGCGCGCATCACGTACGCACAGCTGCATGATGGCGCGCTCTTGCGCACGCAGGCGGTCCAGGGCATCGCGCACCTGGGTGACCAGGGCTTCGTACTGCTTGGGCACCAGCTTGATCGGCATGAACAGCTCGGCGAGGGCGGCCAGCTCTTCGATGGCCTGCTTGCTGCCACGGCCGTGCTTCTTCAGGGCCTTCTGGACCTTGTCCTGCTGCTCGGCCACGGCGGTGAAACGGCGAGCCGCTTCTTCCGGGTCCGGGCCGCCATCGCCTTCTTCTTCCTCGTCGTCGCCGTTCTCGTCTTCTTCTTCGTCGTCGCTTTCTTCAGCGGCGGCGCCTTCCTTGACGGGAACGGGGGCGGCAGCTTCGTCAGGCACGCTGCCGTCATCCGGGTCGATGTAGCCACTGAGGACTTCGGCCAGGCGGCCGCCTTCGGTGGTGACGCGGTTGTACTCGGCGAGGATGCCGTCGACAGTGCCGGGGAAGTGAGCGATGGCGCTCATGACTTCGCGGATGCCTTCCTCGATGCGCTTGGCGATTTCGATCTCGCCTTCGCGGGTCAGCAGTTCCACGGTACCCATTTCGCGCATGTACATGCGCACCGGGTCGGTGGTGCGGCCAATATCGGTCTCAACGGCGGCGAGGGCGGCAGCGGCTTCTTCTGCTGCAGCCTCGTCGGTGTCGGCTTCGGCCAACAACAGGGCGTCCGCATCCGGAGCACTCTCGAATACGTTGATCCCCATGTCGTTGATCATGCGGATGATGTCTTCCACCTGTTCCGGATCGGAAATATCTTCCGGCAGGTGGTCATTGACCTCCGCGTACGTCAGGTAACCCTGCTCGCGACCACGGCTGATCAATTCTTTCAAACGAGATTGCTGTTGCGCTTTTACGGACATAACACCCTATCCACTGAAGGTCTTGGCGGGCTGAAAACAAGCCGAGGATTATACCTCGGTTTTGGCTCTAGGCGCCAGTTGGGGACTTGCTGCTCGGTGAGGAAGTGAGGCTGTAGTGCTCTCTGAGCAATGTCTTTTCCTCGTCTGTGAGCTCGCTGGGGCTTTTATGAATGATGCTGCGGAGCGCCTTTTCACGCCGCCTCTGCGATTGACTATTTGCAAGTGTAGTAATGGTGTCGAAAAACTGCTGTTCAAGGTTGTCGCCCTGAATCAGCCATTCCTTTTCTGCCAGTGCCCTTAGCAGGCGACCTTGCTCGGTGCCGTGCCAGCGGGCGATCAGTTGCAGCGAGCGCAGGTTGGGCGCCTTCTGCAGAGCGCCGACCAGCGCTACGAGAAGTTGCGCGTAGGTGTCCTCTTCGTCGGCGAAGTGGCTGACATCCTCGACCTTTTGCGCCAGCTGCGGATGGTGCAGCAGGGTGCGCAGGGCAATCAGATGTGGTGATTCGACGCTCACCGCAGTACGCGGGCCACGTGGCACGAAATCGCCCTTTCCCTTCTTGTTCCACTTGCCGCCGCCGTCTTTCTTCCAGCTGCCTTTGCCGCCTTCGTTGTTGCGCTCGTAATGTTGCTGCTGGGGTGGGGCAGGCTGCTCGTAGCCGCCGACATCCGGCAGGTTGTCGTAGTAGCCGCTATCGGCAATGTCGCCGTAATCCGGGTAGTCGCTGCTGGGCGCATGGTTGGGTGTGCTTGGCGCATGGCTGCGTGGGGCGCTGGCGACCTGGCTCATGGCTTCGCCGGAAAGGCCGGTGATCTCGCTCAGACGCTGGCGCATCAGGGCGCGTAGGTTGTTGCCGGGAATCTTGTCGATCAACGGCGCGGCCAGGGTCACCAGATGCGCCTTGCCTTCCAGCGAGCGCGGGTCGGCTTCTTCGCACAGTTGCTGGAAGAAGTAGTCGGCCAGTGGCTGGGCATGCTGGTTGATGCGCGCGCGGAAAGCATCGGTGCCTTCGGCGCGTACCAGGGTGTCCGGGTCTTCGCCGTCGGGCAGAAACAGAAAGCGTGCGCGGCGGCCATCCTGCAGGCTCGACAGTGTCGATTCCAGGGCGCGCCAGGCAGCGTTGCGCCCGGCGGCGTCGCCGTCGAAGCAGAACAGCACGCTGGGCACGATGCGGAACAGGCGCTTGAGGTGCTCCTCGCTGGTGGCCGTGCCCAGGGTCGCCACGGCATTGCGCAGGCCCTGTTGGGCAAGGGCGATGACATCCATGTAGCCTTCGACCACCATGATCTCGTCGAGATCACGGTTGTGCTTGCGCGCCTCGTACAGGCCGTAGAGTTCCTGACCCTTGTGGAATACCGGGGTTTCCGGTGAGTTCAGGTACTTGGGCTTGTCGTCGCCCAGCACGCGGCCGCCAAAGGCGATCACCCGGCCGCGGCTGTCGCGGATGGGGAACATGATGCGGTCGCGGAAGCGGTCGTAGCGCCTGCCGTTTTCGGCGTTCTCGATCAGCAGGCCGGCGTCGATCATGACTTTCTGCTGTAGGGCGTCGGCGCCCAGATGCTTGAGCAGGTTGTCCCAGCCGGGCGGCGCGAAGCCGATGCCGAAGTCACGGGCGATCTCGCCGGTTAGGCCGCGGCCCTTGAGATAGTCCACGGCGTACTTGCGCTGTGGATGGCTTTTCAGGGCCTGGCGATAGTGCTCGGCGGCGGCATTGAGCAGCGGATAGAGTGGCGAGTCGACAGGCTGCCTGGGTTTGTGTCCGCGGCCGCTTTCCTCGCGCGGCACGTCCATGCCGGCGCGCTTGGCCAGTTCCTCGATCGCCTGGGGGAACTCCAGTTGATCGTGGTCCATGACGAAGCCGAGGGCATTGCCGCCGGCGCCGCAGCCGAAGCAGTAGTAGAACTGCTTGTCCGGGCTGACGGTGAAGGAGGGGGTCTTTTCCTTGTGGAAAGGACAGCAGGCGCTGTAGTTCTTGCCGGTCTTCTTCAGCTGGATGCGCGAACTCACCACATCGACGATGTCGGTGCGGTTGAGCAGGTCATCGATGAAGGATTGCGGGATCAGGCCGGCCATAGACGCTCAGCATACTGCCCGGCGCAGGCGCTGGACAACGGATGGGTAGAAAAGCAAAAACTCCGCTCACTCGCTAAGCGCGAGGCGGAGTTTTCAAATGCAATGCCCGGCATAAGCCGGGCATTCGAGCGTGGCGTGTACGTTATTAGTACAGGCGAACGCTGCGGCGCTGCTCGCGCTGCACTTTCTTGGCGTGACGCTTAACAGCGGCAGCGGCTTTGCGCTTACGCTCAGCGGTCGGCTTTTCGTAGAATTCGCGGCTGCGAACTTCAGCCAGTACACCGGCTTTTTCGCAGGAGCGCTTGAAACGACGCAGAGCTACGTCGAAGGGTTCGTTCTCTTTAACTTTGACGGCTGGCATCCAGGTCGTACCTATCTTTAATTACCGGTTTCAACGCGTGCCCGGCAGATGGCTCGGGATGCGTCGGTTTTCAAGGGTTGCGGATGTTACCGCCTCGTCGCGCGGAATGCAAAGCCCTTAGGTCGAAAAGCGCTGGTCGCTCCGCCGGGCGGCGCTTATCATGCGCGCCTTTGTTCCACGCGGCAAACCAAGGTTCAAGCTCTATGCTCGTACTGGGATTGGAAACTTCCTGCGATGAAACCGGCGTCGCGCTCTATGACAGCGAGCGCGGCCTGCTGGCTGACGCCCTGTTCAGCCAGATCGACCTGCACCGTGTGTATGGCGGCGTGGTGCCCGAGTTGGCCTCGCGTGATCACGTCAAACGCATGCTGCCGCTGATCCGCCAGGTGCTGGATGAAGCGGGCAAGCAGGCCAGCGATATCGATGCACTGGCCTACACGGCGGGCCCCGGCCTTGTCGGGGCGCTGCTGGTGGGCGCTTCCTGCGCGCAGGCGCTGGCCTTTGCCTGGGGCATTCCGGCCGTCGGCGTGCACCATATGGAAGGTCACCTGCTGGCACCGATGCTGGAAGAACAGCCGCCGGCCTTTCCGTTCGTCGCCTTGCTGGTGTCCGGCGGCCACACCCAGCTGGTGCGGGTCGATGGCATCGGTCAGTACCAATTGCTCGGCGAGTCGCTGGACGATGCCGCCGGTGAGGCCTTCGACAAGACTGCCAAGCTGATGGGGCTGAATTACCCCGGCGGCCCGGAGATCGCCAAGCTGGCGGAACAGGGCACGCCGGGGCGCTTCGTCTTCCCGCGGCCGATGACTGATCGTCCGGGCCTGGATTTCAGTTTCAGCGGCCTGAAGACCTTCGCCTTGAATACCTGGCAGCAATGCCGTGCTGGCGACGACGACCTCGACCAAGCCCGTCGCGACATCGCGCTGGCCTTCCAGCAGGCAGTGGTTGAGACTCTCACCATCAAGTGCAAGCGCGCGCTCAAGCAGAGCGGGCTGAAGAGCCTGGTCATCGCGGGTGGCGTGAGCGCCAACAAGGCGCTGCGTGAGCATCTGGAACGCATGCTGGGTGAAATGAAGGGCAAGGTGTTCTACGCGCGTCCGCGTTTCTGCACCGACAACGGTGCGATGATTGCCTATGCCGGTTGCCAGCGTTTGCTGGCCGGGCAGCATGAAGATCTGGCGATCAAGGTAAAGGCGCGTTGGCCGATGGAGTCGCTGCCAGCGCTGTGAGCGCCCCAAGGGATTACGCGTAGGAGCGAGCTCTGCTCGCGAACCGGAAAATTCGCGAGCAGAGCTCGCTCCTACAGTTTTTGTTATCGAATCAAAAACGCCGCTCGCGACCGGCGAACAGATCGCGCAGATTGCTGCGGTGCCGCCACACGATCAAACCGGTGAGTACGCAGGCCGGTAACAAGGCCTCCGGTTGTTGCCAGGCCAGCAGCGGTAGCGTCAGCGGCGTGGCAATTAGCGATGCCAACGAGCTGGTACGGGTCAGCAGGAACACCAGCGCCCAGGCAGTCAGGGCAAGCAAGGCGGCCGGTGGATAGAGGCCGAGCAACATGCCGGCGGCAGTGGCCACGCCCTTGCCGCCACGAAAACGGAAGTACAGCGGGTAAAGATGGCCGACGACCGCCGCCAGCCCGATCCAGGCCTGCTGGTGCAGGCTGAGGCCGAACAGCTTGGCGATCAGGATCGGCAGCAGGCCTTTGAACAGGTCGCCGATCAGCGTCATGACGGCGAGTTTCTTGCCGGCCACGCGCAGCATGTTGGTGGCGCCGGGGTTGCCCGAGCCACTGGCACGCGGGTCAGGCCCGCCAGCGAGTCGGCTGAGCAGGATGGCGAAGGACAACGAACCGAGCAGGTAGGCAAGGATTGCCAGAAGCCAGAACATGGTGGCCATTCCAGGGCATGGGGTGGCCCGATTCTAACGAGGTGCAGCGCCCTTGTCGTGGCGCGGAGAGTACGGTGGACAGAGTATTTATCGAGGGGCTGGAAGTCGACACGGTGATCGGCGCCTACGATTGGGAGCGCGACATTCGCCAGTGCCTGCGTCTGGACCTGCAGATGGCCTGGGACAACCGCCCGGCCGCAGCGGGTGATGACCTCAATCTGGCGCTCGACTACGCCAGCGTGTCCACGCGCATCCAGGCCTTCGCGGCCGAATCGCAGTTCATTCTGGTCGAGACCTTCGCCGAGCGCCTGGTGCAGCTCCTGATGGATGAGTTCGATATTCCCTGGATTCGCCTGAAACTGACCAAGCCCGGTGCAGTGCCGGCCGCACGTGGCGGCGTGGGTGTGGAGATCGAGCGCGGATGCCTCTGACTCGCGTCTATCTCGGCCTCGGCAGTAATGTGCAGCGTGAGGCTCACCTTGCTGCCGGGCTCGATGCATTGGCTGGCCTGCTCAGTGACATGCGCTGCTCGCCTGTCTTCGAAAGCCATGCGGTGGGCATCAAGAGCGGCAATTTCTTCAACCTGGTGGTGGTCGGCGAAACCGCGCTGCCGCTGCTGGAGCTGGATCGCCGGCTGAAGTTCATCGAGGCCGATAACGGCCGCTACGCGCCGGACCGCAAGGGCCTGCCGCTGGATATCGACGTGTTGCTGTATGGCGAGCAGGTCGGCAACTTCAACGGCCTGATCCTGCCGCGGGCGGAAATTCTCAAGAACGCCTTCGTGCTCTGGCCGCTGGCCTTGCTGGCGCCGCAGGTGTGCCACCCGGTCGATGGTCGTTCGTTCGCCGAACTCTGGGCCTCGGCGCAGATCGATCAGCAGTTATGGCCGACTGCCTTCCAGTGGCGCGGCGCCGAGTTGACGCCGGCCGAACTGCTGCAGGCGCGCTCTTCGTAGCCCGGATGCAATCCGGGAGAACGGACGCTGGGAATGTCCCGGATTGCTTCCGGGCTACGGGTTGGCGTTGATCGGTAGGAGCGGATTTATCCGCGAAAAGGCGGGCCGCGGAGCTGTGATGATCGCGGCTGAAACGGAATGCCGCCCAGCCGCTCCTACGAGGCGTGCTGCTGTTTGTAGGCCTTGAGCGCCTGCAGGCGTTCGCGGTTGAGCGCCTCGCCCAGCTCTGCGCCCTTGAAGCCCTTCTCCAGTAGCGGCTTGACCGCCACCTGCCGTGCTACCTCGGCTGCGCCCAGCAGGTAAGCGGCTTGTGGATAGTCCCGCTGTTCCAATCCCTGGCGGCCGCGGGCGTCCATCTCGCAGGCGGCGACGAATTCGGCGAAGCGCTGCGGGCGGCGGAACACGTCGAAGCGTTGCAGCAGCTCGAGCAGCGTCGAGGGGCGCAGCTCCAGCGCGCGGTGGCCGTGGGTATGAAACTCGCCCACCAGCGCTGCCAGTTCGGCGCAGTCGCGTGGCGCCTTGCAGCGTTCATTGATCGCCTGGATCAGGCGCAGCCCCTTGTGCTCATGAGCGATATGCCGCGGCCATTCGGCCTCCGGCGTCAACCCCTTGCCAACATCATGCAGCAGGCAGGCCCAGCGCACATTGAGCGGCTGGTCGTGCTCCGCACACTGGCGCAGCACGCTCAGCACATGCACGCCGGTGTCGACTTCGGGATGGTGCGCCTGCGGTTGCGGCACGCCGAACAACTTATCTACTTCCGGCAGCAGCGCCGCCAGCGCGCCGCAATCGCGCAGCACCTGGATGAACACGTCGGGGCGCGGCTCCATAAGCGCACGGGAAATTTCCTTCCAGCTACGTTCGGCGGTGAGATGGCCCAGTTCGCCGGATTCCGCCAGTTCGCGCATCAGTTGCAGTGTTTCTGGCGCGACGTTGAAGCCGAGCGGGGCATAGCGTGCGGCGAAGCGGGCGACGCGCAGTACGCGCAGCGGATCTTCGGCGAAGGCCGGGGACACGTGGCGCAGCAGGCGCGCCTGAAGATCCTGCTGACCGCCGTAAGGATCGATCAGCCTGCCCTGGTCGTCCTCGGCCATGGCGTTGACGGTCAGGTCGCGGCGGGTCAGGTCGTCTTCCAGCGTGACGTCGGGGCTGGCGTGAAAGGTGAAACCGCCATAGCCGCGGCCACTCTTGCGCTCGGTGCGTGCCAGGGCATATTCCTCGCCCGTCTGCGGATGCAGAAACACTGGAAAATCGGCGCCAACCGGGCGATAACCGAGCTCCTGCATCTGTTCCGCGCTGGCGCCGACCACGACCCAGTCCACTTCGCTGACGGGACGGCCGAGCAGGCGATCACGCACTGCGCCGCCGACTTTGTAGATCTGCATAGGTGTTCCTCCACTGAGTGCAGAGGATACCGAAGATCGAGAGAAGGCGGCCGGTAAGCGATCAAATAGGCGGGATGACCAGGTCCAGCCGTGGGTATTCGTTGTCGCTCTCCGCGCTACCGCGTGGTGGCACATGCTGAGTGGTGATCAACTGGTCGCCCTGGCACACCTCCAGGTGGATATCGAAACCCCATAGGCGATGCAGGTGCTTGAGCACCTCGCCGGTGGAGTCGCCCAGTGGCTTGCGATCGTGTTGCTGATGGCGCAGGGTCAGCGAGCGATCGCCGCGGCGGTCGATGTTCCAGATCTGCACGTTGGGCTCGCGGTTGCCCAGGTTGTACTGCGCGGCGAGCAGCTCGCGGATGGTGCGATAGCCGGATTCGTCATGGATGGCCGGCACCAGCAACTCGTCCTTCTGGTCGTCATCAAGGATGCCGAACAGTTTGAAGTCGCGAATCACCTTGGGCGAGAGGAATTGCAGGATGAAGCTCTCGTCCTTGAAGCTGGTCATGGCGAACTTGAGGGTGGTCAGCCAGTCGCTGCCGGCAATGTCCGGGAACCAGCGTTTGTCTTCATCGGTGGGCTCCTCGCAGATACGGCGAATGTCGCGGTACATGGCGAAGCCCAAGGCGTAGGGGTTGATGCCGCTGTAGTAGGGGCTGTCGAACGGCGGCTGGTAGACCACGCTGGTGTGCGACTGCAGGAACTCCATCATGAAGCCGTCGGTGACCAGGCCTTCGTCGTAGAGATCGTTCATCAGGGTGTAATGCCAGAAGGTCGCCCAGCCTTCGTTCATGACCTGGGTCTGGCGCTGCGGATAGAAGTACTGGGCGATCTTGCGCACGATGCGGATCACCTCGCGCTGCCAGGGCTCCAGCAGCGGCGCGTGTTTCTCCAGGAAGTAGAGGATGTTTTCCTGCGGCTCGGCGGGGAAGCGCTTGTTGTCCTTCTCGCCGCCCTTGTCCGTGCTTCTGGGAATGGTGCGCCACAGATCATTGATCTGCTTCTGCAGGTGCTCTTCACGTTCCTTCTGGCGCCGCCGCTCTTCTTCGGCGGAGATGGGGTAGGGGCGCTTGTAGCGGTCGACGCCGTAGTTCATCAGTGCGTGGCAGGAGTCGAGCAACTCCTCCACTGCATCGATGCCGTAGCGCTCCTCGCACTGCATGATGTACTGCTTGGCGAACACCAGGTAGTCGATGATCGAGCTGGCGTCCGTCCAGGTGCGGAACAGGTAATTGCCCTTGAAGAAGCTGTTGTGGCCATAGCAGGCGTGGGCGATCACCAGCGCCTGCATGCAGATGGTGTTTTCTTCCATCAGGTAGGCGATACAAGGATCGGAATTGATCACGATCTCGTAGGCCAGGCCCATCTGGCCGCGCTTGTAGCCTTTCTCGGTGGCGAGGAAGTGCTTGCCATACGACCAGTGGTGATAGCCCAGCGGCATGCCGACCGAGGCATAGGCATCCATCATCTGCTCGGCGGTGATCACTTCGATCTGGTTCGGGTAGGTATCCAGCGCATAGCGCTCGGCGATGCGCGCGATTTCCTTGTCGTATTGGCGGATCAGCTCGAAGGTCCATTCCGAACCGGTGGAGATCGGCTCGCGCTTTCTCGTGCTGGCATTCATGGCTTGGCCCTCAACTCACCAGGCGACGCTGGAACAGTTCGCGGAACACCGGGTAGATGTCCGCGGCGGACACCAGTTGCTGCTGCGCGAAGCTGTCGGCAAAGGCTTCGGCCACCTGTTCGTACTCAAACCACAGCGCCTGGTGCTCACGTGGGGTGATCTCGACGTAGGTGAAGTACTGCACGAACGGCATGATCTGGTTGATCAATATATCCCGGCATACCGGGGAGTCGTCGTTCCAGTTGTCGCCGTCCGAAGCCTGGGCGGCGTAGATATTCCATTCGTTGATCGGGTAGCGCTCGGCCATCACTTCCTGCATCAGCTTCAGGGCGCTGGAGACGATGGTGCCGCCGGTTTCGCGGGAGTAGAAGAATTCCTCCTCGTCCACTTCCTTGGCGCTGGTGTGGTGGCGGATGAACACCACGTCGATCTTGTCGTAGTTCCGCTTGAGGAACAGGTACAGGAGGATGAAAAAGCGCTTGGCGACGTCCTTGGTGGCCTGGGTCATGGAGCCGGAGACGTCCATCAGGCAGAACATCACCGCCTTGGAGCTGGGGTTGGGCTGCTTGGTCAGCAGGTTGTACTTGAGGTCGAAGGTGTCGAGGAAGGGCACGCGGTGGATGCGTGCGCTGAGGCGTTCGATTTCCTCCTGCATGGCCTGGATGTCGCCGAAGTTGTCCGGCTCTTCCCGTCGCAGGCGTTCCAGTTCGGCCTTGGCTTCGCGCAGCTTGGCGCGGCTGGAGCCGGACAGGGCGATACGCCGAGCATGGGCCGAGCGCAGGGTGCGCACGATATTGATGCGCGACGGGTTGCCTTCGTTGCTGATGCCGGCACGTACGGTCTTAAAGGTCTCTGCGCCAGTCAGGTGGCGCTTGACCAGGTTGGGCAGTTCCAGGTCCTCGAACATGAAGTCGAGGAATTCCTCCTGGGTGATCTGGAAGACGAACTCGTCCATGCCTTCACCGGAGTTGCTCGCCTTGCCGCTGCCACGCCCACCGCCACCGCCTTGCGGGCGGGGGATACGTTCGCCGGTGGTGAACTCCTTGTTGCCGGGGTGGACGATGGTCTGCTTGCCGCCGGGGCCGTGATGCAGCACCGGCTCGTCGATATCGCGGCCGGGAATGCTGATCTCTTCGCCGTGCTCCATGTCGGTGATGGAGCGCCGGCTGACCGCTTCTTCCACCGCCTTCTTGATGTGCTCACGGTAACGCCGCAAAAAGCGCTGGCGATTCACCGTGCTCTTGTTCTTGCCGTTGAGGCGTCGGTCGATCACGTAACTCATAAGCCCCTCCCGGGGCAGCTGCAAGCCGCAAGCTACAAGTTACAAGTGAAAAAGCCAGGCGCTTTCGCTTGCAACTTGAGGCTTGCAGCTTGCGGCTGCTTTATTGCGATTTACGTACGCGCAGATACCACTCCGACAGCAGGCGCACCTGCTTCTCGGTGTAGCCGCGCTCGACCATGCGTTTGACGAAGTCGTTGTGCTTCTGCTGATCCTCCTTGCTGCCCTTGGCGTTGAAGCTGATGACCGGGAGCAGGTCCTCGGTGTTGGAGAACATCTTCTTCTCGATCACCACGCGCAGCTTCTCGTAGCTGAGCCAGGTGGGGTTCTTGCCGTTGTTGTTGGCGCGGGCGCGCAGCACGAAGTTGACGATCTCGTTGCGGAAATCCTTCGGGTTGCTGATGCCGGCCGGCTTCTCGATTTTCTCCAGTTCCTCGTTGAGGGCTACGCGGTTGAGGATCTCGCCGGTCTCCGGGTCGCGGTATTCCTGATCCTGAATCCAGAAGTCGGCGTACAGCACGTAGCGGTCGAAGATGTTCTGCCCGTACTCGCTGTAGGACTCCAGGTAGGCGGTCTGGATTTCCTTGCCGATGAACTCGATGTAGCGCGGTGCCAGATACTCCTTGATGTAGCGCAGGTAGCGTTCGCGCACCTCGGCGGGAAACTGTTCCTGCTCGATCTGCTGCTCCAGCACGTAGAGCAGATGCACCGGGTTAGCAGCCACTTCGTGCGGGTCGAAGTTGAACACCTTGGAGAGAATCTTGAAGGCGAAGCGGGTCGACAGGCCGTTCATGCCTTCGTCGACGCCCGCCGAGTCGCGGTACTCCTGAATCGACTTGGCCTTGGGGTCGGTATCCTTGAGGTTTTCGCCGTCGTAGACGCGCATCTTCGAGTAGATGTTGGAGTTTTCCGGTTCCTTGAGACGGCTCAGCACGCTGAACTGGGCGAGCATCTTCAGGGTGTCCGGCGCGCAATGCGCCCTGGCCAGCGAGCTGTTGATTAGCAGCTTGTCATAGATGCGGATTTCATCGGTGACGCGCAGGCAGTAAGGCACCTTGACGATGTAGATACGGTCGATGAATGCCTCGTTGTTCTTGTTGTTGCGGAAGCTGTGCCATTCCGATTCGTTGGAGTGGGCCAGCAGAATGCCGCTGTAGGGGATCGCACCGAGGCCTTCGGTGCTGTTGTAGTTGCCTTCCTGCGTGGCGGTGAGCAGCGGGTGCAGCACCTTGATCGGCGCCTTGAACATCTCGACGAACTCCATCAGGCCCTGGTTGGCCCGGCACAGCGCGCCCGAGTAGCTGTAGGCATCGGCGTCGTTCTGCGGGTATTCCTCCAGCTTGCGGATGTCCACCTTGCCGACCAGCGCCGAGATGTCCTGGTTGTTCTCGTCGCCCGGCTCGGTCTTGGCCACGGCGATCTGGTTAAGGATCGAGGGGTAGAGCTTGACCACGCGGAATTGGCTGATATCGCCGCCGAACTCCTGCAGGCGCTTGGTGGCCCAGGGCGACATGATCGAGTTGAGGTAGCGGCGCGGGATGCCGTAGTCCTCTTCGAGAATCGCGCCATCCTCGGTGGCGTTGAACAGCCCCAGCGGCGATTCAAATACCGGCGAGCCCTTGATAGCGTAGAAGGGCACTTTTTCCATCAGTTGCTTGAGTTTCTCGGCCAGCGAGGATTTACCGCCACCCACCGGGCCCAGCAGGTAGAGAATCTGCTTCTTCTCCTCCAGGCCCTGCGCAGCATGGCGGAAGTAGGAGACGATCTGGTCGATGCATTCTTCCATGCCATGGAAGTCGGCGAAGGCTGGATAGCGGCGGATCACCTTGTTGGAAAAGATGCGTGACAGCCGTGGATCATTGGAGGTGTCCAGCAACTCCGGCTCGCCAATGGCCATCAGCAGGCGCTCGGCCGCAGTGGCGTACGCGCTGCGATCCTGTTTGCACAGTTCGAGGTACTCCTGCAGCGAGTACTCCTCCTGGCGGGTCGCCTCGAAACGTTGTTGGAAGTGACTGAAAATGCTCATGACTTCACCTCGCTCGATGCTGAAAGCTGGCTCGGGATCGGTCGTGCAGGCAGGTGCTGGGTGGCGCCGGCTCCGAAGAAGCCGGGAACTATCCCCCAAAACCTAAAAGTCGTTACCGATGGCCCGATGCCGGTTGGCCGGCTCTACCTTCAGTGGGATGGCCTGAGTAACAGGATAGTTCGTTCTGCAGAGCGTCAAGGGTGGGAAAACGATAACTGGCGGTTACCGTGCATCGGGAAGTGGCGGCAGGCCAGAGCGGGCGCGGCCTGCCGCATGAAGAAATTTATTCTTCGGAACTTTGCGCCGTTTCGCTTGGGTAGGTGGCGCGCCAAAGCTCGAAACCGCCGTCGAGACTGTAGACTTCGGAGAAACCCTGGCCCACCAGATAGGCGGCCGCGCCCTGGCTGGAGTTGCCGTGGTAGCAGGACACGATCAGCGGCGCGTCGAGGTCGGCGCGGGTGATGAAGTCATGCAGCGAGTGGTTGTCCAGGTGACGCGAGCCGCTGATATGGCCGTTGGCAAAGCTGTGCGGGTCGCGAATGTCGACCACCACGGCGCCCTGGGCGCGCAGCTCGTGAGCCTGTTGTGGGGATATACGCTTGAATTCGCTCATGTTCGGGCCTTCCAGTGATTCCTTGGGGCGCCTCGGGCGCTCATTGCTTGGGACAGGTACAGCGGTGCAGCGTGCCGCTGTCGACATCGAGCAGGGTCATTGCATTACCCCAGACGCAGCCGGTATCCAGGGCGTAGAGGCCTGGCTCGTTGCAATTGCCTTCCAGCGCTGCCCAGTGACCGAAGATGATCTTCTCGCCACGCATCTTGCGCTGCGGGTGGCTGAACCAGGGGGCGAAGCCGGGCGGCGCATTGTCGATGCCTTCCTTGGTTTTCAAGTCCAGCGTGCCATCCGCCGTGCAGAAGCGCATGCGGGTGAAATAGTTGGTGATCACCCGCAAGCGGGTGACGCCTTGCAGGTCCTTGTTCCATTTGGCCGGCTCATTGCCGTACATGCCATCGAGGAACAGCGGCAGGCGGGCGTCGTCACGCAGTACCTCTTCGACCTCGCCGGCGCGGCGCAGCGCCTTGGCCAGCGTCCACTGTGGCGGAATGCCGGCATGCACCAGGGTCACCTTGCGCTCGGTATCGTGGTGCACAAGCTTCTGCATGCGCAGCCAGTCGAGCAGGTCGTTGCGATCCGGCGCTTCGAGAATCTCGCGCAACGTATCGCCCTTCTTCAGGCGCTCAATGTTATGTGCCACCGCCAGCAGATGCAGGTCATGGTTGCCCAGCACACAGATAAGCGCATGGCGGATGGAGTAGAGAAAACGCAGCGTTTCCAACGATTGCGGGCCGCGGTTGACCAGATCACCCACCAGCCACAGCTGGTCGTGTGCGGGATCGAAAGCCACCTGCTCGAGTAGACACTGGAACGGTTTCAGGCAGCCCTGCAGGTCGCCGACGGCATAGACGGCCATCAGTGAAGCGCTCCGGGCACTGCCAGGCGGAACGGCGCGATGGAGGCGTCGAAGCGTTTGCCGTCCTCGGCGAGCATCTGGTAACTGCCCTGCATGGTGCCGACCTGGGATGTCATCACCGTTCCGCTGCTGTAGGTATGACTGGCGCCCGGTTCGATATGCGGTTGCTGGCCGATCACGCCGGCGCCGCGGACTTCCTGCACGCGGCCGTCGCCATCGGTGATGATCCAGTGGCGCGACAGCAACTGGGCCGGCAGTTCGCCGTTATTGACGATGGTCACGGTGTAGGAGAACGCGTAGCGGCTCTGCTCCGGCTGCGATTGCGCAGCCAGATAGCGGGTAGTGACGCTGACGTCGATCTGATAACGAGGGTCGGACATGCGCGTGATCCGTTGAGCTTGATTGCAGTTTAGTCCTGCGCAGCGGAGGGCTGCAGGGCCAGTTGGTCGGCCAGACGGACGAAGGCAGCCAGGTCCAGCTGCTCGGGGCGCAGACTGCCGTCGACGCCGGCAGCCTCGATGGCTTCGGCCGGCAGCAACTGCTTGAGCGTGTTACGCAGCGTCTTGCGGCGTTGGTTGAATGCTTCACGTACGACACGTTCAAGCAGACGATGATCCTTGGCCGGGTGCGGCAAGGTCTCATGCGGTACCAGGCGCACGATGGCGGAGTCCACCTTGGGCGGCGGATTGAAGGCCCCGGGGCCGACGTTGAACAGATGTTCCACACGGCAGTGGTACTGCACCATGATCGACAGGCGGCCCCAGTCGCCACCGCCCGGCCCGGCTGCCATCCGCTCGACTACTTCCTTCTGCAGCATGAAGTGCATGTCGCGAATCAGTGGCGCGTTGTCCAGTAGATGGAAAATCAGCGGCGTGGAAATGTTGTAGGGCAGATTGCCGACCACACGCAGACTGCGTGGCGCTGCGTCGAGGCGGGCGAAGTCGAATTTCAGTGCGTCGCCCTGGTTCAGGCGAAAGCGCGGATTGTCGCCGAACTTGCTTTGCAGGATGGGGATCAGGTCGAGGTCGAGTTCGATCACATCGAGCTGCGCGCCGCTGCCGAGCAGGCCCTCGGTGATGGCACCCTGGCCCGGACCGATTTCCAGCAGGCGCTCATCTTCCTTGGCGCGGATGGCGCGTAGGATGCGGTCGATCACTCCGGCGTCATGCAGGAAGTTCTGGCCGAAGCGCTTGCGCGCGCGGTGTTGGTATTCGGACATAGCGGCAGCTCCAAGTCTCGAGCTGCAAGCGTCAAGCAGGAGCCGAGAGCGGTAAGGCAAAGGCGCGCAGTTTAACAGCGAAAGAGGCTGCGGCTGTAGGCGCGCGCGCTGCGAGTGCCGATTTTGTGGCGCCGACAGCCCGCCTTCAACGCACAGCGTGTGCTCTTGAGCTTGTAGCGGCTGCCATCTCGTAGGCGGTTTCCAGCGCTACCTGCAGGCTGCCGATGTCCACCTTGCCCGTGCCGGCGAGATCCAGGGCGGTGCCATGATCCACCGAGGTACGGATGATCGGCAGGCCCAGGGTGACGTTCAGCGCTGCGCCGAACCCCTTGAACTTGAGCACTGGCAGGCCCTGGTCGTGATACATGGCCAGTACGGCATCGGCACGTTCAAGATACTTCGGGGTAAACAGGGTGTCGGCCGGCAATGGGCCGATCAGGTTCATACCTTCGCCGCGCAGACGCGCCAGCGTCGGCTCGATGACTTCGATTTCCTCGCGGCCCAGATGGCCGCCTTCGCCTGCATGCGGATTGAGCCCGCAGACCAGGATGCGCGGCTCGGCGATGCCGAACTTGGTTTGCAGGTCGGTGTGCAGGATGCGGGTGACACGTTCTAGGCGCTCGGCGGTAATGGCGGCCGCGACATCCTTTAGCGGTAGATGGGTGGTAACCAGCGCCACACGCAAGCCGCGGGTCGCCAACATCATCACGACCTGCTCGGTGCGGGTCAGCTCGGCGAGGAACTCGGTGTGGCCAGAGAAGGTGATGCCCGCCTCGTTGATCACGCCCTTGTGCACGGGGGCCGTGATCATCCCGGCGAAGGTCCCGTCCAGGCAGCCCTGGCCCGCGCGGGTGAGGGTTTCCAGCACGTAGGCGGCATTGGCGGAGGTCAGTTTGCCCGGTGTGGCGGGGGCTGCCAGTGGCGTATCCCAGACATACAGGGCGCCGGCTGCCGCCGGGCGGTGTGGCCAGTGCTTCGGTCCGACTTCCAGTAGCAGGATATCCAGCCCCAGATGCGCGGCGCGCTCGGCCAGCAGTTCGCGGCTGGCGATGGCAACCAGCGGCGCAGGCTGGGCCTGTTGGGCCAATAGCAGGCAGAGATCGGGGCCGATGCCGGCGGGCTCGCCTGGGGTGAGGGCAAAGCATTGCTGCGCAGTCATGGTCGCTCTCGCTATGACGTGGGGCGCCAGTTTACGCTGCCGGGCCAGAAACGAAAAAGCCCGGCACTGGGCCGGGCTCTTGCGTTCGGAACGGCTGCTACAGCTTGGTCTCGACGTAGGCTTCGTCGCGGATCTGGCGCAGCCAGGCCTGCAGTTCCTCGTCGTACTTGCGGTTGCGCAGCAGGTTGGCAGCTTGCTGCTCGCGGAACTGCGCGCTGCTGTCAGTGGCGCGGCGGCCCATGACCTGCAGCACGTGCCAGCCGTAAGGGCTCTTGAACGGCTTGGACAATTCGCCGCTGGCGGTGTTGTTCATCACCTCGCGGAACTCGGGCACCAGCGCATTGGGGTCGATCCAGCTCAGATCGCCGCCATTGAGTGCCGAGCCCGGATCTTCGGAGAAGCTCTTCGCCAGTTCGGCGAAATCCTCACCATCGACGATGCGCTGATAGAGGCGCTCGACCAGGCGGCGGGTTTCTTCTTCGCTGCGGATTTCGCTGGGCTTGATCAGGATATGGCGAACATGCACCTCGTCACGCACCTGGGTGTCGCCACCACGCTTCTCGATCAGCTTGAGGATGATGAAACCGCCCGGCGTACGCACCGGCTCGGTGACTTCGCCGGGGTTCAGCTGACTGATCATGCTGTCGAACGGTGGAGGCAACTGACCGGCCTTGCGCCAGCCCATCTCGCCGCCTTCCAGGGCGTTCTCGCTGGCCGAACGAGAGACGGCCAGCTGGCCAAAATCTGCACCCTGCTGCAACTGCTGATACAGCTCCTGTGCCTGACGGTCAGCGGCCTGGATTTCGCTGGAAGACGCGCCTTCGGACACTGGAATCAGGATGTTGGCCAGGCGGAATTCTTCCGACAACTGCATCTTGCCCAGATCGGAAGCGAGGAAGTTCTGCACTTCCTGGTCGGTGACCTGGATACGCTCGGCCACGCGGCGCTGACGCACGCGGCTGATGATCATCTCGCGGCGCACCTGGTCGCGGGCGTCGGCATAGGAAAGGCCATCACGCGCCAGGGCATCGCGGAATTGCTCCAGGCTCATGCCATTGCGCTGGGCGATGGTGCCCATGGCCTGGTTCAGCTCTTCGTCGGTGATGCGAATGCCGGAACGTTCGCCGATCTGCAGCTGAATGTTCTCGATGATCAGACGCTCAAGTACCTGCTGACCCAGAACACCTTCCGGTGGCAGGGCGCCGCCGCGCTTGTCTATGGTCTGTTGTACCTCGCGCAGGCGAGCATCGAGCTGGCTCTGCATGACTACGTCGTTATCGACAATAGCCACGACGCGGTCCAGGGGGCGGACTTGGGCCTGAGCCGTTGCCGCCAGCAGCGCTGCGCCCAATAGCAGGGGGCGCAGGCGATCAGAAAGCTTGGTCTTCACGTTCACGGTAACCTTGAATGCCTTGGTCGAGGAAAGTTTCTACCTTGCTGCCGGTAACGCCGCCGAGGCCCTTGAGGACGATCTGCAGGAAGATGCCACGGTCCGGCTCGTCGTTGCGCGCTGGGTCGAGGCTGACCTCGTCGTAATCGATCCAGTAGCGGTTGATCAGGCGCAGCTTCCAGCAGCAGCTGTCGTACTCGAAGCCACCGAAGGCTTCGAGGGTACGGTTGCGACCGTAGTCGTACTGCCAGCGCGAGATCAGGCTCCACTGCGGAGCCAGCGGCCAGATGACGGAGAAGTCATGCTGGTCGATCTTGTAGTAGTCCTTGATGTAGTTTGGGCTGCCCGGCTCGCCGTAGTCCGGACTGGTGCTCCAGCGCCCGGTATCGCGGTCATAACGAACGGTGTCATTACGATAGCGATAGCCCAGGTTGACGACCTTGTTCGGATTGGCTTCCGGTTGGTAGTGGAACATCGCGCTGCCCGAACGGGTGGCATGCTGATCCGGGTCCCAGTTGAAGGTCGAGGAGAAGCGCCAGTCGCGGTTGAAGCGATACAGGTACTCCAGTGCGTACGGTGACACGTCAGAGGTGGATTCTTTACGGTTACGGTAATCGATACCCGGCAACTGCACCTGGCGATCTTCGAAGTAGAAGGCCTGGCCTATGCTGAAACGCTGGCGCTCGAACCCGTTCGGCTCGATCCAGCGGCTGGTCACGCCCAGCGACAATTTGTTTTCGTCGCCGATACGGTCCTTGCCGCTGAAGCGATTTTCACGCCACAACGAGGCATAGCTGAAGGTCGGCTCGCCGGTGTCGAAGATCGGAATGTCCGTCTGATCCTCTTCCGGTACGTACAGATAGAAAGCGCGCGGTTCCAGGGTTTGCCGGAAATCTTTGCCGAACAGTTGGGTGTTGCGGTCGAAGTACAAGCCACTGTCGAGGCTGAACAAGCCTATGCCACGGCTTTGAGTGCCTTTGTAGTTCTGCTCGGCGAGCAGGGTGTTCTTGCCTTGTTGATCCAGGCTGAGGTCATAGTTGGTCTGCAGGTACTTGACCTGCGGTTTTATGTAGCCCCACGTCCAGTCGAGAGGCAGGCTGACGCCCGGCTCCAGATGCAGGCGCTCACCGGTGGCGCGCTCCAGGCCCTGGATGCGGGTGTCGTACCAGCTCTGCTCCTCTATACCCTCTTTATTGATAAAGTTGCCCGAGCGCAGGTTGCGGTCGAAGCGTACGTACTCGGTGCCGTAGGTGAAGTCCAGGCCGCCCGGGTTGAAAGGCAGTTTGCCGTCCAGGGTGATCTGCGGCAGGCGGTCATAAGGCGTCACATCAGTGATATTGGCCAGCTCATAGGCATGCGCATTAAGGCGAGCTGTATAGCTGTCACCGCGATAGGTCAATGTACCGCGCTGATCGACGTAGGTTTGTCGGTCGATGCCCAGATCCGTGTTGAGATCCTGGAAGTAGTAAGGATCGCTGATATCGGTGTAGTCGACTTCAGCCAGCAGGCGCGAGTTCAGCCCCTGTCTGTGCTGCCAGCTGTACATCCAGCGCTGGTCTTCGTACTCGGACTGCAGTTCACGCTCGTCTTCCTTGTCGTTCAGCCAGGCGCCACCGACCTGACCTTCGCTGCTTTCGGTCAGGTAACGGAACTCGCCTTCCATCAACAGGCCGCGCTTGGCCATGTAGGTTGGATACAAGGTGGCGTCGTAATTCGGCGCCAGGTTGAAGTAGTAGGGCGTTTGCAGCGAGAAACCGGTATCGCTCGAGGTGCCGAAGCTAGGCGGCAGGAAGCCGGACTGACGGCGGTCGTCGATCGGGAAGTAGATGTACGGGGTGTAGAACACCGGAATGTCCTTGACCCGCAGCGTCACGTTGGTCGCGGTGCCGAAGCCGGTCGCCGGGTTCAGCGTGACGTTGTTGCCCTTCAGGTGCCAGGCATTGTCGCCCGGCTCGCAACGCGTGTAGGTGCCGTCCTTGAGACGGATGATCGCGGTCTCTTCACGCTTGGCGTAGAGCGCGCTGCCACGCACGTGGGCCTGATGCATCACGTATTCGGCATTGTCGATACGGGCTTCGCCGTTATCCAGCTGCAGTTCGGCGCGGTCGCCGACCACCAGGGTGCCCTTGTCACGCAGACGCACGTTGCCAACCAGCTCACCACGGTTTTCCGTCTGGTGCAGGCTAGCTTCGTCGGCTTCGACCTGCATACCGGACTGGCGCAGGACGACGTCACCGGCGAGGGTGGCGATCTGCTTTTCCTGCTCGAAGCGCGAGGCCTTGGCGGAAACGTACATCGGCGACTCGTCCAGTGGCGTGGTGTCGTCCATGCCCGGACGTAGCGGCTCGATGTAGGCACCCGCGCAGTAGGGGCCGGCTTCGGCCAGTTGCGCTGCGGTCAACTTATCGCGCGGGACCCAGTCCAAGTGACTGTAGTCAGGGCTGCGCGAAGCGAGGGCGCGGCCCTTGCTCTCGGTCACCAGCACCGGTGCGGCGTCCTGCTTGGCTACGGCCTCGCTGGTCGTGCCGCCGCTGCTGACGGCGTCGCGGCTGTGCACCGGACGTGGTGGCAGGGCGCTGGCGGCTGATTTCGGCGCGCATGCCCAGCCGCCCGTTGGCGACGCCTGGCAATCGTATTGCTCGGCGGCAAAGGACTGTAGGCTGAACACGGGCTGTAAGGCCAGAAAACTGCCGGTAACCAGCAGTGGGAATTTCTTGCGGAACGCGGGGTGTTTTACTGCCATCTTGTTAGTCCGGGCTTCCTGCGCGCTACCGGCCCAGGGGCCGCACGCCTCTCGATGGGCTGAAAAAGATGCTGGATAATAAAGCATGACCCGCGCAACGGCTAGCGCCGTCGGAGACCCCTTGATGTCTGAACACGATGTACGTCTGCAACAGCTGCAAGCCTGGCTCGCCGGGCAACTGCCCTCTCTGTTCGCCGCTCGCGGCTGGGGTGCGGTGCCTGCCGCCGAACTCACTCCCGCCAGCAGCGACGCCAGTTTTCGCCGCTATTTCCGCTGGCAGGCGGGTGAACGCAGCCTGATCCTGATGGACGCACCGCCCCCCCAGGAAAACTGCGAGCCGTTCGTCCGTATCGCTGCCCTGCTGGCCAGTGCTGGCGTGCATGTACCGCAGGTACTGGCCGCCGATCTGGATCAGGGCTTTCTGCTTCTCGATGATCTGGGGCGCAAGACCTACCTGGACGTGATCGACGAGCACAACGCCGATGAGCTGTTCGACGCAGCCATCGAAGCCCTGCTGAAGCAGCAGCGTTTGCCGCTCGATGACAAGCTGCCGCATTACGACGACGCCTTGCTGCGTCGTGAAGTGCAACTTTTCCCCGAGTGGTACGTACAACGCCACCTGGGGCGCGCCTTCACCGTCGAGCAGGAAGTCGCCTGGCAACGCGTCAGCCAACTGTTGATCGACAGCGCCCTGGCGCAGCCCAAGGTCGTGGTGCACCGCGATTTCATGCCGCGCAATCTGATGCAGAGCACGCCCAATCCCGGCGTGCTGGATTTTCAGGATGCAGTCAACGGCCCGGTCACCTACGACATCACCTGCCTGTTCAAGGATGCCTTCCTCAGCTGGCCCGAGGCGCGTGTACAAGGCTGGCTGCAGGACTACTGGCAGCGCGCCAGGGCGGCGGGTATCCCGGTACAGGCCTCTTTCGAAGACTTTCTGCGGGCCAGCGACCTAATGGGCGTGCAGCGTCATCTCAAGGTCATTGGCATCTTCGCGCGCATCTGTCACCGCGACGGCAAGCCCAAGTATCTGGGCGACGTACCGCGTTTCTTCGCCTATATCCAGGCGGTGCTGGCGCGTCGGCCGGAGCTGGCCGAGCTGGGAGAACTGTTCGCCAGCCTGGCGATAGAAGGGGCGCGTGCATGAAGGCGATGATCCTCGCCGCCGGCAAGGGCGAACGCCTGCGTCCGCTGACTCTGCACACGCCGAAACCGTTGGTGAAAGCGGCTGGGGTGCCGTTGATCGAATATCACGTCCGCGCCCTGGCCGCTGCCGGTTTCACCGAGCTCGTGATCAATCACGCCTGGCTGGGCCAGCAGATCGAGGATTACCTCGGCGATGGCTCGCGCTTTGGCGTACGTATCGCCTATTCAGCCGAAGGTGAGCCGCTGGAGACCGGCGGCGGCATCTTCAAGGCATTGCCCTTGCTGGGCAACGAGCCCTTCGTGGTGGTCAATGGCGATATCTTCACCGACTACGCCTTTGCCGCGTTGCGCCAGCCGCTCACCGGTCTGGCGCATCTGGTTCTCGTGGATAACCCGGCGCATCACCCGCAGGGCGACTTTACCTTGTCGACTGGCCTGGTTCATGACGGCGAGGCGGCAGGCGAGCGGTTGACCTACAGCGGTCTCGCCGTGCTGCATCCGCGTTTGTTCGACGCGTCTGCGCCTGGCGCCTTCAAGCTGGCGCCGTTGCTGCGTGAGGCAATGGTGGCAGGGCAGGTCAGTGGTGAGCATTACGGCGGCTGCTGGATCGATGTCGGCACGCACGAGCGCCTGGCCGAAGTCGAACGACTGCTGCAGGAGGCACGCTAGGTGCTCTGGCCAGCGACTCTGCTAGGAGCAGCGGCCGGGCTGGCCCTGGCCAGCATTCCGGGCGCCTTGCTTGGCGGCCTGCTGGGGCAGGTGCTCGATCGCCGCCTGCGTCTGCATGACTGGGATAACCTGCGCGAACGTCTGGGTGGTCGGGCGGCGCCGGCGGATGACGACCTGCTGTTTCTGATGTTGGGGCGCCTGGCCAAGAGCGAGGGCCGCGTGGTGCAAAGCCATATTCAGCAGGCGCGCGCGGAAATGCAGCGACTGGGACTGGACCCGGCCGGACAGCGCCGCGCCATCGAGGCTTTCGCCCGCGGCAAGACCGGGCGAGACAACCTGCGCAGGCCGCTGCAGCGCCAGCGTCAGCGCGCCGAGGCGATGCTCCGGGCCTGCTGGCGCATGGCCTGGGTCGACGGCCGGGTATCGTCCAGTGAACGCGAGTTGATCCTGCTGTGGGGCAAGTGGCTTGGCTGGGACAGTGCGCGGCTCGATAGCCTGGGCGAGGAATGCGCGCCGCGCCGCAGCCAGCAACCGGCTCCGACGGGTGGCAGTTATCAGGAAGCGCTGCGCCTGCTGGGCGTCAACGAGGGCAGCGAGCCCGAGCAGATAAAGCGCGCCTATCGGCGCCTGCTCAGTCGTCATCACCCGGACAAACTGGCCGGCTCCGGCGCTTCGCCTGAGCGCATTCGTGAAGCGACCGAAACCACTCGCCAGTTGCATCAGGCCTATGCGCTGATCCGTCAGCGCCGGGCGATTCGCTAGCCGCCCGAGGCGCGAATATGCAGCTGCAGCCAGCCGCGCAGGCGGCGGTAGAGCTGCTCCTGCTGCACGTCCAGATTCCCCGGCAGAGCTTTCATCGACACCTGGATGTAGGTAGGTAATTTGGCCCGTTTGCTCGCCTGCAGGCGTTTCAGGGCTGCGCTGCGGTCGGTGGCTTGATCCTTGTAATAGAAGTCGCCGCTGGCTACCGGCAGCTGTGCAACCAGCTCGTCCAGCGGCGGAGCGAAGCCGGCAGGCAGCTCGGCCGCCACCATTAGCAGATTGTGTACATTGGCCGGCTTGCGTTCGCTCAGGTACCGCGCGGCCCAGTAAGCGCCGCTGCCATGGCCCAGCAGCACGATTTCCCTGGCCTGCTGCTGTTCGGCGAAGGCGATGGCGGCATCGAGGCGCGCCATCACGCGCTCGACGTGCGCCAGGCGCCGTTGCTCGGGGCTGATCGCGCTGTCGCCTACGTGCTGTGCGCCGGCCTCGGGCGTTTCGGGCGGCGGCTCGGTAGCAGGAGCGCTCTCGGTGCTAGGCGTTTCGCTTTCTGCGGGCGCAGCGGTTGTGCTCCGCAGCGGCAGCGGGTCGCCGTCCGGGTCCGGCAGCGTCAGGCTCAAGCTGTGCCAGCCAGCATCGGGCAGTTTGCGCCTCAGCGGACCGACCGCTGCCGCACCATCGGCATTCTCCACATCGTCGGGCACCAGGATTACTGCGCCACTGGGCTCGCCAACGTTGGCGGGCAACCACAGGGCGAGGAAGCTCTCGGCGCCGGCCTGCAGCAATTGCTGTTCACGCTTGTCCAGGCGTCGTTCCAGAGTCTGCGCGTCGCTGACGCTGCGCTCGGGCAATAGCGGACGTTCGTTCGCTGCGGGCGTTTCTGTTTCGCCGGGCGCCGCGTTCTGTACATCCTCGGGTGATTCCTGCGCCCAACTGGTGGCGGCGCAGAACAGGCAGAAACCGAGCAGTGCGAGTGAGTGAGGGCGCATCGGTGAGGCTCCTTGGGGGCTGCTAAAGAGCCTAATGTCGAGCTCCGTATTTGTCAGGCGATATTGGCTAGAGGCTGGACGCAGCGATGTTGATATCGCTCCCTGACGCTGGCGATTTCTATTGCCTGGCGAGGTGGTTGGCAGCAGATGCAGAACAGGTGGTCTTGGTTTCTAGGCTTAGAATGCCACCCTGTCTTAACTTTATTCCGTGTAACAAGGCGGCCAGATGGACTTCGATGATCCCGGATTTCGCGAGCTGATCGATGCGCTGCACGATGGCCTCTACATCACCGATGCCGACGGCATCACCCTCAAGGTCAATAGCGCCTACGAACGTCTGACCGGGCTGCGTAGCGAGGATGTGGTCGGCCAGCACATGCAGGCGCTGGTGGAGCAGGGCGTCATCTCCCAGTCGGTGTCACTGCGGGTGCTCAAGGAGGGCAAGGCGCTGTCGCTGATGCAGAGCGTCAGTCAGGGCAAGCGCCTGCTGGTCAGTGGCACGCCGATCTTCGCTGCCGATGGCAAGGTGCGTTACGTGGTCAGCACCGTGCGCGACATGACCGAACTGCTGCGTATCAAGCACGAGCGCGACGAACTGCAGCAGCTCAAGCAGCTGCGCAACAGCACGGCGAAGCTGCATGCCGGTCAGCGTGACGATCTGCTGCATGCCTCGCCGGTGGCCGATCGTCCGGTTTCGGGGCGGGTTTTTGCCCAGGCCCGGCAGGTCGCGGCCAGTGATGTGAAGGTGTTGCTGCAGGGGGAAACCGGTGTCGGCAAGACGCTGATCGCCCAGTACATTCACAAGAGCAGCCCACGCGCGGCGCAGCCGTTCCTGGCGCTCAACTGCGGCGCGCTGCCGGAAAACCTGATCGAGGCCGAGCTGTTCGGCTATGTGCCGGGCGCCTTCACCGGCGCCGGCAGCAAGGGCAAGCGCGGTCTGCTGGAGCTGGCCAACCAGGGCACGGTGTTTCTCGACGAGATCGGCGACCTGCCGCTGGCGTTGCAGGTCAAGCTGCTCAAGGTGATCGAGGAGAGCCGCTTCATCCCAGTCGGTGGACTGGAGCTGAAAGAGGTAGACGTGCGCATCATCACCGCCACCCACCACGACCTGCGCCAGATGGTCGCCGATGGTCGCTTTCGCGCTGATCTCTACTATCGGCTCAATGTGGTGCCCATCCATATACCCGCATTACGCGAGCGGGCCGATGAGGTACAGCCGCTGCTTCAGTTCTATCTTGCCGAGTTCAACCAGCGCTATGGACGATCGCTGACCTGGGAGCTGGAAGCCCTGGATGCGCTCACCGACTACGCCTGGCCGGGCAATATCCGTGAGCTGATCAACCTGGTCGAGCGCCTCGTGGTCACCTGCATCGGTGAGACCATCGAGTTGTTCGATCTGCCTGATGAGGTGCGCATGGTTCGCCACGACGGTGCTGGCGACGTTCTGCTGCCGCTGCGTAAGCAAGTGGAGAATCTGGAGCGGCGCTTGATCCGCAAGGCACTGGTGCAACACAAGACCACCCGCGAGGCGGCCAAGGCCCTTGGTCTAAGCCAGGCGACGCTGGTGCAGAAGATGAAACGCTGGGAACAGGGTTGATTGGAAAATGGATCGGATAGACGTCTTTTGATTGATTTTCTGATCGATACGGCGCTGGTTTGAGCTGTGACAAAACGACGCAAGCCTTCTATCACGCAGGTTTGCGCGATCTGGCACAGGAATCGCTATGGCAGGGCCCGAACCCGTCCAGTTTTCACAATGCACAAAAGGGCCTGATGATGAGTACTGCTGCCTTCAAGATCGCCAATAAGCTGCTGACCGGCCAGGGCGCCGTTGAGCAACTGGCGCACGAACTGCCCCGCCTGAACATCGCCAACCCGCTGATCGTCACCGACGCCATCCTGATCAAATCCGGCACCGTGGACCACGTGCTCAAGCAGCTTGGCGAGCGTGCCTACGGCATTTTCGACGGCGTGGAGCCTGAGCCGGAAATCGCCATCGTCGAGGCCTGCGCCAAGGTTTACCGCGACGGCGGTCACGATGGCCTGATCGGCGTCGGCGGCGGCAGCGCCATCGACATCGCCAAGGCAGTCGCCGGCTATGTCGGTCACGACGGCGCACTGGAGGAGTTGTTCGGTGTCGACCAGATCAAGCGCAAGGGCCCGCCGCTGATCGCCATCCCGACCACCGCCGGCACCGGCTCGGAAGTGACCAACGTATCGATCCTCTCGGACAAGAAGGCGCAACTGAAAAAGGGCATCGTCAGCGACTACCTGCTGCCCGACGTGGCCCTGGTCAGCCCGGTGATGACCCTGACCTGCCCGCGCAGCGTGACCGCCGCCAGCGGCGTCGATGCCCTGGTGCACGCGGTGGAGTCCTACCTGTCGGTCAATGCCTCGCCGATCACCGATGCCCTGGCCATCGGCGCCATCAAGCTGATCGCCAAGGCGCTGCCCAAGGCCTACGCCAATCCGGCCGACCTGAAGGCGCGTGAAGACATGGCCACCGCCAGCCTGATGGCGGGCATGGCCTTCGGCAACGCCGGAGTTGGCGCCGTGCACGCCCTGGCCTATCCGCTGGGCGGGCGCTTCAATATCGCCCATGGCGTCAGCAACGCCTTGCTGCTGCCCTACGTGATGGCCTGGAACAAGCTGGCCTGCGTCGAGCGCATGGCCGAGATCGCCGCCGCCTTGGGCGTGCAGACTCACGGCCTGAGCGACAAGGCTGCTGCCGACCTGGCTGTCGAGGCCATGGCCGAGCTGTGCGCCAGTGTCGACATTCCCAAGGGCATGCGCAGCTTCAATGTGCCCGAGGACGCCATCCCAGCGATGGCCGAGGAGGCCAGCAAGATCGACCGCCTGATGCGCAACAACCCGCGGCGTCTAACCGCTGGCGACATCGAGCAGATCTACCGCGCCGCCTACTGATTTCAACAATCGATGAACGATAGCCCCGGTCATGCCGGGGCTTGCTGCTTACAACTCTAATAAAGCTGGGTGATTCAAATGTCCGAACTGCATCAACAAGACCTGGGCGTCGAAGCCCCGTACTGGCCGCTGGGGCCATTCAAGGTACGTCTGCCTTTCATTCACTACCGCTTTGAGCTCTCCGACTACATGCAGGGCCTGCTCATGTGCGCGGTGGACCTGGCGGCCATTCCGCTGATGACCGAATTCCTCGGCATGCCCTTCGAGGTGGCACTGGCGGTGGTCATGCTCAACGGCCTGCTGTACCTGACCCACCACCTGCTCGGCGACCCGGTGGTGCCGGGCTGGATCACCCCGGCGATCCCCCTGCTGATGGCCTACTGCAGCCAGTTCCCGGAGGGCCCGGAGCGGGTGCATGCGCTGATTGCCTTCCAGTTGATGCTGGGGGCGTTCTCCATAGGACTGGGGATGACGGGCATGGCGCGCAAGGTGGTGTCGCTGGTGCCCTCGGCGCTCAAGGCCGGCATCATCATGGGCGCCGGCCTCAGTGCGGTGGTCACCGTGTTCAAGGAGGGCGGGCGCTTCGACAGCTTCCCCTGGACCATTTCCATCGCCGTCGGCATCGCCTTCTACCTGGTTTTTTCCCTGCACTTCCAGCAATTGAAAAAACGCAGCCGCTTGTGGTGGAATTTCGCCAAGCTGGGCATCTTCCCGATCATCCTGCTGGCCGTGTTCGTCGCGCCGATCTTCGGCGAGGCACCGTGGCCAAGCATCGAGTGGGGCATCAGCAAGCCTGACTTCGTCACCCTGTGGAACGAATACACTGTGTTCGGTCTCGGTATGCCGCCGCTGATGATGTTCGTCACCGCCATTCCTACCGTATTCGCTGCCTACCTCGTGGTGTTCGGTGACGTGCTGGGCGCCAGGGCGATCCTCTCCGAGGCCGACCATATCCGCAGTGACGAGAAGGTCGACTTCAACCCCAACCGCTCGCACATGATCTTTGGCGGGCGCAACGCCTTTATGAGCATTTTTGGCCCGGACGTGGCCATGTGCGGCCCGCAGTGGTCGGCCATGCAGGTGGTCATCACCGAGCGTTTCAAGGGCGGCGCCCAGGCGATGAAGTCCATCTACGGTGGCGTCGGCTCGTTCCGCTGGGGCACCAACACCGGCCTGTTGCTGCTGCCGGTGGTCACCCTGCTGCAGCCGATTCTCGGCGTGGCACTGGCGCTGACCCTGCTGATCCAGGGCTACGTCAGCGTGCGCCTGGGGATCATGGAAGCGCGCAGCCAGCGTGATCTGGGCATCGCCGGGGTAATCGGCGCGGTGCTGGCGATCAAGGGTGCCGCCTGGGCCTTCGCCATCGGCGTCGGCCTGTGCGCGCTGATCTACGGGGCGCAGATGTTCCGTGGCGAAAACGACCAGACCTTCACCAAGGATCTGCCGCCAAGCGAGTGAGCTTTTCGAATTGACCAGCCGGAGCCTTGTGTCTCCGGCTGCAGGAGTAGTGCATGAAACTCAACGATCCCGATCTGCTGCGCCACCAGGCCTATATCGACGGCCAGTGGTGCGATGCGCCCGACGGCGCCGTCACGGAAATCTTCAACCCGGCCAACGGTGAGTCCCTGGGCCATGTGCCGAACCTGGGCGCAGCCGAAACCCGCCGCGCTATCGAGGCCGCCCAGGCCGCGCAACCGGCTTGGCGTGCGCTGACTGCCAAGGAGCGCGCGGCGCGCCTGCGCACCTGGTACGAGCTGATGCTCGCCAACCAGGAAGACCTGGCGCAGATCATGACCGCCGAGCAGGGCAAGCCGCTGGCCGAAGCCCGCGGCGAAGTGCTCTACGCCGCCTCGTTCATTGAGTGGTTCGCCGAGGAGGCCAAGCGCGTCTACGGCGACACCATTCCCGGCCACCAGGCCGACAAGCGCCTGATCGTTACCAAGGAGCCGATCGGTGTGGCCGCGGCGATCACCCCGTGGAATTTCCCCGCGGCGATGATAACTCGCAAGGCCGGCCCGGCCCTGGCCGCCGGCTGCGCCATGGTGCTCAAGCCTGCGCCGCAGACGCCTTTCAGCGCCCTGGCCCTGGCTGTGCTGGCCGAACGCGCCGGCATCCCGGCCGGACTGTTCAGCGTGCTGCCGGCGGACGCCGATCGGTCTCGTGAGGTGGGCGGTGAGTTGTGCTCCAACCCCATCGTGCGCAAGCTGTCGTTTACCGGCTCCACCGGCGTCGGCATCAAGCTGATGGAGCAATGCGCGCCAACCCTGAAGAAACTGTCGCTGGAGCTGGGCGGCAATGCGCCGTTCATCGTCTTCGACGATGCCGATCTGGACGCGGCGGTCGAGGGCGCCATGGTTGCCAAGTACCGCAACGCCGGGCAGACCTGCGTATGCGCCAACCGCATCTACGTGCAGGACGGCGTGTACGACGCCTTCGCCGAGAAGCTGGCGGCGGCGGTGGCGGGGCTCAAGGTTGGCCAGGGCACTGAAGCGGGTGTGACCACCGGCCCGCTGATCGACGCCAATGCCGTGGCCAAGGTGCAGGCGCATCTGGCCGATGCGCTGGAGAAGGGCGCCAGGGTACTGCAGGGTGGTCAGGCGCTGGGCGGCAATTTTTTCGCGCCCACCGTGCTGGCCGACGTGACGCCGGACATGCGCATAGCCCGCGAGGAAACCTTCGGCCCGCTGGCGCCGCTGTTCCGCTTCAGCGACGAAGCCGAAGTGATCCGCCAGGCCAATGACACCGAGTTCGGTTTGGCCGGCTACTTCTACACCCGCGACCTGGGCCGCGCCTTCCGTGTCGGCGAGGCGCTGGAGTACGGTATGGTCGGCATCAACACCGGGCTGATCTCCAACGAAGTGGCGCCGTTCGGCGGCATCAAGGCTTCCGGCCTGGGTCGTGAAGGCTCCAAGTACGGGCTGGACGAGTACCTGGAGATCAAATACCTCTGCCTGGGTATCTGAAGTACGGGTGAATGCCGTGGGAGGGGCTTTAGCCGCGACAGTCACGTTCGCTGAGCGACTCCTCTCAGCAGGAAAGCTCGCGGACAAGTCCGCTCCCACAAAAGCACGATTCGTGGGAGCGACTTGTCCGCGAATGATCCTCAGCCCCGCAGGAATGGACGGCCTTTGGCATCTCTCACCCTGCGCTCTGTCTTGCTCCTGCCTGTGTTGACTCAGGCTGCGATGAGCCTGCCAGGCTGAGGCATTTGCGCGCGCCACCGTCAGGCGGCGCTGCCGTGGTATCTGATGTACGGGTGAATGCCGTGGGAGGGGCTTTAGCCGCGACAGTCACGTTCGCTGAGCGACTCCTCTCAGCAGGAAAGCTCGCGGACAAGTCCGCTCCCACAAAAGCACGATTCGTGGGAGCGACTTGTC
>NZ_CALNWT010000015.1:0-22345 GCF_940789645.1 Pseudomonas sp. Marseille-Q0931 | reverse complement strand
GCGAATGATCCTCAGCCCCGCAGGAATGGACGGCCTTTGGCATCTCTCACCCTGCGCTCTGTCTTGCTCCTGCCTGTGTTGACTCAGGCTGCGATGAGCCTGCCAGGCTGAGGCATTTGCGCGCGCCGCCGTCAGGCGGCGCTGCCAGATGGTGTGCGAGCCGCTACAATGCGCGCCACCGTGATCCAGCACTCAGAGGTGCGCCATGCAACCCTTCGCCATCGCCCCGTCGATCCTTTCCGCCGACTTCGCCCGCCTGGGCGAGGAAGTGGACAACGTACTCGCCGCCGGGGCGGACATCGTTCACTTCGATGTCATGGACAACCACTACGTGCCCAACCTGACCATCGGCCCGATGGTCTGCTCGGCGCTGCGCAAATATGGCATCACCGCGCCCATCGACGCGCACCTGATGGTCAAGCCGGTGGATCGCATCATCGGTGACTTCATCGAGGCCGGTGCCTCATACATCACCTTCCATCCGGAAGCCTCCGAGCACATCGACCGTTCGCTGCAGCTGATCAAGGCGGGCGGCGCCAAGGCCGGCCTGGTGTTCAACCCGGCCACCCCGCTGGAGGTGCTCAAGTACGTGATGGACAAGGTCGACATGATCCTCCTGATGAGCGTCAACCCCGGCTTCGGCGGGCAGAAGTTCATCCCCGGCACCCTCGACAAGCTGCGTGAAGCCCGCGCGCTGATCGACGCCAGTGGCCGCGAGATCCGCCTGGAAATCGACGGTGGCGTGAATGTGCAGAACATCCGCGAGATCGCCGAGGCGGGCGCCGACACCTTCGTCGCCGGCTCGGCGATCTTCAACCAGCCGGACTACAAAGCTGTGATCGACGCCATGCGCGCCGAGCTGGCCCAGGTGCGTGGATGAAACCGTTGCGCGCGCTGTGCGGCGGTGAGCTGCCGCGCCTGGTGATGTTCGACCTGGACGGCACGCTGATCGACTCGGTGCCTGACCTGGCCGCAGCGGTCGACCGCATGCTGGTCGAGCTGGGACGCCCGCCGGCTGGCGCGGCACAGGTTCGCGAGTGGGTCGGCAACGGCGCCCGCGTGCTGGTGCGGCGCGCCCTGGCCGGTGGCCTGGATCATTCCGCGGTGGGCGAGGCCGAGACGGAGCAGGCGCTGGCGCGCTTTCTTGATATCTACGCCGACTGTCATGACCTGACCGCGCTGTACCCCGGTGTGCACGAGCTGCTCGAAGCCCTGAGCACCGCTGCCGTCGAACTGGCGGTGGTGACCAACAAGCCGGAGCGCTTCGTCGCGCCGTTGCTGGAGCAGGTCGGCCTGGGCGGTTATTTCCGCTGGATCATCGGCGGCGACACCCTGCCGCAGCAGAAACCCGACCCGGCTGCGTTGCTCCAGGTGATGCGCTTGGCGGGTGTCGAGGTATCGCAATCGCTGTTCATTGGCGACTCGCGCAACGATGTGCTGGCCGCTCACGCAGCAGGTGTGCCCTGCGTCGCGGTGAGCTACGGCTATAACCATGGCCGCCCGATCACCGAAGAGAAACCGAACCTGGTGGTCGATAGCCTCGCCGAGTTGCTCTGACGAATCTTCAGCTACGCCATTCGGCTTTTGTAGGAGCGGATTTATCCGCGAAACTGGCGATTGAGATCGCGGATAAATCCGCTCCTGCCAAGCTATCGCTTTGCCCCGCTTGCAGCGCTTGGCTTGTAGCTGCTACCTTGGCCGCTCTCCTTATTCCCCCGCCTGTCGAGATCGCACCGTGGTGGTTAGCTGCAAACTCTGGATGAAGGTCATCAAGGCCCTGGCCCGTTGGCGCTGGCGCGCCTGATTTCGTCCTGCCGCTGCGCGCGGCCCGTTTGCACCCGACCGTTTTCCCCGAGCCATGAGGCTGATCATGACCCATGAAGAATTCCTGCGTTTAGCCGCTGAAGGCTACAACCGCATTCCCCTGGCCTGCGAAACCTTGGTGGATTTCGACACGCCGCTGTCCATCTACCTGAAGCTGGCCGACGCGCCCAATTCCTACCTGCTCGAATCCGTGCAGGGCGGCGAGAAATGGGGCCGTTATTCGATCATCGGCCTGCCGGCGCGCACCGTGTTGCGCGTGCATGGCCATGACGTGGTGGTGAGCACCGACGGCGTCGAGGTCGAGCGTCACCAATGCGCCGACCCGCTGGAGTCCGTCGAGCAGTTCAAGGCGCGCTACAAGGTGCCGACCATCGCCGGTCTGCCGCGCTTCAACGGCGGCCTGGTGGGCTACTTCGGCTACGACAGCGTGCGCTACGTCGAGCCCAAGCTGGCTGCCGGTGTGAATCCAGACGCGCTGGGTACGCCGGATATCCTGCTGATGGTGTCCGACGCCGTGGTGGTGTTCGACAACCTGGCCGGCAAGATGCACGGCATCGTCCTCGCCGATCCGGCTCAACCGGATGCCTTCGAGCAAGGCCATGCGCGCCTGCGCGAGATCCTGCACAAGCTGCGCCAGCCGATTACCCCGCGTCTGGGTGTGGACCTGTCCGCGCCGCTGGGCGAGGAGCCGGCGTTCCGCTCCAGCTACAGCCAGGGCGACTACGAGGCGGCGGTCCGTTCGATCAAGGAATACATCCTGGCCGGCGACTGCATGCAGGTGGTGATCTCCCAGCGTATGTCGATCCCCTTCAAGGCTGCGCCGATCGACCTGTACCGCGCGCTACGCTGCATCAACCCGACGCCTTATATGTACTTCTTCAACTTTGGTGACTTCCATGTGGTCGGCAGTTCGCCGGAAGTGTTGGTGCGCGTCGAGGACGGTCTGGTCACCGTGCGCCCCATCGCCGGTACCCGCCCGCGCGGCGCCAGCGAAGAGGCGGACAAGGCGCTGGAAGAGGACCTGCTGTCCGACGCCAAGGAAATCGCCGAGCACCTGATGCTCATCGACCTGGGCCGTAACGACACTGGCCGCGTGTCGCAGGTCGGCTCGGTCAAGCTCACCGAGAAGATGGTCATCGAGCGCTATTCCAACGTCATGCACATCGTCTCCAATGTCACCGGTCAGCTCAAACCCGAACTGTCGGCGATGGACGCGCTGCGTGCCATCCTGCCGGCCGGCACCCTGTCCGGTGCGCCGAAGATCCGCGCCATGGAAATCATCGACGAGCTCGAACCGGTCAAGCGCGGCGTCTACGGCGGCGCGGTCGGCTACTACGCCTGGAACGGCAACATGGACACCGCCATTGCCATCCGTACCGCGGTGATCAAGGACGGCGAGCTGCACGTGCAGGCCGGCGCCGGCATCGTCGCCGACTCGGTGCCCGCGCTGGAGTGGGAAGAAACCCTGAACAAGCGCCGCGCCATGTTCCGCGCCGTCGCGCTCGCCGAACAGACTGCCGTCCAGGCCCAGGAATAACAGGAGCCGTACCATGCTTTTGATGATCGACAACTACGACTCCTTCACCTACAACGTCGTGCAGTACCTGGGTGAGTTGGGCGCCGACGTGCACGTGATTCGTAACGACGAGCTGAGCATCGCCGAGATCGAAGCCCTGAAGCCCGAGCGCATCGTCGTCTCGCCTGGCCCGTGCACGCCGACCGAGGCGGGCGTGTCTATCGAGGCCATTCTGCATTTTGCCGGCAAGCTGCCGATCCTCGGCGTCTGCCTCGGCCACCAGAGCATCGGCCAGGCCTACGGCGGCGACGTGGTACGCGCGCGCCAGGTGATGCACGGCAAGACCAGCCCGGTGTTCCATGAAGACAAGGGCGTGTTCGCCGGCCTTAACAAGCCGCTCACCGTGACCCGCTATCATTCCCTGGTGGTCAAGCGCGAAACCCTGCCGGATTGCCTGGAGATCACCGCCTGGACGCAGCATGAAGACGGCTCGGTCGACGAGATCATGGGCCTGCGCCACAAAATCCTGAACGTCGAGGGCGTGCAGTTCCACCCCGAGTCCATTCTCACCGAGCAGGGCCACGAACTGTTCGCCAACTTCCTCAAGCAGACCGGAGGCGTGCGCGCATGAATATCAAGGAAGCCCTCAACCGAATCGTCGCCCAACTCGATCTGACCACCGAGGAAATGCAGGCGGTCATGCGCGAGATCATGACTGGTCAGTGCACCGACGCGCAGATCGGCGCCTTCCTCATGGGCATGCGCATGAAGAGCGAGACCATCGACGAGATCGTCGGTGCCGCCAGCGTCATGCGCGAACTGGCTGCACCGGTGGTGATCGACGCCGAGCGCCTGGTCGACACCTGCGGCACCGGCGGGGACGGCATGAACATCTTCAACGTCTCCACCGCGGCGGCTTTCGTCGTCGCGGCGGCTGGCGGCAAGGTGGCCAAGCACGGCAACCGCGCGGTCTCCGGCAAGAGCGGCAGCGCCGATCTGCTCGAAGCGGCCGGCGTTTACCTGGGGCTCAAGCCCGAGCAGGTGGCACGCTGCGTCGAAAGCGTCGGTGTTGGCTTCATGTTCGCCCCGTCCCATCACGGTGCCATGAAGCACGCCATTGGCCCGCGCCGCGAGCTGGGCCTGCGCACCATCTTCAATATGCTCGGCCCGATGACCAATCCGGCCGGCGCCAAGCATCAGGTCATCGGCGTATTCAGCCAGGCACTTTGCCGCCCCATGGCCGAGGTGCTGCAGCGTCTGGGCAGCGAGCACGTGCTGGTGGTGCATGCACAGGATGGTCTGGATGAGATCAGCCTGGCTGCGCCGACCTTCGTCGCCGAACTCAAGGACGGCAAGGTCAGCGAGTACCGTATCCAGCCCGAGGATTTCGGCATCAAGAGCCAGAGCCTGATCGGCCTGACCGTCGACAATGCCGAGCAGTCGCTGGAGCTGATTCGCGACGCACTGGGTCGGCGCAAGACCGAGAATGGCCAGAAGGCTGCCGACATGATCGTGCTCAATGCCGGTGCCGCGCTGTACGCCGCCGACCATGCCAGCAGCCTGCGCGAAGGCGTGCAGCTGGCGCACGATGCCCTGCACACCGGGCTGGCGCGCGAGAAGCTGGAGGAGCTAGTCTCCTTTACTGCGGTATTCAAACAGGAGAACGAAGGGTGAGCGTGCCAACCGTACTGGAAAAGATCGTCGCCCGTAAGTTCGAGGAAGTCGCGGCGCGCCGTGCCCAGGTCAGCCTCGCCGAACTCGAGGCCGCTGCGCGCAGTGCCGACGCACCGCGTGGCTTCGCCCGCGCGCTGCTGGAACAGGCTGCGCGCAAGCAGCCGGCGGTGATCGCCGAGATCAAGAAGGCTTCGCCGAGCAAGGGCGTGCTGCGCGCCGACTTCGTCCCGGCCGATATCGCCCGCAGCTACGAAGCCGGTGGAGCCACCTGCCTGTCCGTGCTCACCGATATCGATTTCTTCCAGGGTGCCGACCAATATCTGCAGCAGGCCCGTGCGGCCTGTGCGCTGCCGGTGATCCGCAAGGATTTCATGGTCGATCCCTACCAGATCGTCGAGGCTCGCGCGCTGGGCGCCGACTGCGTACTGCTGATCGTCTCCTGCCTGGATGACGTGCGCATGGCCGAACTGGCCTCGGTGGCCAAGGACGTCGGCCTTGACGTGCTGGTCGAGGTGCACGACGGTGAGGAGCTGGAGCGTGCGCTGCATACCCTGGACACGCCGCTGGTGGGCATCAACAACCGCAACCTGCACACCTTCGATGTCAGCCTGGAAACCACCCTTGACCTGCTGCCGCGCATCCCGCGTGACCGCCTGGTGGTGACCGAGAGCGGCATTCTCAATCGCGCCGATGTTGAGCTGATGGAGATCAACGAGGTCTACGCCTTCCTCGTTGGTGAAGCCTTCATGCGTGCGGAAAGTCCGGGCAGCGAGTTGCAACGTCTGTTCTTTCCCGAGCGCGGCCGCGCTGCGGTGGTCGGCAACGACCCCGAATAGGACGCATGAAAAAGCCGGCGATCAAGCCGGCTTTTTCTTGGCGCTGCGCTTCAGCGAGTGCCGAACACCACCATGGTCTTGCCCTTGACGTGCACCAGGCCCTGTTCTTCCAGGGACTTGAGCACGCGACCGACCATCTCCCGCGAGCAGCCGACGATACGACCGATTTCCTGACGGGTGATCTTGATCTGCATGCCATCCGGATGGGTCATGGCATCCGGCTGCTTGCACAGATCGAGCAGGGTGCGTGCGACGCGGCCGGTCACGTCGAGGAAGGCCAGGTCGCCGACCTTGCGCGTGGTGTTGCGCAGGCGCTCGGCCATCTGGCTGCCCAGGGCGAAGAGGATGTCCGGATCCTGCTGAGTCAGTTCGCGGAACTTGGCGTAGCTGATTTCCGCGACCTCGCACTCGGTCTTGGCGCGCACCCAGGCGCTGCGCTCCTTCTCCGCACCGTCCTTTTCGAACAAGCCCATTTCGCCGAAGAAGTCGCCGGCATTGAGGTAGGCGATGATCATCTCGCGGCCGTCGTCGTCCTCGATGAGGATGGTGACCGAGCCTTTGACGATGAAGAACAGGGTTTCGCAACGATCACCTGCGTAGATGATGGTGCTTTTGGCCGTGTAGCGGCGGCGATGACAGTGCGCGAGCAGCTTGTCGAGGTTCTTGATTTTAGGTGTAAGGGTAATAGCAACCATGCCCGAGTCCCGAATATGAAAAGTGAAGGCCTTTGTCCAACGGCAATTTCTTATTAGTTATCTGGCCAAGTGTGCCAGCAATCCGGCGTCAGCTTAACAGACGAGGTATGACCGGGGAGTTTTTTGGGACCTGGGTAACATAACCCAAGGGAACTTTCTCGCATCGGGCGTAAATCGGATTGTTCTTCGCCTATGTTAATCTGCCCGACTTTTTCCAATCTGGGAGCCTATATCGATGAAAGCGCGTGTGCAGTGGGCCGGTGAAGCTCTGTTCCTCGGCGAGTCCGGTAGCGGCCATGCCGTGGTCATGGATGGTCCACCTGATGCCGGTGGTCGCAACCTCGGTATCCGGCCGATGGAGATGTTGCTGATCGGCCTCGGGGGCTGCAGCAACTTCGATGTGGTCAGCATCCTGCGCAAGGGGCGCCAGCCCGTGGAAAGCTGCGAGGTCTTTCTCGATGCCGAGCGTGCAGGCGAGGAGCCCAAGGTGTTCACCAAGATCCACCTGCACTTCGTGGTCAAGGGCCGTGGGCTGAAAGAGGCCCAGGTCAAGCGGGCGGTGGAGCTGTCGGCAGAGAAGTACTGCTCGGCCTCGATCATGCTGGGCCGTGCCGGCGTGGATATCAGCCACGACTACGAAATCGTTGAGCTGGGCTGAAAAAGCCGCTTCAAGCTGCAAGCCACAACTTCAGGCGGGAGCAGGGCAGCTCGCCCTGCTCATTAGACCCTGTAGGTAGACTTGGTCATGACCTTCGACAGTAGGGTCATGCCGAATTTGATCGGCGCCGGGAAGCGTACGCCGCCGGCTGCCAGCGCGCTGTTGGCGTGCTGCTGCTCATCGACACGCATCTGCTCGAGGATGGCGCGTGATTTGGCGTCGTGCTCGGGCAGTTGCTCCAGGTGCTCATCCAGGTGCTTGCATACCTGGTCTTCGGTGGCGGCGACGAACCCCAGGCTGACGCGATCACTGACCAGCCCGGCTACCGCACCTACACCGAAGGACAGGCCGTAGAACAGCGGATTGAGCACGCTCGGGTGGCTACCCAGCTCGCGAATCCGTTGTTCGCACCAGGCCAGGTGGTCGACTTCCTCGTCGGCCGCATGCTCCATGGCGCTGCGCACTTCCGGCAGCTTGGCAGTCAGCGCCTGGCCCTGGTAGAGCGCCTGCGCGCAGACCTCACCGGTGTGGTTGATGCGCATTAGGCCGGCGACATGGCGCGACTCCTCGCTGCTCAGCTCCGTGTCGTTCTGCACGATGGCGGGCGAGGGGCGACCCGAAGCGCCGCTAAATGGCAGCAGCGTGCGCAGCGCGGCATCGGCTTGCAGCAGCAGACGGTCGACGGGGGAATACTGGCGTTCGCTGGCCATGAGGCACCTCCAGAGGAAACTACCCGGCTAGTCTACTGCAAAGTCGCCAGATCGTCCGTGCCGAGAGCCGGGGTACGGTTCTCAAGGCAGCTCGCGCAGCACGCGAAACCCCAGCGCATAGTCGCGATGATGTGGCTGCTTGAGGTCGCGCAGGCTACTGCGCAGATAGGTCGGGCCGCTGTTCCAGGCGCCACCGCGAACGACTCGCGGACTATTGTCGAGCAGCCCGGCGCTCTGCGTTTCGCTGCCGTCGAAGTGTTGGGTGTAGTTTGAGGCCGTCCATTCCCAGACATTGCCTGCGGTGTCGTGCAGGCCGAAGCCATTGGCCGGAAACCGGCCGACGGCGGCCGTCTTGTTGCGCAGCAGGCGCGAACTGGCGCAGCCGCGGCAATGGGCACGCGGTGCCTGTTCGTCACTGTCGAGCTCGTCACCCCACCAGTAGTAGCTCTGGCTGCCGCCGCGCGCCGCATACTCCCATTCAGCTTCGGTCGGCAGGCGGTAGCGCGCGCCCGTCTCGCGTGACAGCCACTGGGCATAGGCGTGAGCGTCACGCCAGGACACGTTGATCACCGGGCGCTGCGCGGAAAGGCCCCAACCTTCGTTATCGGGCATGGGCAGCTCGTTGGCGTCGGCGTATTTCTGCCAGTCGGCGAAGGTGACTTCGTAGCGGCCCATGGCGAAGGGTTGATCGAAGGCGATGGTCCGTTGCGGGCGTTCGTTGTCGTTGCCGCGACCGCTGGCATCGCCCATGCGCAACGTGCCGGCCGGAATCACGACCATTTCCGGGCCTTGGCCACCGCTGGGCAAAGGGTCGCTCATGATCTCCGCTGCTGCGGCTGGCGGGCTAAACAGCAGCGTCAGGCTTGCGGCCCAGGCAATGGATACGGCGACTGTGACGCAACGCGCTTTCAGTACTTGCACGGCGCGAGGCCTGCGGCGACGATCTGCCTGTTGAGACGGTCCATGCTGTGAGCTCCCATGCTGCGAAACCGCGGATGGTAACCCTGCTTGCCTGACTGGCCAAACTTCACAAGGAGCGGGTGTTGAAGAACGATATTCATGATCTTGGGCTGGTGCTGGATTCCAAGGTCAAGCTGGTGGTGATCGAGTCCTGGGACGAGACGCGTGTGCTGGAAACCCTGACCGGCCTGGCGGTCAAGCGTGGCCTCGGTCTGCACACCTGGTCGGTGACGGAGGGCCTGCAGCGCCTGGGCTTCGGCGGCGCGCCGGTGGACGAGTCGCCGACCCTGGAGCCGGAAGCGGCGCTGCGCATGATCAAGGCCGACCCGCAGCCGAACCTCTACGTTATGTGCGATCTGCATCCATTTCTCGATGACAACCCGCGGCTGGTGCGCCTGCTCAAGGAAATCGCCATGAGTGAGGCGGCGCACAAGCCGACGCTGGTGTTGGTGTCGCATGCGCTAAAACTGCCGGCCGAGGTGCAGCGCTACGCGGCGCGCTTCAGCCTCGCCTTGCCGTCGGAGGACGAACTGCTGAGCATCGTGCGCGACGAGGCGGCGCGCTGGAGCGAAGGCAATCGCGGCGCGCGGGTACGCACCGACAACCGTACCCTGCAGCAGGTGGTCAAGAACCTGCGTGGCCTCAGCCATGCCGAGGCGCGGGCGCTGGCGCGCAACGTAATTTGCGACGACGGGGCGATTACCCAGGAAGACATCCCCGAGTTGAACAAGACCAAGTTCCAGTTACTGGATCTGGAGGGCGTGCTCAGCTTCGAGTACGACACTGCGCGCTTCGCCGAAGTCGGCGGGCTGATCAACCTCAAGCGCTGGCTGGGCGAGCGGCAGGCCGGCTTCCTCGAGGGCAAGCAGATCGATGCGCCGAAAGGCGTGATGCTGGTCGGCGTGCAGGGCGGCGGCAAGAGCCTGGCCGCCAAAGCCGTTGCCGGGCTCTGGGGGCTGCCGCTGCTGCGCCTGGATTTTGCCTGCCTGTACAACAAGTTCTTCGGCGAGACCGAGCGCAACCTGCGCGAGGCGCTGCGCCTGGCTGAACAGATGGCGCCATGCGTGTTGTGGATGGACGAAGTGGAGAAGGGCCTGGCCAGTGGCGACCATGACGGCGGCGTGAGCCAACGGGTGCTCGGCACCCTGCTGACCTGGATGGCCGAGCGCAAGGCGCCGGTGTTCGTCGTCGCCACGGCCAATGCCATCGACCGACTGCCGCCTGAGCTGGTGCGCAAGGGGCGTTTCGACGAGCTGTTCTTCGTCGACCTGCCCAGTGCCGAGGTGCGTGCCGATATCTTCCGTATCCACCTGCAGCGTCGCGAACTGGAGTCGGCGAGTTTCGACCTGGCAGAGCTGGCCGCGGCCAGCGAGGGTTACACCGGGGCCGAGATCGAGCAGGCCGTGGTCAGCGCGCTTTACGCCGGGCAGGCGCAGCAACAGGCGGTCGATCAGCAGTTGCTGCTGCGCGCGCTGCAAAGCACCGCACCGTTGTCGGTGGTGATGGCCGAGCGTCTGGCAGCGTTGCGCGCATGGGCCGATGGGCGGACGGTCAACGCTGGTTGATCAGGCCCCGATGAAGGAGCGGGTCAGGCGACCACTGAGTTTACGTACCAGCCAGCGTGGCCCCAGGCGTGGGCTCAGTGCCAGTAGACGGTTGCGCCAACCGGGAATGATGACGGCGCGGTTCTTTTCCAGCGCGCGCACGGTGATCAGCGCCACTTCTTCGGCGCTCATCATCAGCTTGCTGCCTGCCAGGCGCGTGACGTCCATCTGCGCCGTGCGGAAGAAGGCGCTGTGCGTCGGGCCGGGGCAGAGTACCGACACCCTTACGCCACGGCCTTCTAGCTCCTCGCGCAAACCTTCGGAAAAATGCAGCACATAGGCCTTGCTGGCGTAGTAGCTGCTCATCCAGGGGCCCGGCTGAAAGGCGGCCACCGAGGCTACGTTGAGAATCTGCCCGCCGCCGTGCTCGACCATGCGCTGGCCAAGTGCATGACACAGGCGGGTCAAGGCCAGCATGTTGACCTCCACCTGCTCCTGCTCGCGGCTCCAGTCCTGTTCGAGGAAGGGGCCGGCACAGCCCAGGCCGGCGTTGTTCACCAGCAGATCGATCTGCCATTGGCCCTCTTCCAGTTCCAGCAGCAGGCCGGACAGCTGCAGCGGCTCGCTCAGATCGCAAAGGCGAAACAGCACCTCGACGCCGAAGCGCTGCGCCAGCTCGCAGGCGATGCTCTCCAAAGCATCGCGCCTGCGCGCCACCAGGATCAGGTTGCGGCCCCGGCGCGCCAGGGCTTCGGCCAGGGCCAGGCCGATGCCGCTGGACGCGCCGGTGATCAATGCATAGCTGCGCATGGTCGAGGGTTTATTGCTCCTGATACTCGGCGGCACGCTCGACATAGCTCTGGTACTGCGGCAGGACGATGGCGGCGACGATGCCGGTCAACGGTACCAGCAGGAACAGCCAGGCCAGGATCTTCACCCCGGTGCTGTTCGGCGGTGGCGGCGGGCCGTAGCGGTTGGCGCCCTGGGTGCCGGGAATGATCAGCATCAGCAGTGCGAACACGCTACCGACGACGGGGACGAAATTGAGCAGCCACAGCCAGCCGGACCAGCCCATGTCGTGCAGGCGCTGGACGCCGATGAACACGCCGATGACGATCATGGCGATCACCCCGACGCCCATGATCAGGGTGCCCAGAACGCTGGAAATCGCTGAGGCACCTGCGAACAGCAAGAGCATCGGCAGCATGCACAGCAGCATGGCCATGGTCCAGCCCAGGTAACGCACGCGGCCGATCCGGCCGTTGACGCTGAATACCTTCAGCTCCGAGTGCTGCGGCAGTTGCTCGGCGACATTTGCCTGCGGCGGTGCGTACGGCGATGCGGCAGCCGCAACTGGTGCGGCAGCTGGCGCCGGTGCCGCCTCGGCCAGTTGCGCCTGACGGGCGAGATACTTTTCGATGATGATGCCGCAGGCGGAGCACTCGGTGGCCTTGGCCTGTTCATGGCCGCATTTCGGGCAGGTCATGGTCGGCGTTGCGGCTTGCTCGGCCTGCACGGTTTCGGCCTCGGTCGGCACCAGGCTGAGGCTGGCTGCCTGGTCCAGCTCCTTGCGCACATTGGCCCCGGCCTTCTGCAGGGCGCTCAGGTACTGCTCTGCCTCGTTCTCGCCCAAGTCGCGCTTGAGTGCTACCGGCGCCCCGCTGAACAGGCTGTCGATGCGCGCTGGATCGCTCTTGAACAGGCGAGCCAGGTTTTCCTTGACCATTTCCAACGAGGCCTCGGGCATCAGTTGGCCGTCGAACACTATCTTGTAGCGCGGTGGGTTCATGCGAGCTTCCTTGTCGGCGGGAAGTGAGGTGAGCGAAGTGGCCGTTCAGCAGCAAACGAGGCATAAGCCTAGAGTGCCGTGAGGCCAATATACAAGCGGCCTGAAGTACCACAGTCGAAGAATTTCAGGCGTTGCCTATTGTGCTCCAGCGGCCGACCAGTTGGCCGCGGCGTAGTAGACGTATTTCGCCGAAATCATCCAGCAAGCCTTCGCTGAGCGCGGGGCGCAGAAAAACCCAGTCCTGGCTCGTCAGCTGCGTGGCGGCGCTGCCGATCAGGCGTTCCTGATTGGCGCTGCGTCCGTACAGCTCGTCGTAGTCGAGCCCTGCTGGTGAAACGGGCCGCGCTGGCCAGCGACCGCCGTAGAGGTAATAGGCGTGCTGGCGGTTGGGGTTCCAGGCTGCGATCAGCGGTTGCAGCGTCTGCATATAGGGCAGGGCACCGCCCAGCGCCTTGAGCACTGGGCTGGCGATCCACAGCGCTGGCTGATGATCCTCCAGCAGCGCTGTATCGAACTCTGCAGGTTTGAGCAGGGCCGAGCCGACGGCGACCTCGTTGAGCGGGCTCTGCTGCTGGCTGTGCAGCAGGTAGGTCAGGCTGCCACCGCCATTCAGTAGCGGTTCGGTCGGCCATGGCTCGGTGAATGCCTGGGCGCTGGCGATGAGCAGGCGATAGCGCGCATTGGCCCGGTCGAACGCCTCGCTCTGGCCCTGCCAGGGAGGGCTGTGGGCGACATGCGCGTCATAACCCATGAACCCTTGCAGTTGCAGCGCCGGCAGTTGGCGAAGTTGCTGCATGGCCTGAGTCAGAATTTCTGGCGTGGCGAAGCCGCCGCGCTCGAGGCCGATGTCGATTTCCAGTGCGATGCGCAGCGGCCGACCCAGCGCCTTGGCTAGCTCCGCGTATTGCAGCAGGCGTTGCTCGCTGTCTATCAGCCAGGTCACTTGGCGGTCGGGAGCGAAATCCAGGTGGTGCGGCAGCTGGCGATAGAAGTTCAGCGCGGCAGCAACCGGCATGGGTTTGCCCAGCAGTAGATCGGCCTGTGGGAAACTTCTAGCCAGGTGATTGAGCTGCGGCTGATGAAACACCATGAAACGCTGGGTGTTCAGACGCTTGGCCAGATATTCCAGCAGGCCGGTGCTGGCCAGCGACTTGGCCACCAGGCGCAACTGGAGGCGCCCCGCTAGGCGTGCCGCCAGCAGGTCGGCATTGGCGTCGAGCCGGTCGAGGTCGAGCAGCAGCGTGGGCACGCCCTCGCCATCACGTTGCAATTGCCGGTTGAGTTCTGCGAAGTAGGCATCATGCGCGCGACCACGATCAGTCGGGCGCAGCGCCCAACCGCCGAGTAGTCCAAGCGCGCCCAGCCCCAGCAGGTGGCGACGCCTCATCGCGGCCAGCGTTGCCCCAGCTGCTGGCTGCGTGTCAGTGCGGCGCGGTATTCGCTATCGAGCCGTGCGACCAGGTCCTGCACCGAGGGCAGATCGTCGATACCGCCGACGCCCTGGCCAGCCGACCATACGGTTTTCCAGGCCTTGGCTTCTTCATCCATCGGTTTGAGCTTCTCGCCGTAGTTGACGTCGCCCTTGTTCTGCAGCTGTTTAAGGTCGTAGCCGGCCTGCTCCAGACTCTGGCGCATGAAACTGGCCGGTACGCCCGACACGGCGGGCGTGTGGATGATATCGGCGGCCTGCGCGCCAAGGATCATTTGCTTGTAGTCGGCCGAGGCGTTGTTCTCGGTGGTGGCGATGAAGCGGGTGCCCATGTAGGCCAGATCGGCGCCGAGCAGTTGGGCGGCGAGAATTTCATGGCCGTGATTGAGGCAGCCGGACAGCAGCACGGTCTTGTCGAAGAACTGACGAATCTCTGCCAACAGCGCGAAAGGACTCCAGGTGCCGGCGTGGCCGCCAGCGCCGGCTGCCACGGCGATCAACCCGTCCACACCGGCCTCGGCGGCCTTTTGCGCATGACGGCGGGTGGTCACGTCATGGAACACCAGGCCACCGTAGCTGTGCACGGCATCGACCACTTCCTTCACCGCGCCCAGGCTAGTGATGACGATGGGCACGTGTCGTTCGACGCAGATGGCCAGATCCGCCTGCAGACGCGGATTGCTGTTATGCACGATCAGGTTGACGGCGAAGGGCGCGGCGTTCGCCGAGAGGCTGGCCTCGATCTCGTCGAGCCAGGCGGCGAAACCGGCGCTCTCACGCTGGTTCAGCGCCGGAAAGCTGCCGACGATGCCGCTGTTGCAGCAGGCACTGACCAGGGCCGGGTTGGATACCAGAAACATCGGCGCAGCCACCAGCGGCAGGCGCAGACGTTGTTCGAGCAGGGCGGGCAGAGACATGGCGAACTCCTCAGAAGGGGCGGACGACGACCAGGATGACGATCCCCAGCAGGGCCAGCACCGGTGCTTCATTGAACCAACGATAGAACACGTGACTGCGGCTGTTCTCGCCGCGGGCGAAGCGCTTGAGCTGAGCCCCGCAGAGGTGGTGATAGATCACCAGGGCAACGACCAGCGTGAGCTTGGCGTGCATCCAGCCTTGCGTGAAGTAGTACGCCGAGTTGAGGCTGAGCAGCCAGATCCCCAGACCGAGGGTGGCGATCATCGACGGCATCATGATGCCGCGATACAGCTTGCGCTCCATGATGCAGAACCGTTCGTGACTGGCAGCGTCGTCGCTCATGGCGTGGTAGACGAACAGACGTGGCAGATAGAACAGGCCGGCGAACCAGCAGACCATGGCGATGATGTGCAGAGCCTTGAGCCAGAGATAGAGCATTTTCGCCTCTTGCGCTGAAAAATGGTCTCGATAGTAGAGTCAGTCGACGGCCTGCGTCACCTCCGCGGTTGGAGCTTGGCCGATGCGGCTTTATCATCGGCAGCTTTCCAATGGCTTTTGCAAAGGGGCATGTGATGATCAAGGTCGGTATCGTCGGCGGCACGGGCTACACCGGTGTCGAACTGCTGCGTCTGCTGGCGCAACACCCGCAGGCAGAGGTGACCGTGATCACTTCCCGTTCCGAGGCTGGCCTGCGCGTCGACGAAATGTACCCTAACCTGCGCGGCCATTATCCGGATCTGGCCTTCAGCGTGCCGGACGTCGCCACGCTGGGCGCCTGTGACGTGGTGTTCTTCGCCACCCCGCACGGCGTGGCCCACGCGCTGGCAGGCGAGCTGCTAGCCGCAGGCACGCGCGTGATCGATCTGTCCGCGGACTTCCGCCTGCAGGACGCCGAGGAGTGGGCCAAGTGGTACGGCCAGCCGCACGGCGCTCCCGAATTGCTGAGCGAGGCCGTGTACGGTCTGCCTGAAGTCAACCGCGAAGCGATCAAGACCGCGCGCCTGATCGCCGTCCCCGGCTGCTATCCGACCGCAACCCAGCTCGGCCTGATCCCGTTGCTGGAAGCCGGCTTGGCCGATGCAAGCAGCCTGATCGCCGACTGCAAGAGCGGCGTCAGTGGCGCCGGCCGTGGTGCCAGTGTCGGCTCGCTGTTCTGCGAGGCAGGCGAGAGCATGAAGGCCTACTCGGTGAAGGGCCACCGTCATCTCCCGGAAATTCGTCAGGGGCTGCGCCAGGCCGCCGGTAGCGACGTCGGCCTGACCTTCGTTCCGCACCTCACGCCGATGATTCGTGGCATCCACGCGACTTTGTATGCGCGCGTGGCCGATACTTCGGTCGATCTCCAGGCGCTGTTCGAGAAGCGCTACGCCGGCGAACCCTTCGTCGACGTGATGCCCGCTGGCAGCCACCCGGAAACCCGCAGCGTGCGCGGCGGCAACGTATGCCGGATTGCCGTGCACCGTCCTCAGGGCGGCGACCTGGTGGTGGTGCTGTCGGTAATCGACAACCTGGTCAAGGGTGCTTCCGGTCAGGCGGTACAGAACATGAACATCCTCTTTGGTCTCGACGAGCGTCTGGGTCTGTCGCACGCGGCCCTGTTGCCGTGAAACCGGGCTGGGAAGTCCGCGTCAGCGATCCACGGCGAGAGCGCAGGCGCCGCTGGTTACTGCTTTTGCTGGTGTTCGCCATACCGGCGGCCTTTGCCCTGGGCTGGTATTGGCCGCAGGCGCAGCCTCAGCAAACGTCCGAGGACACGCAAGCGCTGCTGACTCGTGTTGCCGAGCAGGATCAGGAACTGGAGCTGTTACGCCAGCGCCTGGCCGTGGTCGGCAGCAGTGACAAAGTTACGCAGCAGGCCATGGAGCAGAATCGGCGGACGATCAAGCTGCTGGAAGAGCAGATCTTCAAACAGCAACAGGACCTGGCCTTCTACAAGGGCGTCCTCGCCCCCGCCAGTCGTCGCGAGGGCATGCGCATTCGCGCTTTCGAGCTGCAAGCCACGGAGCAGCCGCGGCGATTTCGCTACAAGCTGCTGATGAGCCGGGTTGGTGCCAGTGACGAGGCCTTACAGGGGCGTATGCGTATCACGATCGAGGGCCAGCAGAAGGGCAAGCCGGCTACCCTGGACCTGGCGACGCTGTCGGACGAGGTGAGCGAGAGCAGCATCCCGTTCTCCTTCAAGCACTTTCAGTCGTTCCCCGAGGCCGGGCGCTTCGGCGAATTACAGCTGCCTGAGGGCTTCGAGCCGCGTCAGGTCAAGGTTCAGGCGGAGGTCGAAGGTGACAAGCCGCTGAGCCGTACATTCGAATGGATAAAATCAGGAGCAACAATCCCCCATGTGGAGTAAAGACAAGACCAAACCCGACCTGCAGCGCTTCAGCGGCAAGACCAGCCTGATTGCCGCTGGCGCCGAGCTAATGGGTGACATGCGCTTTCAGGGCGCGGTACAGGTGGATGGTCGGGTCACCGGTAACCTGCTGGCTACCGAAGGGCTGGTACGCGTCAGCGTCGGTGGCGTGGTTGAAGGTGAGATACGTGCACCCCATATCGTGATTGACGGGGAGGTCGACGGGGATGTCTTCGCCAGTGGTCATCTGGAATTGGGCGCCCGTTCTCGAGTGCGTGGCAACCTGCAGTATGGCCTGATGGAAATGGCCATGGGCGCGCAGATCGAAGGGCGCTTGTGCCACCTCAAGGACGGCGAGCGTCCACTTGAGCTTCCGGCATCGCTGGAAGTCGAGCAATAGTTGACCAATTTTGTAGGGCAAGCGGATAATGCCTGCCCAGCAGGCTGTCGTTAATGATGGTCAGGCAACGCAGGTCGTTCAACAACCTGCTAACGCAGTAGGGCGCATGGCGCCGGGAGTTATAGCATGAGCGTCGAAACCTTCACCCCTGCCCCCTTGCACTTCACCCAGGGCGCGGCCAGCAAGGTGAAGAATCTGGTCGATGAAGAAGGCAATCCGCGCCTGAAGCTGCGTGTGTTCGTCACGGGCGGTGGTTGCTCGGGCTTTCAGTACGGTTTCACCTTCGATGAGGATGTGGCCGAAGACGACACCATCGTCGAGCGTGAGGGCGTGAGCCTGATAGTCGATGCCATGAGCTTCCAGTATCTGGCGGGGTCCGAGGTCGACTATCAGGAAGGGCTGGAAGGTTCGCGTTTCGTGATCAAGAACCCCAATGCCACCACCACCTGTGGTTGCGGTTCGTCCTTTTCGATCTGAAGTCTTCGCCGGATGACGGACGCCGCGCTCGATGCGCGGCGTTTTCGTTTTCAGGCCGGATAGATGGCGCCAAGCACGCGCAGGCCCTTCGCCCCGGTGACGCTCGGGCGATTGCCTGGAATGCCTTCCAGGGTGCAATGGGCCAGCCAGGCGAACGCCATGGCTTCGACCCAGTCCGGGTCCACGCCTTCGCTAGCGGTGCTGCTTACCTCGGTTCCAGCCAGCATTTCGCTCAAGCGCTTCATCAGACAAGCATTGTGGGCACCGCCGCCGCATACCAGCAACGCATCCGTTCGAGCCTGCGCGCTACGCAAGGCGCTGACGATGCTACGCGCGGTTAGCTCCACCAGGGTTGCCTGAACGTCCTCGCTGGCCAGCGGTGGCAGGACTTGCAGATGGCCAAGCAGCCAGTCGAGATTGAACAGCTCGCGACCGGTGCTCTTCGGGCCTTGGGTGGCGAAGAAGGGATCGCTCAGCAGGCGCGCCAGCAGCTCGTTGTGAACGCTACCGCTGGCCGCCCAGGCGCCATCACGGTCATAGGCAAGGCCTCGACAATGTTGAATCCAGGCATCGAGCAAAACGTTGCCCGGGCCGCTGTCGAAGCCTAGTACGTCCTGGCCGGGTGAGAGCAGGCTGAGGTTGCTGAAGCCGCCGACATTGAGTACGGCCACATGCCGTTGGTCATGGCCGAAGAGGTCATGATGGAAGGCCGGAACCAGAGGGGCGCCTTGCCCACCGGCAGCCACATCGCGACGACGAAAGTCGCCCACCACGCAAATACCGGTGAGTTCGGCCAGTAGCGCCGGGTTGCCGATCTGAATGGTGAAACCGCGCGCCGGTTCATGGCGCACGGTCTGGCCATGGCTGCCGATGGCGCGAATCTGTTGCGCGCTTAGACCCTGTTGCTGCAGGAGGTCGTTGATCGCTCCGGCGGCCAGTTCGACCCAATGCTGTTCGGCCACGGCGGCGCGTGCCAGCTCATCATTGCCCGAAGTGCACAGCGCCAAGAGGTCGCTGCGCAGTCGATCTGGCATGGGGCGGTAGAGCGTGGCGAGAAGATGGGGGCGCTGATCCTGATTGATCAGCGCGATGTCCAGTCCGTCAAGGCTGGTGCCGGACATCACGCCTATATAGAGGGGCACGGATTATTGCTGGTTAGCGGCCAGCATGGTGGCCTTTTCCTGGTCCATGCGTGCCATCAGCGGTTTGCTCAGTTGCATGAAGCGCTGCTTCTCGCTGGCTGCAATGGGGTCTGCCATCGGCAGCTTCTGGCTGAGCGGGTCGACGTGTACGCCGTTGACCTGGAACTCATAGTGCAGATGAGGGCCAGTGGAAAGACCGGTGGTGCCGATGTAGCCGATGATCTGGCCTTGCTTGACGTTCGAACCGTTGCGAATGCCCTTGGCGAAGCCCTGCATATGCGCGTAGAGGGTGCGGTAGCGCTGGCCGTGCTGAATGATCACGGTATTGCCGTAACCACCGTTACGGCCCGCCAGCGTTACACGACCGTCACCCGCTGCCTTGATCGGCGTGCCACGTGGCGCGGCATAGTCGACGCCTTTGTGCGCGCGGATCTTGTTCAGGATCGGATGCTTGCGGCCGGTGGAGAAACGCGAGCTGATGCGAGCGAAGTCCACCGGAGTACGGATGAACGCCTTGCGCATGCTTTCGCCGTTGGCGCTGTAGTAGCTGGTGGTGCCTTGCTTGCTGGTGTAACGCACGGCGGTATAGGTCTTGCCGCGGTTGGTGAAGCGCGCCGAGAGAATATTGCCGGTGCCGACACGCTTGCCGTTCACGACCTTCTCTTCGTAGACCACTTCGAACTCGTCGCCTTCACGAATATCCATGGCGAAGTCGATGTCGTAGCCGAATACGTTGGCCAGGTCCATGGTCAGGCTGTGGGATAGACCGGCGCGCTTGGCGGAGAGGAACAGCGAACTGTTGATCACGCCACGACTGTAGGCGGTCACTACTTCCGGCTTGATCTGTTCGCTCTGGAAGTCGAAACCCTTGTCGGTACGGCTGAGGCGAATGGTTTCCAGGTCACTGAGCTTGCTCTGCAGGTTCTTCAGCTTGCCTTCTTCGTTCAGTTCGAACTCCAGCACCTGGCCTACTTTGAGGCGACTGAACTGCTTGGCGTCCTTGCTGCTATTGAGGGCTTCATGCAGGTCGTTGGCGTTCAGGCCGACCTTGGCGAATACGGTAGAAAGCGTATCGCCATTGCTGACCGTGATGCTGTGATGGTTGGGGTCGGAGGGAGGAGTGGTGTCGGCGGCGGTTTCTGGGAGGTCTTGATCAGCGTCTTCTGCGCTGTTCTCGGCGGTGTCGGTGCTCTGCTCGATCTCGGCGAATGGCGAGGCGGCACCAGGCACGGGCAATCCCGCTCGAAGATCATCCTTCTCTTGCAGCACCATCTCGGCGTCGTTGCCCAGATCCAGGTCGAGGAAGGTTTTCTGCGCTTCGACTTCACGCGAAGGAAACACCAGCAGAGACAGGCTCAGCAGCGCAGCTACGCCGCTCGCCGCCAGAATATGGGTTTTTGGATAGAGTGGCGGCGCTTTAGATGTAGAGGTCATAGGGCTGCTTTTGAAGTGAAAAAGATGAAGATTAAAAGAAGAGCATGATGAATATGCACTAACTGTATAAAATATAACCAAAACCGCCAGGAGGCAACCCTGCAGATGATGATCGACGCATGGTCTGCCTTACGCTGAGCAAAACTTGTGATTTGTCAGCGTTCTTGTATGGTTGGTTCCCTTTTGAATACGGTCACTGTGAGTCATTTTATGAAGTCGGTTGAAGAGCAGCTGGCGCTGATCAAGCGCGGTGCGGAAGAGGTTCTGGTTGAGGCTGAGCTGGTCGAAAAGCTCAAGCGTGGTCAGCCGCTGCGGATCAAGGCGGGTTTCGATCCTACCGCGCCGGATCTGCATCTCGGCCATACCGTCCTTATTAATAAGCTGCGTCAGTTCCAGGAGCTCGGTCATCAGGTGGTCTTTCTGATCGGCGACTTCACCGGGATGATCGGCGACCCCAGCGGCAAGAGCGCTACGCGTCCGCCGCTGACTCGTGAGCAGGTGCTGGATAACGCCGAGACATACAAGCAGCAGGTCTTCAAGATTCTCGATCCGGCCAAGACCGAGGTCGCCTTCAACTCGACCTGGATGGACCAGCTCAAGCCGGCCGACTTCATTCGTCTGGCTTCGCAGTACACCGTAGCGCGGATGCTCGAGCGCGATGACTTCGACAAGCGTTACACCAGCAATCAGCCGATCGCCATCCATGAGTTCCTCTACCCCTTGGTGCAGGGCTACGACTCCGTGGCGCTCAAGGCCGACGTCGAGCTGGGCGGTACCGATCAGAAATTCAACCTGCTGATGGGGCGCGAGCTGCAGCGCGCTTATGGCCAGGAGTCGCAGTGCATCGTCACCATGCCGTTGCTGGAAGGTCTCGATGGCGTGAAGAAGATGTCCAAATCCCTGGGTAACTACGTTGGTATCCAGGAGGCGCCGGGGGTGATGTACAACAAGCTGGTGTCCATGCCTGACGCGCTGATGTGGCGCTACTTCGAATTGCTCAGCTTCCGCTCCATGGAGGAGATCGAGCAGTTCAAGTGTGACGTCGAGCAGGGAGCGAACCCGCGCGACATCAAGATCAAGCTGGCTGAAGAGCTGGTTGCGCGTTTTCATGGCGAGGAGGCTGCGGCCAATGCGCACCGCTCTGCCGGCAATCGTATGAAGGATGGTGAGCTGCCGGAGGATTTACCTGAGGTCGAGCTGGCTTCGGTTGAAGATATGCCGATCTCGTCCGTCCTTAATAAGGCAGGCCTGGTTAAGAATGCTGCCGTGGCTCGCGATCTGCTGGGTTCGGGTGGCGTGCGTGTTGATGGCGAGGTGGTCGATCGCGCTTTCCTGTTCAAGGTTGGCTCGACGCATGTCTGCCAGGCCGGCAAGAAGGCCTTTGCGCGTATTACGCTCAAAGCTGAGTAATAAAACTGCAATTAAAGCTTGACGCGCATTCTGCTGGATGTAGAATGCGCGCCACTTCAGCGATGAAGCGCTTCAAAAACTTCTTGTTAATCAATAAGTTAAGTTGAATGAAGGGCTTGCAAAGCTGGATCTGGCGTGTAGAATGCGCGCCGGTCGACGGGGTGGTGGTTTGATCCTGTTGGTGGTTCGGTCGAATGGATCGAAAGCGGTAGAAAAGAGGTGTTGACAGCGGTTTTGAACGCTGTAGAATGCGCCTCCCGCTGGAGAGAAGAATTTCTGATCGAAAGCGCAAGTGGTTGAGTAGAAAGAAGTTTCTCCGGAAACAAATTCGAAAAACAGCTTGACAGATAGAAAGGCTGCTGTAGAATGCGCGGACTCGGTTGAGACGAAAAGCTTAACCAACTGTTCTTTAACAACTGAATCAAGCAATTCGTGTGGGTGCTTGTGAGGTAAGGCTGATAGTCAACTGATTATCAGCATCACAAAGCAACACTCGTTAATTCGAGAGTTACCTCTTTAGTAATAGAGAGATTTGCGATTGCTGAGCCAGGTTTAGGGTTTTCTCAAAACCCAAGCAGTATT
>NZ_CALNWT010000014.1:0-175057 GCF_940789645.1 Pseudomonas sp. Marseille-Q0931 | reverse complement strand
TCACCTCGGCGGTGACCGGCATGCCGCTGACCTCGGTGATCAAAGCCGCCTTGCCGTGGCTGATGATGCTGATCAGCTTCCTGATGGTGATCACCTACATCCCGGCCGTGTCCATGGCCCTGCCGAACTGGCTGGGCATGAGCTAGGGCAACCGTCGATCCCGCGTCTACCTCTGCGCCCGGCCTTGTGCCGGGCTTTTTTTGTCCATGCGCCGCGACATATCCCTGGCGCTGCCGATTTGGCTGGGCATGTGCCGGAAACTGGTTCAAGACCATGGTCTTAGAGCGGTAAGACCATGGTCGAATGGCCTCACGAAGGGTCGGGGGATACAAAAGGCACCATACAAAAACAACTACCCGCCGAGGTGATTCCATGAGTGCTGCGTCTCTTTACCCTGTGCGTCCCGAGGTGGCCGCTCGGACCCTCACCGACGAGGCCACCTACAAGGCCATGTACCAACAGTCGGTGGTCAACCCCGAGGGTTTCTGGCGCGAGCAGGGCAAGCGGATCGACTGGATCAAGCCCTACACCAAGGTCAAGCAGACCTCCTTCGACGACCATCACGTCGACATCAAGTGGTACGCCGATGGCACCCTAAACGTCTCCTACAACTGCCTCGACCGTCACCTGGAAGAGCGTGGTGATCAGGTCGCGATCATCTGGGAAGGCGACGATCCGTCCGAGCACAAGGAAATCACCTACCGCGAGCTGCACGAGCAGGTGTGCAAGCTCGCCAACGCCCTGCGCGGTCAGGACATTCACCGCGGCGACGTGGTGACCATCTACATGCCGATGATTCCCGAAGCGGCAGTGGCCATGCTGGCCTGCGCCCGCATCGGCGCCATCCACTCGGTGGTGTTCGGCGGCTTCTCTCCGGAGGCGCTGGCCGGTCGCATCATCGACTGCAAGTCCAAGGTGGTGATCACTGCCGACGAAGGCGTGCGTGGTGGCAAGAAGGTGCCGCTGAAGGCCAACGTCGACGATGCGCTGACCAACCCTGAAACCAACAGCGTGCAGAAGATCATCGTGGTCAACCGCACTGGCGGCCAGATCAAGTGGAACCAGCACCGCGACATCTGGTACGAAGACCTGATGAAGGTGGCCGGCAGTGTCTGCGCGCCGAAGGAAATGGGCGCCGAGGAAGCGCTGTTCATCCTCTACACCTCCGGTTCCACCGGCAAGCCGAAAGGCGTGCTGCACACCACCGGCGGCTACCTGACCTACGCGTCGCTGACCCATGAGCGCGTATTCGACTACCGCCCGGGCGAAGTCTTCTGGTGCACCGCCGACATCGGCTGGGTCACCGGCCACACCTACCTGATCTACGGGCCGCTGGCCAACGGCGCCACCACCGTGATGTTCGAAGGGGTGCCGAACTACCCGGACGTCACCCGCGTAGCGAAGATCATCGACAAGCACAAGGTCAACATCCTCTACACCGCTCCGACCGCCATCCGCGCCATGATGGCCGAGGGCAAGGCCGCGGTCGACGGCGCCGATGGCTCCAGCCTGCGCCTGCTCGGTTCGGTCGGCGAGCCGATCAACCCGGAAGCCTGGCAGTGGTACTACGAGAACGTCGGCCAGAGCCGTTGCCCGATCGTCGACACCTGGTGGCAGACAGAAACCGGTGCCTGCCTGATGACTCCGCTGCCGGGCGCTCACCCAATGAAGCCGGGTTCCGCCGCGCGTCCTTTCTTCGGCGTACAGCCGGCGCTGGTGGACAACCTGGGCAACATCATCGAAGGGCCGGCCGAAGGCAACCTGGTGATCATCGATTCCTGGCCGGGCCAGGCGCGCAGCCTGTATGGCGACCATGACCGTTTCGTCGATACCTACTTCAAGACCTTCAAGGGTATGTACTTCACCGGTGACGGCGCGCGTCGCGACGAAGATGGCTACTGGTGGATTACCGGTCGCGTCGACGACGTGCTCAACGTTTCCGGCCACCGCATGGGCACTGCCGAGGTCGAGAGCGCCATGGTCGCCCACCCGAAAGTGGCCGAGGCCGCGGTAGTCGGTGTGCCGCACGATATCAAGGGGCAGGGCATCTACGTCTACGTGACCCTCAACGCCGGCGAGGAATCTTCCGAGCAGCTGCGTCAGGAACTGCGTAACTGGGTGCGCAAGGAGATTGGCCCGATAGCCACGCCGGACGTGATCCAATGGGCGCCTGGCCTGCCGAAGACCCGCTCGGGCAAGATCATGCGCCGCATCCTGCGCAAGATCGCCACCGCCGAATACGATTCCCTCGGCGATATCTCCACGCTGGCCGATCCTGGCGTGGTGCAGCACCTCATCGACACGCATCGCCAGATGCAAGCCGCCTGCGCCTGATCGGTAACGGCACCTTCTAAAACCCCGCCCGGCCAAAAGCCCGGCGGGGTTTTTCATTTGTGCGCGCGGCCAGCGCCCGCCGCAGGGGCAAGTCGATAAGCGTCGATCCTGGTTAGGCTGCCGTGGGCTGTCGTTTCGATTGCACGGGACTGCGACGAAACGGGTTTCGTGTGGTCTTTAGCAGTGTCGTTTCGTCGTGACATTCGCGATGCGCTGCGTGCTAGCAGGTGTATTGCGTCAGTCAAGGAGCGCCGGCTCGGCCAGTCTGTGGCCTCGATTTCATGTAGTCTTCCCCCCCCGATCAGGATTTGCCATGAACAGCGACAGCCCCAGCATTTTTCCTCAACCCTTCAAGGCGCTTGGCTGTAACGAATGTCGCAACCTCGATGCGCTCGGCTTCGACTTCATCATGGCGTTCCAGCTGATTGTCGATGTCCAGGCGCAACAGCCCTTCGCCTACGAGGCTCTGGTGCGTGGCGTCGCGGGCGAGTCGGCCGGCGAGGTGCTGAGCTGGGTCAACGACGGCAACCGCTATCGGTTCGACCAGGCGTGCCGGGTCAAGGCCATCGAACAGGCAACGAGCCTGGGGCTGCTCGAACTTCCCGACTGTCTGCTCAGCATCAACTTCCTGCCGAACGCGGTTTACCGAGCCGAAACCTGCATTCGTGCGACGCTGGAGGCCGCCAGACGTTGTGGCTTTCCCCACGAGCGGCTGATGTTCGAAGTGGCCGAGGGCGAGCAGATCCATGATGCCGAACACCTCAAGCGGATCTTCGCCGAGTACGGGAGGCAGGGGTTCACCACCGCCATCGATGATTTTGGCGCCGGTTATTCAGGGCTCAACCTGTTGGCAGAATTCCAGCCCCAGGTGCTCAAGCTGGATATGGCGCTGACCCGCGGCATCGATCAGGACCGGGTACGGCAGGCCATCGTCGCCGGTATCGTGCTGGTGGCCCAGCGCCTGGGCATCCGGATCATCGCCGAAGGCATCGAAAGCGCGGGGGAGCGCGATGCCCTGCTCGATCTGGGCATCCGCTACATGCAGGGCTTCTTCTTCGCCAGACCGCAGGTCGACAGGCTCTGCCTGCCCTGACGAAAACGCCCCGATCAGATCGGGGCGTCGTGTCTTGCTGGCCAGTGTTTTAGAGCGCGCCAAACACCTTCTTCGCCAGGCCGGTGGCAGCCGCGGCCGGGTTCTGGCGGATATTGGCTTCCTGCTTGGCGATCATCTCGAAGAGGCCATCGAGGGCCTGTTCGGTGACGTAGCTTTCCACCGTGCTGCTCTTGGCATCGACCACACCGAAGCTGGCGGCCTGGCCGGCGAAGGCGTTGTATTGCTGAGCCAGCCCCACCTGGTCGGTGGCCTGCTTGACGATGGGCAGGAACTTGGCGCGGATCTGCTCGCGGCTGCTCTTGTTCAGGTACTGCGTGGCCGAATCCTGCGGGCCGCCGAGAATCGCCTTGGCATCGGCCACGGTCATCTTCTTAACGGCGTCGACCAGCAGCGCCTGTGCTTGCGGCACGGCTGCTTCGGCGGCCTTGTTCATGCTCGCTTCGAGCTGGTCGACCTGGGCGCCCATGCCCATCATCTTCATGGTCTTGGCGGCCTTGCCGAGTTTGCCCGGCAGCTCGATGCGCACGTCCGGGTTATTGCTGAAACCGCCCGGCGCGCCGAGTTGCTTGACGGCGACCTGGGCACCCTGGATCAGCGCATCCTTGAGGCCGCCGCTGGCGTCCTGCTGGCTCAGGTCGGAGAGGGACAGGGCGAAGACGTTGGCCGAGAGCAGCAGGCCGGCGACGAGCGTGGACAGGCGCAGCATGGGGTATTCCTTGCATCGGGGGAAAAATGCCGTGAGCTTAACGGAGTCTGCGGCCCTGACAAGCCAGGCGATAGGCGTGGATGGGCAGCGCGCATGGCTATGGCTATGATCAGGGCCATGAATTCACCATTGCCCTTGCGTAATCCCTGCCCACCGGGTGCCTGCGACTGCCAGCGCGACGAGCTGCTGGACAGGCCGGGTGCCGACACGCGCGTCCTGCTGCTGACCCGTCAGGAGGAGCAGCGCCTGCTCGAACGCCTGGAGAACCTGCAGAGCCTGGATGATCTCGAGCGCATGCAGCAGCGCATGTACGAGCAGCTGGGTATTCGCCTGTACATCGAGCCGGCGTATGGCGAGGTGCGCAGCATGCGTGGCATCCATATGCGCTTCGACGCGCATCCGGGGTTGTGCCGCAAAACGCGGCAGAGCATTCCGGCGGCGATCCGCCGGGCCATGGAAAGAAGGCCAGAAATCGCCTGGCGCCTGCTCGACGCCAATGATCTATTCAGCGCGCTGTGACGGATCAACCCTCCCTGGCTTTTTGCAGGGCCAGGCGATAAGCCTCGACCAGTTCCTGCAGCAGCCTGTTGGCTATCTCGGTTTGCGTCTGGCCCGGCTGGCTCTTGAGCAGTTTGCCGAGGCGGGCGGCCTGGTACTCAGCGGTCGCCTGGTGTTGGCAGGGTTCGTTGCGCCTGGCGGCGATTTCGCTGCGCGGCAGGGTGCTGCGCCTGTTGTTCAGGGGCGCGGGCTTGATGGTGAGCGGGGCCGATCTGTTGCAGATCATGCGGATTCATTCTCCGTGCGAGGGTTGGACGAGCAGGCTGGTGCCACGGCATCACTCATTGAACGATGCGCAGGCGCTGGCTGGACTTGGTGAAGTCGGTTCGTGGAACCGCTTGGCAGGCACCACGGCTTCGATGATGTGCACGCCTTGGCTTGCTGTCGCCATACGTGCGGCGTCCTGCCGTTTGCTGCGCCATTGACGCTGTAGCAATCAGCGAGGTGCGAGTTTATTCGCCGCCCGGAAAAGTGGCCTTTGCAGGAGCGTCCAAGGGTTTTGCGGGGGAGGAGTCCGGGGCCGTATTTCGTTTCTGCGCGCCCCAGGCCTGTGTGCCGTGAATATTGCTGCGGCTGCGGCGGTGGGTTCTTCAAGCCATTGGCAAGTACTGAGCCTACGTAAACGACAACGCCACGCTTATGCGTGGCGTTGTCGTTCGTGGCGGGCGGGCAGGTTAGCGCTGCCAGCCGCCGCCCAGTGCCCTGAACAGGTCGGCCAGCGCCAACTGGCGGTCGGTACTGATCCGAATCAGCGTGTTCTGGTCGTTGAAGCTGCTGCGCTGGGCATCCAGGTAGCGCAGATGATCATCCACACCGCCCTTGTAGCGGGCTTCGGCAAGGGCTTCGGCCGCTCGGCTGGACTCGGCCAGGGCACGCCGCGCCGCTTCTTCACGGCGTAGCGTATCGGTGGCGGCGAGGGCGTCAGCGACTTCGCGGAAGGCGGTCTGGATGGTGCCTTCGTAGTCGGCCACGCCTGCATCCTGGCGCACCTCGGCAAGATCCAGATTGGCGCGGTTGCGGCCGCCGGCGAAGATCGGCAGCGACAGCGTCGGGGCAAAGCTCCAGGCCCGCGAGCCACCCTCGAACAGGCCGGACAGTTCGGTGCTTGAGCTGCCCAGCGAACCGGTCAGGCTGATGCGTGGAAAGAACGCTGCACGGGCCGCGCCGATATCGGCATTGCGTGCCTTGAGGCGGTGCTCGCTGGCGAGAATGTCCGGGCGCCGTTCGATCAGCTCCGAGCTGGTGCCGGGGGCGATGTCCTGCAGCAGCATCAGCTCGTCATGCGGCGCCGATGGCAGCAGTCCTCCGGCATCAGGGGTGCCGAGCAGCAGCACCAGGGCGTTGTCCGCCTGGCGTAGCTGGCGCTCGGTGCTCTCGCGTTCGGCCCTGGCCTGCTCGGCCAGGCCCAGGGCCTCCTGATAATCCAGCGCCGTCGCGGTGCCGGCTTCGCGGCGTCTGCTGACCAGCTCCAGCGAGGCCAGGCGGCTATCCAGGGTCTGTTCCACCAGCGCCTTGCGCCGTAGTGCGCCATCGCGGGTCAGGTAGGCCTGGATCACTTCGGCAATCAGGCTGATCTGCGTGGCGCGGGTCGCCTGCTCGGTGGCCAGGTAGGTTTCCAGCGCCGCCTCGGACAGATTGCGCACGCGGCCGAACAGGTCGACTTCGTATTCGGCCAGGCCCAGGCCGACCTGGTAGACGCTGGTGACTTCCGAGCGCCCGGTCTGCGACTGGTCGGCCGGCAGGCGCTGGCGATTGCCGCTGGCGTTGGCGTTGATCGACGGCAGGCGGTCGGCGCGCTGGATGCGGTACTGCGCGCGTGCCGCCTCGATATCCAGCAGCGCCTGGCGCAGGCTGCGGTTGTTGTTCAGCGCAGTGTCCACCGCACGGCGCAGGTCGGCGTCGACGATGAAGGTCTGCCAGTCCAGCGCCTGGGCACTGGCGCCATTCGCATCGGCCTCCTGCCAGCTAGCGGCGACCGGCGCCTCTGGCCGCTCGTAGGTCGGCGCCAGGGAGCAGCCACCGAGGGCGATGGCCAGGGTCAGCAGAGCGGGGCGCAGCATGAGGTGAGAGGTCATCGCGTTACTCCGCTTTGTGCAGGGGATGGTTGTCGGTTTGCTGAGGTTTGGTACGCAGCAGCGACAGCACCCAGACGAAGAAGATCGGCACGAAGATCACCCCAAGCATGGTTGCGCTGAGCATTCCGCCCAGTACCCCGGTGCCCAGCGCGCGCTGGCTGGCGGCGCCGGCGCCGGTGGCGATAGCCAGCGGCACCACGCCGAGCATGAAGGCCATGGAGGTCATGATGATCGGACGGAAACGCAGGCGCGCGGCTTCGATGGCAGCCTCGCGCAGCGAGTAGCCGTCCTCCCACAGGTCCTTGGCGAACTCGACGATCAGGATGGCGTTCTTCGCCGCCAGGCCGATCACGGTGATCAGGCCGACCTTGAAGTACACGTCATTGGGCAGGCCGATGGCGGTCACCGCCAGCACCGCGCCAAGGGCGCCGACCGGCACGATCAGCATCACCGTCAGCGGGATCGCCCAGCTCTCGTAGAGCGCCACCAGCAGCAGAAACACCACGGTGATGGCCAAGGCGAAGAGCATCACGGCCTGGCCGCTGGCGACCCGCTCCTGATAGGACAGGCCGGTCCATTCGTAACCGATGCCTTCCGGCAGTTCGGCGGCGATGCGCTCCAGTTCGGCCATGGCTTCGCCGGTGCTGACGCCCGGCGCGGCGTCACCGGCAATGCGGATAGACGGATAGCCGTTGTAACGGGCGATCTGCACCGGGCCTTCTTCCCATAGAGTGGTGACGAAGGCGCTGAGCGGCACCAGGCCGCCGCTGTCGTTGGGCACGTGCAGCTTGAGCACGCTCTCCGGCGTCATCCGTTCTGCCTGTTCGGCTTGTACCACCACGCGCTGCTGGCGGCCGGCATTGGAGAAGTCGTTGATCACCGAGGAGCCGAAGGCGGTGGACAGCGCACTGCTGACCGACTCGAAGCTGACACCGAGGGTGCGCGCCTGCTCCCGGTCGATTACCAGGCGCAACTGGGGGGCCTCGGCCAGGCCTTCCATCATCGCGTAGAGGAACTTCGGATTGCCGTTGACCTTGCCCAGCACCTCGTCGCGGGCGGCGAGCAACGCCTCGCGGCCAAGGCCGGCGCGATCCTGCAGGCGCAGGGCGAAGCCGCCGGAGTTGCCCAGGCCCTCGATCGGCGGTGGCGGCACGGCCATCATGGCGCCGTCGTCGAGGTTGGCGAAGTGCTCGTTCACTGCAGCCGATTCGGCCTCTGGTGATTGGGTGGCGTCACGCTCCGACCAGTCCTTAAGCAGCGGGAAGGCGATGGCGGCGTTCTCGCCCATGCCGGAGAAGCTGAAGCCGAGTACCAGAAAGGAGGTCTCGATGGCTTCGCGGCCCATCAAGAATTCCTCCAGTTCCTCGCCGGCTGCCGAGGTGCGCTCGCGGGTCGCGCCCGGCGGCAGCTGGATGTCGACGATCATGTAGCCCTGGTCTTCCACCGGCACGAAGGATTCCGGCAGGCGCAGGTAGAAGAAGCCCATCAGCACCACGATGCCCAGGTAGATGAACATCACGCGTCCAGCACGCGGCACCAGCGTGCCGTTGAGTTTCGTGTAGCGCCCGGTGAGCCCGGTGAACTTGCGGTTGAACCAGCCGAAGAAGCCGCGCTTTTCATGATGGCCGTCGGCAATCGGCTTGAGCAGGGTGGCGCACAGCGCCGGGGTGAAGGTCAGCGCGAGGAAACCCGAGAACAGGATCGACACCGCCAGCGACAGCGAGAACTGCTGATAGATCACACCCACCGAGCCGGACATGAACGCCAGTGGCAGGAACACCGCTGACAGCACCAGGGTGATGCCGATGATCGCTCCGGACACCTGGCCCATCGCCTTGATGGTCGCCGGCACCGGCGCCAGGCCTTCCTCGGCCATGATCCGCTCGACGTTCTCCACCACCACAATGGCATCGTCCACCAGGATGCCGATGGCCAGGACCATGCCGAACATGGTCATCATGTTCACCGAGAAGCCCAGCAGGTACATGAAGGTCAGCGTACCCAGCAGGCACACCGGCACGACGATGGACGGGATCAGTGTGTAGCGCACGTTCTGCAGGAACAGGAACATCACCAGGAACACCAGCACCATGGCCTCGACCAGGGTCATGATGACCTTGTCGATGGCCACGTCGACGAAGCGCGAGGTGTCGTAGGGCACCGAGAACTCGACGTTGTCCGGGAAGTTCACCGACAGTTCGTTGAGGCGCTGTTTGACCGCCTCGGCGGTCTGGATCGCGTTGGCCCCCGGCGACAGCTGCACGGCGGCGGCGACGGCCGGCTTGCCGTCCTGGCGCGAGCCGAAGTTGTAGTCCTGGCTGCCGACCTCGATGCGTGCCACGTCGCCCAGGGTCAGGCGCGAGCCGTCTCGGTTGGCGCGCAGCACGATGGCGGCGAATTCCTCGGGGTTGTCCAAAGTGCCCTTGACCGCCAGGGTCGCGGTCAACTCCTGTTCGCTGGAACCCGGCGTGCTGCCGAAGGCGCCGGCCGGCACCTGGATATTCTGTGCGCGGATGGCGTTGTTCACGTCATCGATGGACAGCCCGAAGCCGACCAGCTTCTGCGGATCGATCCACACGCGCATGGCCGCTTCGGAGGCGAAGAACTGCAGCTTGCCGACGCCGGGCACCCGGCGGATTTCATTGTTGATGTTGCGCGCGGCGTAGTCGGCCAGTGCCGTGGTGTTGTCGTCCTTGCCGCCATCCTTGTAGCTCAGCGCGTAAATCAGCAGGAAGCCCGCGGTGGCCTGCTCGGTCTGGATGCCCAGGGTGAGCACCGCTTGCGGCATGCGCGCCTCGGCCTTCTTCAGGCGGTTCTGCACGTCGACCTGGGCCAGTTCCGGGTCGGTGCCCGGCTGGAAGGTGACGGTGATCTCGGCAATGCCGTTGGCGTTGCTGGTGGACTCGAAATACAGCAGATTCTTCGCGCCGTTGAGTTCTTCCTCGATGACGCTGGTCACCGAGTCGGTCAGCACCTGCGCCGAGGCGCCGGGGTAGGTGGCGGTCACGGTGATCTGCGGTGGTGCCACGTTGGGGTACTGCGCCACCGGCAGAAACGGGATGGCCAGCAGGCCGGCCAGCGAGATGAACAGGGCGACGACCCAAGCGAAGTTGGGGCGCCGGATGAAAAACAGGGACATGAGGTTCTCTCCGGCTTACTGCGCCTGGGATTGAGGTGCGGTGGCGGCGTCTTCTTCGCGTGGAGCGACCTTGCTGCCCGGACGGATCGCCGCCAGGGAGCTGACGATCACCTTGTCGCCGGCCTCGAGGCCTTCGGTGATCTGCCAGCGCGAGCCGTGCATGGCACCGGTGGTGACCTGGCGAACCTCGACGGTGTCGTCTTCGCCGAGCAGCATCATGCTGGCCTGGCCGTCGGCGGCACGCTGCACCGCGCGCTGCGGCACCAGGATGGCGTTCTGGTTAAGCCCCTGCGGCGTCAGCACGCGTACATACATGCCCGGCAGCAGCACGCCCTGCGGGTTGTCGAAGCGGCCGCGCAACGCGATCTGCCCGGTACTGCGGTCCACCGAAATGTCGGTGAACAGCAGGGTGCCCTTGCTCTCGATATCGGTGCCGTCGACGCGCAGCGCCAGCGGCTGGTCGCCTGCGCCGGATACCTTGCCTTCGGCGATGGCTGCGCGCAGGCGCAAAGCGTCGGCGGCTGGCTGGGTGAAGTCGGCATAGACCGGATCGAGCTGATGGATGCGGGCGAGCAGGGTGGCTTCGCCCTGGCCAACCAGCGCTCCCTCGGTGACCTGAGCGCGACCGATGCGCCCGGCAATCGGCGCGCGAACTTGGGCATAGCCGAGATCCAGACGCGCGGTTTCCACGTTGGCCTGTGCCGAGCGCTTGTCGGCCTGGGCGCTTTGCAGCGCGGCCTTGGCTGCGTCGAAATCCTGCTGGCTGACGGCGTCGATTTTCACCAGCGGCTCGTAGCGCTTGACCGTGGCCTGTGCCTGGAACAGCTGTGCCTCGGCGCGGGCCAGTTCGCCCTGGGCGCGCGACAGGGCTGCCTTGAAGGGCGCCGGGTCGATCTGGAACAGCAGGTCGCCAGCCTTGACGTCGGTGCCTTCCTCGAAGGTGCGCTTGAGCACGATGCCGGCGACCCGCGCACGCACTTCGGCTACGCGCACCGGCTCGATGCGCCCCGGCAGTTCGGCGACGACGGTAAAGGGTTCGGTCCTGACGGTCAGCACGTCGACTTCGCGGGGCGGCGCCTCACCGCTTTCCTGCTCTTGCTGACCGCAGCCAGCGAGGCCGATTGCTGCCAGAAGGGTGACCATTGAAAAAACGTAACGCCCGCGAATCCTGCTCATGCCTGTCACCTGGAATTCAGATCCATTTGTCCTCGAAGGCGCGAATAATCGTGCCTTGCTTAAATTGAGTCAATATTGACTCATTCGGGTCTACTGTGAGCAAATTTGTATTCCCCTGTTGAAAATGGGGGCTCTTTCTGCACAATGCGCGCTGCCTAACCGGGAGGGCTTCGATGTCCAATGACGAAAAACTGCTCAAGGCGCTGGCCGTCGCCCTCGTCGATCGTCCACGCGCGACGCTGAAGGAGCTGGCCGAAGCTGCGGGTGTGAGCAAGGCCACCCTGCACCGTTTCTGTGGCACGCGCGATGCCCTGATCGAACGCCTGATGAACCATAGCCAGGCGGCGCTCAGCCAGGTGATCGAAGAGGCCGATCTGCAGGGCGCCGAGGTCGGGCAGGCGCTGCGCAGCCTGATCGAGAACCATCTCAGGCATCGCGAGCTGCTGGTGTTCATGATTTTCCAGTATCGCCCCGACAGCCTCGATCCGGACAAGGACGGCGCGCGCTGGATCGCCTACACCGACGCACTGGACAGCTTCTTCCTGCGTTGCCAGCAGGAGGGTTTTTTGCGCATCGATATCACCGCCGAACTGCTCACCGAGCTGTTCGTCTCGCTGGTCTATGGGGTGGTCGATGCCGAGCGCCGGGGCCGTGCCGCCAGCGCGCGCTCGCTGGCCGTACTGGAGCAGTTCTTCCTCAAGGGCGCCGGTCAGCCGAAGCCCTGATAGGTCTGTCACCAGGGCAGAGGCTGCCCGTCGTAGGCGTGGAAGCTGCCGCTGTGTTCGGGGCCGAGGCTGTCGATCACGCGCAGTATCTCGGCTGCTGCTTGCTCGGCCGGGCGTGCAGCGGCGGCGCCGCGAAAGGGGTGCGATAGCGGCGAAATCACCGTGCCGGGATGCAGGCTGAGCAGGCGCGCTCCGGGTTTGCTGCGTGCCAGTTCGATGGCGGCGGTCTTGATCAGCATGTTCAGCGCGGCCTTGGAGGCGCGATAGGCGTACCAGCCACCGAGACGGTTGTCGCCGATGCTGCCAACCTTGGCCGAGAGCATTGCCATGGCGCCCTGTTTGTCGAGCAGGGGCAGGAAGTGACGCAGCACCAGCGCCGGGCCCAGCGCGTTGACCTGGAACACCGCCTGCAGGGCGTCGGCCTCTATGGCGGCCAGGCTCTTTTCCGGGGCGATCCCGTCGCGATGCAGTAGCCCGGCAGCATGCAGAATCAGCTGGTAGGGCGCTTCATCGGCCAGCGCCGCTGCCGCTTCGGCGATGCTGGCGGGGGTTTCCAGGTCGAGCGCTGGCGAGCTGCTGCGGCTCAGCTCTCGTACACCGGCACAGTTGTCGTCGGCGCGCAGAAGCTGGCAGAACGCCTGGCCGATGGCACCACTGGCGCCGATCACCAGCGCCCGGTAGCCGGTGCCCAGGCTGTTGAGTCTCATGGCTGGGCGCCGCGGCGGAAGAACAGGGTGATCTGCCCCAGCTCGATGCCGAACTTGCTCATGCTCGAACGATTGATCAGGGTGTCGTCGTCCATCAGGTACATCCAGTCGTCAAGGTAGACCACGTAGGTGCTGTCATCCACCGGCAGGTTCAGGTGATAACGCCAGCGCAGGGCATTGCCGGCCACCTCGCCGACGGCCTGCCCGACCACATCGTCGGCCGTGCCTGTCCAGCGGCCCGGGCCGTCCGGGGTCAGCGTCCAGACCCGGCGCTGGCGGGTGCCGTCGCTGTACAGGAAGCGCTCGTCGAGGATCAGCTTGTCGCCCTCGCGGCGGCTGTCGATGTCGACCTGGAAGCGCTTGATCACTTCACCGGAGCGGTCCTGAAACATGCCCCAGGCCTGTACCGGGCCGGAGAAGAAGGTGGGCAGATCGAGTGTCGGCCGCTCGTTGGCGTAACGCTCGACCGGGACCTGGCCGCAGCTGGTCAGCAGCAGGCTGCTCAGTAGGATCAGCATTAGTCTCATGGGAACCTCAGCGGTTGAGGCCGAGCAACGCCGCCCGCAGCTTGGGGCTGCGGGTTTGCGGGTCGAGCCAGATGGAAAAGAAGGCGCGGGCGAATTCGGGGTCGTCGATGACATGCTGCAGCTTGCCGTCTACATAGAACCGGCAGCCCTCGTCGGGTAGGAACAGGCCGGTGATGCGCGTGCCGTCCTGCACATCGACGAAAGCCTGGCGCATCTGCTGCGTCCAGTCGTCCTGTTGCTCGGGGTCCAGTGGCTGGCCGTTGATGCGGCGAATCTCATCGAGGCTGGTGCCGACCAGGGTTTCCCGGCTGATGCTGCGGCGATAAGTCAGCTCCAGCGCGAAGGGCTGCTGGAAGTCGACGCGCCGCTCCGGGCTCCACAGCTTGGCGTTGTACACGGAGAAGCCGAACCAGCTGAAATCACCACTGCCGACCAGACTGGCCTGCGGCAGCCGTTCACGCCAGCCGTTCTGGGTGTTGGCCACTGCTGGCAGGCTGAGCAGCGCAAGCAGCATCAGCGCCGGAAGCAGGGGGCGAAGCAGGGCCACCATGGTCGTTCCCTCTGAGCCGGCTGGCGATGGCCGCGTCCAGCCATTGTGCGTATGCCCGGCGGCACGGGCCCCGAATAAAAAGATCCGGCAACCAGAAAGGGGGAGATGGGCGTTGCCGGATTGCGCAGTGTGTCGGGTGGTTTGCCGATGTGCGCCGGATGAGTGGGCGCCCAACGTCATACAGACCAAGTTGTCGATGAATATATGTACATAAATTTACTTTGTACAGTTCCTGTACATGTTTGCTTTCGGGTAGCGGACGAAAGGAGGGGCAGCAGCGCCCTGAAGATCAGAGCGCTGCGGATGGGCGGGCGGATCACCAGGGCAGCGAATGGCCCTGGTAGTCGAGAAAGGCGCACTGCCGTTGTCCCAGTTGCCGGTTGATCACCTGGCACAGGCCGCTGGCGCTCTGTTCCACACTCAAGGGCGCGGCATCGCCGCCCATGTCGGTGCGCACCCAGCCGGGGTGCAGGGCCAGCAGGCTCCAGGGCAACTGCGGCAGTTGCATCTGCCAGCTGCGCAACAGGCTGTTCAGCGCTGCCTTGCTGGCGCCATACAGCGGCATGTCGGCTGCGCGTGCCAGCTCCACGCTGGCCATCTGCGAACTCATAAAGGCGATCACGCCGCCGTCGATCACATGCTCGGCCAATTGCTGGGCCAGGCGAATCGGCGCCACGGCATTGGCCAGGAACAGCTGGCCGATGTCATCGAACTCGGTCTGGCGCGGGTCCTGATGGCCGGGGCCGTAGATCCCGGCATTGAACAGGGCGCAATCCAGGCGCTGGCCCTGCAGGGCCGCTTCGATGGGGCAATGGGCATCCAGGGAGTTGAGGTCACAGGTGATTATCTGCAGGGCATCGGCGTACTGGGCGCGCAGTGCCTCCAGCGGGCTGGCGGGGCGCACCTCGCGCACCACTGCATGCACCTGCCAGCCGCCTTCGAGAAAGGCGCGCACCAGGCCGAGGCCAAGCCCGCGTGATGCGCCACAGATCAGAATCTGGCGTTTCATGGCCATTGCATTTCACCTTTGAGGACTTTGGCGCTCAGTTCCAGGCTGCTTTCATCCTGTAGGTCAGGATAACGCGCCTTCATGGCCGCGATCAGGGCCTGGCTGTCCTTCGCTTTAGGCAGTTCCTCTTCCAGCGCCAAAAGGTAATCGCGGGTGAAGTGCAGGTCGGTCAGGTTCATCGCCGGCTCGCCCAGGTAGTGGCCCGGCACCAGAGTGGTCGGTTGCAGGGCTTCGAGCTCGTCCAGCGACTTCAGCCAGCTCTTGCGCGCTTCGGCAGTTTGCGAGTCGGCCACCCAGACGTGGATATTGGCGCTCGTCAGTATGCCGCCGACCACCGCCTTGATGCTGGGAATCCACAGGCTGGTGGCGTGTGCGTCGTGGCCGACCACTTCGATGCGCTGGCCTTCGAGCTCCAGCAGGTTACCTTGCAGCGCTTCGGGCACCAGGGTACGGGCCGGCGCGCTGTCTTTCAGGATCGGTCCCCAGTAGGCGAGTTTGGGAGCACGGGTTTCCTCGATATGGGCGATCGTGGCCGGGGTGGCCAGCACCTTGGCGTCAGGAAAGGCGCGGGTCAGCACGTCCAGGCCGAAGTAGTAGTCCGGATCGCCATGGCTGATGAAGATAGTTGTCAGACGCTTGCCGCTGGCCTGGATGCGTTCGACCAGTTCCTGTGCCTCGCGGTTGGAGAACTGCGCGTCGATCAAGATCGCGTCCTTCTCGCCGCTGATCAGGGTCGAGGTGACCGGGAACACGGCGGCGTCGCGCGGGTTGTAGGTTTCCAGGGTCAGCGGCTGGGCGAGGGCGGTGCCGGTTGCGGCTAGCAGGCCGAGGCCGGCGATGAAGCGAGTGACGAACGACATGGCGATCTCCGGGTAGATAAGAGTCGCGCATCCTATGCGCTATCTAGCGAGCGAAAAGCCTCGTAAGCTGGCCATGTTCATTGCGTGAATCGAGCGAATCATCTTGGATCGACTGACAGCGGCACGGGTTTTCGTCGAGGTACTGGAACGTGGCAGTCAGACCACTGCGGCCGAGGCCCTGGACATGTCGCGGGCGATGGTCTCGCGTTATCTCGCCGAACTGGAGCGCTGGGCTGGCGTACGTCTGCTGCACCGCAGTACGCGGCGTCTGAGCCTGACCGCTGCCGGCGAGCAGATGCTGCCGCAATGCCGCGAGATGATGGTCCTGGCCGAGCGCATGCAGGCCCTCGGCCAGTCTCTGGACGAGAATCCGCGCGGTACCTTGCGCATCACCTGCAGCCAGTCCTTCGCCCAGGCCTGGTTGGTACACGCGCTGCGGGCATTCACCGAGCGCTATCCGCGGGTCAGCGTCGATCTGTTGGTGGGCAGCGAAGCGGTCAACCTGGTGGAGGCCCGTATCGACCTGGCACTGCGCATCACCAACCAGCTCGACCCGAATCTGATCGCCCGGCGTCTGGCCGTGTGTCGCTCGGTGGTTTGCGCCAGCCCGGATTATCTGGCGCGGCACGGCACACCGCAGCGCCCGGAGGACCTGGCCCGGCACAACTGTCTGGCCTACGCCTACTTCGGTCGCAGCCTGTGGGAATTCGAGCACCAGGGCGAGGCCAGCGCGGTTTCGGTGTCCGGCAGCCTCAGCGCCAACGAATCGATGGTGCTGCTGGAGGCCACCCTGGCGGGTGCCGGCATCAGTCTGCAGCCGCTCTATTCGGTGGATGCGCTGTTGCGCGAAGGTCGCCTGGTGCATCTGTTGGCGGATTACCAGCCGCCGCAACTGGGCATCCATGCGCTATACGGCACGCGCAGGCAGATGCTGCCGGCCATGCGTCTGCTGCTGGATTTCATTGCCGAGCGGCTGGCCAGCGACGCGCATTGGCGACATTGAAGCGGCTTGCATTTGGCCAGCCGTCTTCGAGAATGAGAGAGAACGGACAAGGATTTTTCCATGCCAGCACTCTCGACCTTCGGCAAACGCGTTCGCCAACTCTGGCATGCAGCAGATCTGGCCCTGGTCGGACAGCGGCGCGAACGCCGCATGCGCATGCTGGCGAGCATGGTCATGGTGGTGATGGGCGTGCTGTGGGGGCTGTTCTTCGCCTCCCGCGGCTATTGGGCCATCGTGGTGATGGACATCGTCATCGTCCTCAGTGGCCTCGCCGTGTTCGCGCTGACCCTGCGCAACCGTGCCCGTGCGGCCAACCTGATCCTGTTCGGGGCGCTGATCCTGATCGTCGTCGCCTCGACGCTGCTGCTCGACCCGCCTACGCTCGTGGCGCCGCGGGCCACACATCTGTATCTGCTACCGGTCGCGGTGGGCGCGTTGATGGCCTTTCGCGACGAGCCGTTAAGGCTGCGCTACGGCGTCTCCCTGCTCAGCCTGCTGCTGTTCGTCGCGCTGGCAGCTTCCAATTGGCGGCCCACCGACCTCTACGCCTTGCCGGACGATGTACGGCTGATCGGCTCCTGGTTGCAGGGACTGGTGGCCATGGGGCTGTTCTTCGTGCTGCTGCATATCCTGCAAACCGACACGGCCGAGCGCTCGGAGCTGGATCGCGACCTGCGTGCGGCGGTGCGTGAGCAGCAGTTCGTGCTGTATTACCAGCCGCAACTCGATGACAGTGGCCGCGTGACGGGCGCCGAGTTGCTGATTCGCTGGCAGCACCCGCAACGCGGGCTGCTGGCTCCCGGCGAGTTCATCGACCACGCCGAGAACACCGGCCTGATCATCCCCATCGGCCAGTGGGTGCTGGAGCAGACGGCCGCACGCCTGCGGCAGTGGCAGGATGATCCGCTGTTTCGCGATCTGAGCCTGGCGGTGAACATCAGCCAGAAACAGTTCGGCCAGGCCAGTTTCGTTGCCGAGATACTCGGCCTGATCGAGCGCCACGGCATCGATGCCCAGCGTCTGGAACTGGAGCTGACTGAGACGCTGATCGTCCGCGACATGGAAGATCTGACCCGCAAGATGACGGCGCTGGTCGAGCAGGGGGTGCGCTTCTCCCTGGATGACTTTGGTACCGGTTTTTCCTCGCTCAGCCACCTCAAGCGTTTGCCTTTGAGCAAGCTGAAGATCGACCGCTCCTTCATCTGTGACGTGCTCACCGACGCCAACAGCGAAACCATCGTGCGCACCGTGATCGCCCTCGGCCAGAGCATGGGCATGACGGTGATCGCCGAAGGTGTAGAAACCGAGGCGCAGCGGCGCTTTCTGGCGGATAACGGCTGTTTTCGCTACCAGGGCTATCTGTTCGGTCGGCCGATGCCACTGGCGGATTTTTGCGCCTTCGTGCAGCAACACAATGCCTGAGCCGGCGTTCCGTCCATCCCTCATCGCCCGCTTCGAATGAACTCGAAGCAACGGTGCAATGTCTGTCTGCTGTCGGCCCGTACCGGCAGGAGTAGATGGCTATTGGCCGCTAGCGTGGCGCTTCGTCGCGGATTCTGTCTGGATCATGCTTGAGCTTTTGAGCGCGTGGCCGGCACGTTCATCCCGTTCGCCGGGTTCGTCTGACTGCCACGTGAAGATCGCCCCATGTTTTTATCTCGTCATGCTCCACTCCAACCCCGCATCCTCGGTGCCTGCCTGCTGCTCGGCGGCCTGCTCGGCGGCGCACAACCGGCCTTGGCCGAAGAAGCGACTGGCAACCAGCGCTGGGTCAGCGACAGCCTCAACACCTATGTGCGCAGCGGCCCCACCGATGGCTATCGCATCGTTGGCACCCTGACCTCCGGGGAGAAAGTGGAGCTGGTGCGTACTCAGGGCGACTACAGCCAGGTACGCAGCGAAAGCGGCAACACGGTCTGGATCCCCAGTCGCGACCTGCAGTCGGTGCCCGGCCAGGCCGAGCGCCTGCCGCAACTGGAGCAGAAGGTCGCTGACCTCAGCGCCGAGCTCAAGGGCATCGACGATGCTTGGAAGGTCCGCGTGCAGGGCATGCAGGAAACCATGGATTCGCGCAAAACGCTGATCGACGAGCTGCAGGCCGCCCGCGGTGCGCTGGATGCCGAGCTGACCACCACCCGCTCGCAACTGCGTGATGCCCAGGCGCAGTTGGGCAACGAGCAACAACAGGCGCTGATGCGCTACATGGCCTATGGCGGCAGCATCGCCGGCGCCGGGCTGCTGCTCGGCCTGATCCTGCCTACCATGTTGCGCGTGCGGCGCAAGCGTAACGATCAGTGGGTGTGATCTTTCACCTTTGATGTCCTGCGGCCTGGGACCTCAGGCGCGGGCCGTCAGGTGCCGGGCGATGCCCTTCTTCAGCGGCAGCAGGCCCTGAGCCACGCGCAGACCTGCGCCGCGTAGCAGGCGAGCGGGCAGGCGATCGTTGGTGTACAGCTCCACCAGCAGGTTGGTGGCCTGGTACAACGGCCAGGTGGCCAGGCGCAGCTGGCGCTCGTAGCGCGCCAGTGGCGCAGTCGCACCGATGTCCTGGCGTTTGCCATGTGCGTCGAGCAGCGCGTCGCTGAGCAGTTGTACGCCGATCAGGCCGAAATTGAAGCCGTGTGCGGTGACCGGGTGCATGCCCACGGCGGCATCGCCGAGCAGGGCGCAGCGGTTGCCGACCATGCGCCGTGCGTAGGCGCCCACCAGCGGATAGGCGTGGCGGCTGCTGACCAGTTGCATGGCGCCCAGGCGGCGATCGAAGCGCTTTTCCATCTCGCGGGTGAAAATCGCTTCGTCGAGTTTCTGCAGGCGTTCTATTTCGCGCGGCGGCAGGGTCAGCACCATCGACGATTGCTGGCCATTGAGTGGCAGCAGGGCCAGGGTCTGGCCATAGCCGAACCATTCCCAGGCTACCTGCTGATGGTCCTGTTCGTGCTGCATGCGGCACACCAGCATGGTCTTGCCGAAGTCCTTGAGTTGCGCGCCGATGCCGAGCTGGCGGCGCGTCTCGGAGAAGCGGCTGTCGGCGGCGACCAGCAGGCGTGGTTGCAACACCTGGCCGTCCTGCAGCACCAGTTTCACCTCATTCTCGCCTTGCTCGATGGCGCGCACGCTGGTTTCACACAGCAGTTGCACATCGGCGCATTCGCTCAGCGCCTGATAGGCGGCGCGGCGAATGGCCTGGTTGGCCACCAGATGGCCGAGTCGCTCGGCGCCGGCCTGTTCGGCGCGTATCTTCAGGGCGAACAGCGAGGGCCCGTTGAACACCTGGGCATCGCGCAGCTCGGCAACGTCTTCGCTGGGCAGGCGTGCCCACAGGCCGAGGCGTTCGAGCAGGGCTTGCGAGCCGTGGGTGAGGGCGATTTCGCGGCCGTCGAAGGCAGGTTCGGCTAATGCCTGTTCGGCCTGTCGCTCCAGCACGACAATGGACAGACCCTTTCCGGATAGGGCACGAGCCAGGCAAAGGCCGGCCGGGCCTGCGCCGACGATGACGATATCGGGTGACATGCTGCAGCTCTCCAGGCGAACTCGGGAAGGCTCGAGTCTAGGCGGCAGGGGGCTTGCAACTATTGTCCGGGGTCATGCCGAAGGTGGAATGCGCCATCCTCGGCGCGATTCACGCCGCCGTGGTTCTCTGTCGAATATTGTTGTTATTACTACTTTGGCCAGGTTGATCGGCGTAATTTTCGGGATTACTGTGATGCGCGTTGTATGAACTACAAAAATAATCCGAGTTGGAGTCGATAGCATGCCCCCTCACGCTTCCGAGATAGCCTGTGCGCGATGCGTCCTCGTCATGGAGGCATTCACGTGAAACTAGCGCTGGTCGGCGACATCGGCGGAACCAACGCACGCTTCGCCCTGTGGCGTGACGATCATCTGGAGGCGGTACAGGTCCTGGCGACCGCCGATTTTCCCGGGCCGGAGCAGGCCATCATGGCCTATCTGCAGGCCCAGGGCCTGCCGCTGGGGGCGATAGGCTCGGTGTGTCTGGCCTGCGCCGGCCCGGTCAGCGGTGACCTGTTTCGCTTCACCAACAACCATTGGCGCATCGATCGCACCGCCTTCTGCCAGGCGTTGCAGGTCGACGAGCTGCTGATGATCAACGATTTCTTCGCCATGTCGCTGGGCATGACCCGCCTGGCCGAGCACGAGCGGATACCGGTGTGCGAGGGCCGGGCGCAGGCAGAGCGGCCGGTGCTGGTGATTGGCGCCGGTACCGGTCTGGGCGTCGGTACGCTGCTGGAGCAGGCCGACGGCCGCTGGCTGGTGTTGCCGGGGGAGGGCGGGCACGTCGACCTGCCCATTGGCAGCCCGCGAGAAGCCGAGCTGTGGCAGATACTCCATCGGCAACTGGGACACGTAAGGGCCGAAGACGTGCTAAGCGGCAATGGCTTGCTGGCGCTATACCGCGCCATCTGCGAGCTGGACGGCCAGCCACTGCAACACGATACGCCGGCTGCGATCACGACTGCCGGCCTGGCGGGCGAGCCCGTCGCCGCCGAGGTACTGGAGCAGTTCAGTTGCTGGCTCGGGCGCGTGGCCGGCAACAATGTGCTGACGCTGGGCGCGCGTGGCGGGGTCTACATCGTCGGCGGCGTGGTACCACGTTTTGCCGAGCGTTTTCTCACCAGCGGTTTTGCCAAGAGCTTCAGCGACAAGGGCCGCATGAGCGATTACTTTGACGGCATCCCGGTGTGGCTGGTGACGGCCGAATATCCCGGTCTGACCGGCGCGGGCGTGGCCTTGCAACAGAGGGTCGAGGCCGGTTAGAACCTGCACCGACCAGGCCTGCATTGCGGCATGAATACAACAAGGACGGCGGACCATGAGCCAGCCCGGCAAGTCGATTCTGCTGGTCGATGACGACCAGGAAATACGTGAACTGCTCGAGACCTACCTGAGCCGCGTCGGCTTTCAGGTGCGCGCCGTCGCCGACGGTGGCGCCTTTCGCCAAGGCCTGTGTGCGGAGTCGGCCGACCTGGTGATTCTCGATGTGATGTTGCCCGACGAGGACGGCTTCAGCCTGTGCCGCTGGGTGCGCGAACACCAGCGCTTCGCCCAGGTGCCGATCATCATGCTCACCGCCAGCTCCGACGAGGCCGACCGGGTGATCGGCCTGGAGCTGGGCGCCGACGACTACCTCGGCAAACCGTTCAGCCCGCGCGAACTGCTGGCACGAATCAAGGCGTTGCTGCGGCGTGCCCAATTCACCCAGGAGCGCAGCGGCGAGGTGCTGGCATTCGATGACTGGCGCCTGGACATGGTCAGCCACCGCCTGTTTCATCGCGACGGCGAGGAGGTGATCCTCTCCGGTGCCGACTTCGCTCTGCTCAAGCTGTTTCTCGATCATCCGCAGCAGATCCTCGACCGCGACACCATCGGCAACGCCACTCGTGGCCGCGAGGTGATGCCGCTGGAGCGCATCGTCGACATGGCGGTGAGCCGCCTGCGCCAGCGCCTGCGTGATACCGACAAGCCGCCGCGGCTGATCCGTACCGTGCGCGGTAGCGGCTATCAGCTGGCGGCGACCGTCAGCGTGCAGGCCGGCGATGGCCGTTGAGCCAAGGCGCTGGTTCCCGCTGCCGCGTTCGCTGCTCGGGCGCATGCTGTTGCTCACCCTGTTGGCGATACTTGCGGCGCAGACGCTGTCCAGCGCCATCTGGCTGTCGCAGTTGCGTGCCACCCAACTCGAAGGCCTGGTGACCACGGCGCGCAGCCTGGCTCACTCGATGTCGGCCAGCGTGCGTTACTTCCGTTCCCTGCCGGTGAATTACCGGCCGCTGGTGCTCGACCAGTTGCGCAGCATGGGCGGCACGCGCTTCGTGGTCAGCCTCAACGACCGTCCGTTGCAGATGAAGCTGCTACCGCCCACGCCGCGCAAGCAGGCGGTGACCGAGACGGTGACCGAGGTGCTGCGTCAGGCACTGGGCAGCGCTGCCGACATCTCGGTGACCTTCGTCAGGCCGGATGATCTGCTGATCTTCAACGGCGGCCTGAAGCTCGACGAGCTGCCGCGATCCTGGGCGCACTATGCGCTGACCCTGGAGCCGCTCAACCCGCCGGTGCTGGTGACGCAGATCCAGCTGGCCCCGGGGGAATGGCTGTACATCGCCTCGCTGCTGCCCGAGCCCTACACCAACCTGGAGGAACCTTTCCTGCCCTCCCAGCAGCTGTGGTTCATCCTCCTGACCAGTGTTTTCCTGCTGGTATTCATCGGCTTGCTGGTGCACCTGCAGAGTCGCCCACTCAAGCGCCTGGCGCGCACCGCACGGCACCTGTCGCTGGGGGCGGAAGTGGAGCCGGTAGCCGAAGGTGGTGGCCGCGAGGTGGTCGAAGTGGCGCGTGCCTTCAACGCCATGCGCGAGCGCATCAGCCGTTACCTCACCGAGCGCAGCCAGCTGTTCAGCGCGATCTCCCACGACCTGCGCACGCCGATCACGCGGCTGCGCCTGCGTGTCGAACTGCTCGACGACGAGAGCCTGCAGAGCAAGTTCGGGCGCGACCTGGACGACCTGGAGCTGCTGGTCAAGGGCGCACTGCAATGCGTGAAGGACACCGACATCCACGAGAACATCGCGCCGGTCGACCTCAATCATCTGCTGCATGGGCTGATCGAGCCCTATCTCGGCACGGGACGGGTGACCCTCGATGGTGCCGCACGGGCTGTCTATCCGGGCAAGCCGCTGGCCTTGCGTCGTTGTATCGGCAACCTGCTGGACAACGCTCTGAAGTATGGCGAGCGTGCGCATCTGCACATTGAGGACGATGACGAAGCCTTCGTCCTGCATGTCGATGATGAGGGCCCGGGTGTGCCTGAGCAGAAGCTCGAGCAGGTGTTCGAGCCGCACTTTCGCCTGGCCAGCCAGCAGCAGGGCTACGGCATGGGGCTCGGCATCGCACGCAACCTGGCGCACAGCCATGGCGGCGAACTGAGCCTGCGCAATCTGCGAGATGGAGGGCTGCGTGTCACCCTCTGGCTACCGCGCCAATCCCGTTGAATTTCCGCTCGTGAGCCCTCGCGCTGGACCGCAGAATCCGCGGCGCGGTGCCTCATGTAACCTGCCCGGGCCGCTTTGTAACAGCCCGGTGACCATCCAATACCCTTTGTTACCCCCGCCGCAGTGGGGCCTGGGTAGACTCGTTCGCAATGCAAGCACCACGACTTGCTCGCGAATAACAACAACAAGGTGTCTCATCCCATGAAAGCGATCTCTCGCCTGTCCTGTGCCATCTCCGTCGCGGTCCTGCTGCCCCTTTCCGCTACTGCCGGTGAAGTCGAAGTGCTGCACTGGTGGACCTCGGGTGGTGAAAAGCGCGCCGCCGATACCCTGCAGAAACTGGTCGAAGCCCAGGGCCACAAATGGAAGGATTTCGCCGTTGCCGGAGGTGGTGGTGAAGCGGCCATGACCGTGCTGAAGACCCGCGCGGTGTCCGGCAATCCGCCCGCCGCGGCGCAGATCAAGGGGCCGGATATTCAGGAGTGGGGCGAGCTGGGCCTGCTTGCCGACCTCAACGACGTCGCTGCCGAGCAGAAGTGGGATGACCTGCTGCCACCGCAGGTGATCGAGGTGATGAAGTACCAGGGCGACTACGTGGCGGTGCCGGTCAACGTGCACCGGGTCAACTGGTTGTGGATCAACCCGCAGGTGTTCGAAAAGGCGGGTGCCACGCCGCCGACCACCCTCGACGAATTCTTCGCCGCTGCCGACAAGCTCAAGGCGGCCGGCTTCATCGCCATCGCCCATGGCGGCCAGCCCTGGCAGGACGGTACGGTGTTCGAGGACCTGGCCTTCAGCATTCTCGGCCCCGAGGGTTTTCGCAAGGCCTTCGTCGAGCTGGATCGCGACACCCTGACCGGCGACAAGATGGTCGAAGTGTTCGCTGCCCTGCAGAAGCTGCGTGGCTACATCGACGCCGACGCCGCCGGGCGCGACTGGAACAGCGCCACTGGTTTGGTGATCGACGGCAAGGCCGGCATGCAGATCATGGGCGACTGGGCCAAGAGCGAGTGGACCGCAGCCGGCAAGGTCGCCGGCAAGGACTACGAGTGCCTGGCGTTCCCGGGTACCCAGGGCAGCTTCGCCTTCAATATCGACTCGCTGGCCATGTTCAAGCTGACCAACGCCGACAATCGCAAGGCTCAGGAAGACCTGGCGCGCACGGTGATGGGCAACGAGTTCCAGGAGTTCTTCAACCAGAACAAGGGCTCGATCCCGGTGCGTATGGACCAGGACATGAGCAGCTTCGATGCCTGTGCGCAGAAATCCATGGCCGACTTCAAGGAGGCCGCCGCCGATGGCGGCCTGCAACCGAGCCTGGCCCACGGCATGGCCGCATCCAGCTACGTGCAGGGCGCGGTGTTCGACGTGGTGACCAACTTCTTCAACGACCCCAAGGCCGACCCCAAGCGCGCTGCCCAGCAACTGGCGGCAGCGATCCAGGCGGTGCAATGAGCCTGCGGGCCGCCTAGGCGGCCCTGCCCTAGGGCGGGTGTAACCCGCCGCTTTCAAGCCTTCTATCCCAGGCGCATGTGTCCATGCATGCGTCACGGGATCGGCCGCGCCGCGTTTCCCTACGGTAGGGAATGGCAGCGGCGCAATCCGCAACGACGGAGTGATCCATGACTTCAAATGCAGTCACTGCCAAAGCCTCACCGCTGGATGCCCTGCAACGCTGGCTGCCCAAGCTGGTGCTGGCGCCGAGTATGGTCATCGTGCTGGTGGGCTTCTACGGCTACATCGGCTGGACCTTCCTGCTGTCGTTCACCAATTCGCGCTTCATGCCCAGCTACAACTTCGTCGGGCTCCAGCAATACGCGCGTCTGTGGGACAACGACCGCTGGTGGGTGGCGAGCCAGAACCTACTGGTCTTCGGCGGTCTGTTCATCGCCATCAGCCTGGCCATCGGCGTGCTGCTGGCGGTGTTGCTGGACCAGCGCATCCGCCGCGAAGGCTTCATTCGCACCATCTTTCTCTATCCCATGGCGCTGTCGATGATCGTCACCGGCACCGCCTGGAAGTGGCTGCTCAACCCCGGCCTGGGCCTGGACAAATTGCTGCGCGACTGGGGCTGGGAGGGCTTTCGCTTCGATTGGCTGGTGGACCCGGATCGTGTCGTCTACTGCCTGGTGATGGCCGCCGTGTGGCAGTCCTCGGGGTTCGTCATGGCGCTGTTCCTCGCCGGCCTGCGCGGGGTCGATCAGTCGATCATCCGCGCCGCCCAGGTCGACGGTGCTAGCCTGCCGAGCATCTACCTGCGCATCGTCCTGCCGAGCCTGGGCCCGGTGTTCTTCAGCGCGCTGATGATCCTCGCTCATATCGCCATCAAGAGCTTCGACCTGGTCGCTTCGATGACCGCCGGCGGCCCCGGCTACGCCTCCGACCTGCCGGCGATGTTCATGTACGCCCACACCTTCACCCGCGGCCAGATGGGCCTTGGCGCCGCCAGCGCGATGCTGATGCTCGGCGCGGTGCTGGCGATCCTGGTGCCGTATCTGTATTCCGAACTGCGAGGCAAACGCCATGACTGATTCCGTGCTCGATGCGCGCCTGGCGCCGCGCCCCGTATCCCGGGTGAGGGCCTTCAGCCTCAGCCGCCTGGCCATCCACGCCACCCTGATCCTGGCCTGCGCAGTGTACCTGGTGCCGCTGCTGGTGATGCTGCTGACCAGCTTCAAGACACCGGACGACATCCGCAGCGGCAACCTGCTGTCCTGGCCCGACGTACTCACGGTCATCGGCTGGCTCAAGGCCTGGGACGGTGTCGGCGGCTACTTCTGGAACTCGGTGAAGATCACCATCCCGGCGGTGCTGATCTCCACGCTGCTCGGCGCGCTGAACGGTTACGTGCTGGCCATGTGGCGTTTTCGCGGTTCGCAGCTGTTCTTCGGCCTGCTGCTGTTCGGCTGCTTCCTGCCGTTCCAGGTGATCTTGTTGCCGGCGTCCTTCACCCTCGGTCAGCTCGGCCTGGCCAATACCACCGAAGGCCTGGTGCTGGTGCACGTGGTCTACGGCCTGGCCTTCACCACGCTGTTCTTCCGCAACTTCTACGTGAGCATTCCCGAGGCGCTGGTGCGGGCCGCGCGCCTGGATGGCGCCGGCTTCTTCACCATCTTCGGACGCATCCTGCTGCCGATGTCGGTGCCGACCATCATGGTCTGCCTGATCTGGCAGTTCACCCAGATCTGGAACGATTTCCTCTTCGGCGTGGTGTTCGCCAGCGGCGATACCCAGCCGATCACCGTGGCGCTGAACAACCTGGTCAACACCAGCACCGGAGCCAAGGAATACAACGTCGACATGGCCGCGGCGATGATCGCCGGCCTGCCCACCCTGCTGGTCTACGTCCTGGCCGGTAAGTACTTCCTGCGCGGCCTGACGGCCGGCGCCGTTAAAGGTTGAAAGCTACTGCGCTCGGTCATGCTGCGTTGGATTCAGGCTCGGAAGCCGCTTGCGGCTAACGCCCTTTAGGGCGGCCCGTATGGGCGAGCAATGCGAGTAATGCTCATTTAGCGGCCTAAACTCCGCTTCCTCGCCTGACTCCGCCTTGCCTGACCTTCGCTCGCGACGCTTTCAAAGTGGAGAAATGAAATGGCTACCCTCGAACTGCGCAACGTCAACAAGTCCTACGGCAGCGGCCTGGCGGACACCCTGAAGAACATCGAGCTGGCCATCGACTCCGGCGAGTTCCTGATCCTGGTCGGCCCCTCCGGCTGCGGCAAATCCACCCTGATGAACTGCATCGCCGGCCTGGAAGACATCAGCGGTGGGTCGATTCTGGTGGACGGCGCCGACATCAGCGGCATGAGCCCGAAGGATCGCGACATCGCCATGGTGTTCCAGTCCTATGCGCTGTATCCGACCATGACGGTGAAGGACAACATCGCCTTCGGCCTGAAGATGCGCAAGCTGCCGCCGGCCGAGATCGAGGCCGAGGTGGCGCGCGTGGCCAAGCTGCTGCAGATCGAGCACCTGCTGGGGCGCAAGCCCGGCCAGCTGTCCGGTGGCCAGCAGCAGCGCGTGGCCATGGGCCGGGCGCTGGCGCGGCGGCCGAAGATCTACCTGTTCGACGAACCGCTGTCGAACCTCGACGCCAAGCTGCGTGTTGAGATGCGCACCGAAATCAAGCTGATGCACCAGCGCCTGAAGACCACCACGGTGTACGTCACCCACGACCAGATCGAGGCCATGACCCTGGGCGACAAGGTGGCGGTGATGAAGGACGGCATCATCCAGCAATTCGGCACCCCGCAGGAAATCTACAACGACCCGGCCAACCAGTTCGTGGCCAGTTTCATCGGTTCGCCGCCGATGAACTTCATCCCGCTGCGCACGCAGGTGCGTGATGGCCAGTGCTTCGGCCTGCTCGACTCCGGGCAGGCGCGCTGCGAGCTGCCGCTTGGCGCGGCGGCGGAGCTGGAAGGGCGCGAGCTGATCCTCGGCGTACGTCCCGAGCAGATCCAGCTGGCCGGCGCCGCTGCGGCGCTGCCGAGCCTGCGCGCCGAGGTCGAGGTGGTCGAGCCAACCGGCCCCGACACCCTGGTGTTCGTCAGCCTCAACCAGACCAAGGTGTGCTGCCGCCTGGCGCCGGATGCTGCACCGCAGGCCGGCAGCAGCCTCGACCTGCAGTTCGATCCCACGCGCGTGCTGTTGTTCGACGCCACCAGCGGCGAGCGTCTGCGCCCGGGAAAGCGTCAGGCCACTGATAACAAGGTGGCCCAGTTCAAGCTCGGTTAGCCGTGTAGCCCGGATGCAATTCGGGGGTTGCCCAATACCCCCGCATGGCATCTGGCTACAGCTCCTCGAGACAACGAAACCCCCGTCGCTGCGGCGGTTATCCGCAGCATCGCTCAATAAAAACAATCAGGAGCAACGATGAAGACCACACAGCAAACCCTCACCTGTTCGCTCGGCGCCCCCTGCCTGCTGGCACTGGCTTTGGCCACTCCGCAAGCACTGGCCCTCGAGTTCAGCGGCTACGTGCGCAGCGGCATCGGTGGTGCCGATACCGGCGGCACGCAGCAGTGTTTCCAGTTGCCGGGCGCGCAGTCCAAGTATCGCCTGGGTAACGAGTGCGAGCAGTACATCGAGCTGGATCTGCGGCAGGACCTGTTTCGCCTGGATGACGGCTCTGTGATCAGCGTCGAGGGCATGGCCCAGCTCTACAACCAGTACGGCCACACGCCGAAGTTCACCGGCGACTACGGCTTCGCGCGGATGAATCAGATGTACGCGGAATGGAGCAACATGCCGGCGCTCAATGGCGGCTCGCTGTGGGCCGGGCGGCGCTTCTACAAGCGTAACGACATCCACATTTCCGATTTCTACTACTGGAACCAGAGCGCCACGGGCTTTGGTATCGACGAGATGAAGATCGGCGACCTCAAGTACAGCTACGTGTTCTCGCGCAAGGACAGCTACTTCCAGGAGCCCTACATCAACCGTCACGACTTCAACGTCGGCGGCTTCCAGGTCAACCCGGGCGGTGAACTGGAAGTGGGCGTCAGCTACATCGACAAGCCCGACAGCACCGACAGCCACAGCGGTTGGGCAGTGACCGCGCAGCACAAGCAGCAGGACTTCCTCGGCGGGGTCAACACCATCGCCCTGCAGTACGGGCGCGGACCGGGTACCGGCCTGGGCTATACCGGCGATCCGACGCTGGACAACAGCAACCGCAGCTGGCGCCTGGTAGAGTTCTTCGACTTCCAGATGACGCCGCGTCTCGGCGGCCAGGTGCAGCTGGTCTACCAGAAGGACAAGCGCCCGGATGGTGCCGATCAGAACTGGCTGTCCATCGGTGGCCGCACCAGCTACGCCTTCACCGAGCAGTTCAAACTGGTCGGCGAGATCGGTCGCGATCAGGTCGAGGCGCCCGGTGGCACGCGCAAGCTGACCAAGTTCACCATCGCGCCGACCTGGTCGCCCTCTGGTCCTGGCTTCTGGGAGCGTCCGGAAATCCGCCTGTACTACACCTACGCCAGCTGGAACCGCGCCGCGCAACAGGCCGCCAACCTCCTGGCCGATGGCTCGGCCTTGTCCGAGAACGGCGCCTTCGGCAGCGCACGCAACGGCTCCAACTTCGGCGTGCAGGTGGAGTACTGGTGGAAGTAACCAGTCGGTAGGGTGGATCACGCTTCACCGATCCACCGTGGGTGTCAGGTGGTGGATGAGAAAAGCGTCATCCACCCTACGAAGCTTAGACCGTGCCCGCTGCGCACCAGGACCGTAGCCCGGATGCAATCCGGGGTGATTCATGCACCGGCCCCGGATTTCATCCGGGCTACGGCAGTACGTAAGGCGCGCTGTGCGCGCCAGGCGTTAGAGCAATCCCGCTACCAGGCGCCCGAGCACTTCCATGGCCTGTTCACTGCGCGGGCTCCACGGGTGACCGTAGTTCAACCGCGCGCAGTGGCGAAAGCCCTGGCTGGCGGAGAAGATCGGCCCCGGCGCTAGGCTGATGCCCTGGGCCAGCGCCAGACGCAGCAGTTGCAGCGAGTCCAGGCGCTCGGGGAATTCGAACCAGAGGAAGTAGCCGCCCGAAGGCCTTGTGACCCGCGTGCTGGCGGGAAAGTGCCGGGCGGCGGAGGCGAGCATCGCGCTCTGCTGCATTTCCAGAGAATGGCGCAGCTTGCGCAGGTGGCGGTCGTAGCCGCCGTGCTGCAGGTAGTCGGCCAGTGCCGCCTGCGCCGGCACCGAAGGGGAAATGGTGGTCATCAGCTTGAGCCTGGCGATCTGCTCGGCATAGCGACCGCCGGCCACCCAGCCGATGCGATAGCCCGGCGCGAGGCTCTTGGAGAAGGAGCTGCAATGCATCACCAGCCCCTCACGGTCGAAGCTCTTCACCGGTTTGGGCGGGTGGCTACCGAAGTACAGCTCGGCGTACACGTCGTCCTCGATCAGCGGCACCTGATGTTCGACCAGCAGGTCGTACAGCGCCTGTTTCTTGGTCTCGCTCATGCTCGCACCCAGCGGGTTCTGCAGGCTGCTCATGAACCAGCAGGCCTTGATCGGCAGTTGCTTGAGGCTATCGGACAGGGCGCCCAGGTCGATGCCTTCGCGTGGGTGCACGGGGATTTCCACCGCCTTGAGCTGCAAGCGCTCCAGCACCTGCAGGCAGGCGTAGAAGGTCGGTGACTCGATGGCCACCAGGTCGCCCGGTTGAGTCACGCACTGCAGGCAGAGGTTGAGCGCCTCCATGGCGCCGTTGCTGATCACCAGCTCCTCCATCGGCAACATCACGCCACTGACCATATAGCGCAGGGCGATCTGCCGGCGCAGGTCGGCGTTACCGGCAGTCATGTCGGCGATGATCTCGTGCGGCGAGAGCATGCGCAGCGCGTGCGCCATGCTCTTGGCCAGACGCGGCAGGGGGAACAGGTCTGGGCTGGGGAAGGCCGAGCCGAAAGGTACGGTGTGCGGGTCTTTCAGCGAGGCGAGTACCGAGAACACCAGCTCGCTGACGCCGACCTCGGTGGTCTGCGCGGCGTGGGCGGTTAGCTCCGGCTCGTGCAGCGGACGCTTGGCGTGTTCACGCACGAAATAACCCGAGCGTGCGCGTGCCTGGATCAGGCCGCGGTCTTCCAACAGGTAGTAGGCCTGGAACACGGTAGACGGGCTGACCCCGTAGGTGCGGCTGGCATGGCGCACCGAGGGCACCTTCTCGCCGGGGCCGAGCACGCCGGTACGGATCAGCTCGGCGATCTCGTCGGCGAATTTTTCGTAGCGCTTCATCCTGTCCTGATTCACCGCTGCAAAGGGTAGGGACGAACACTTTACGGCGTGAGCGGCAGACATGGCAGTGCCTCGTGAGTGGGAGGGCATACATCGGATGTAAGAGCGGATTTATCCGCGATGAATGCGGCGCAGCGGTTTCGCGGCTGAAGCGCAATGCCGCCCAGCCGCTCCTAAAAGGCTCGTGTAGCCTGTAGCCCGGATGCAATCCGGGGACGTATCTCGAACCGCCCCGGATTTCATCCGGGCTACGACGCTTGCTCCCCTCTCCCCGAAGGAGAGAGGGGATTGATCGCGTCCGCCTTTCGTTAAGTGAATTACGCGGTTTACCGCGCCTCAACGCAGCGGCGCGAGGAAGGTGCTCTTGGTGCTGACACGGCTGCCCGAGTCGGTCTGGTCACGTACCTCGAAGCGGACGGTTTGCGGCCCAGCGCCGTTGCTCGTGGCGGTCAGCGCGACGCTTACCGGCAGGTCGCGAATCTCGCCCGGTGCCAGGTTCAGCGTGCGCGGACCGTGCAGTTCGAAGTCGCCGGCATCGACCAGCTCGATGGCATAGCTGCGCGGTTGCTGGGTCTTGTTGATGATCTTGAGGCTGTAGATGTTCTCGATCTGGCCTAGTGCATTCTCGCGGAACAGGCCACGGTCACGGGTCACGTCCAGGGAGATCAGCGGGCGTTCGGCCAGCGCCCAGGCGAAGGCGCCGATCATCACCGCCAGCATCGCCGCGTAGCCGATCAGGCGAGGGCGCAGCCAGTGGGTCTTGCCGCCGGCCAGTTCGCGTCCCGAGCTGTAACGCACCAGACCACGGTCATAGCCGAGCTTGTCCATGACACTGTCGCAGGCGTCGATGCAGGCGCCGCAGCTAAGGCAGTCGAGTTGCAGGCCGTCGCGAATGTCGATGCCGGTGGGGCAGACCTGTACGCAGATCGTGCAGTCGATGCAGTCGCCCAGGCCTTCGGCCTTGTAGTCGGCGTCCTTGCGGCGCGGGCCACGGTTTTCGCCACGGGCAGCGTCGTAGGAGATGACCAGCGTATCGCTGTCGAACATCACGCTCTGGAAGCGTGAGTAGGGGCACATGTCGCGGCACACTTTTTCCCGCAGCCAGCCGGCGTTGATGTAGGTGGCAGCCGTGAAGAACAGCACCCAGAACGCCGTGGTGGCGCCGACTTCGAAGGTCGCCAGGTCCACCGTCAGTTCGCGCACCGGGGTGAAGTAGCCGACGAAGGCCAGGGCAGTGGCCAGGCTGACCGCCAGCCACAGGCCGTGCTTGGCGCTGCGCCGGGCCAGTTTCTGCAGCGACCAGGGCGCGGCATCGAGCTTGATGCGCTGGCCGCGGTCGCCTTCGGTGATGTGCTCGACACGCATGAACACCCAGGTCCAAACGCTCTGTGGGCAGGCGTAACCGCACCAGACGCGGCCCGCCAGCACGGTGATGAAGAACAGGCCGAAGGCGGCGATGATCAGGATCGCCGAGAGCAAAATGAAATCCTGTGGCCAGTAGGTTGCGCCAAAGATGTGGAACTGACGATTCTCCAGATCCCACAGTACGGCCTGGCGACCATTCCAGTCGATCCAGGCGGTGCCGAAGAACAGCAGGAACAGCAGGCCGGCACCGAGCAGGCGCAGGTTGCGAAAGCGCCCGGTGAAGCTGCGCGTATGGATCGGGCCGCCGGCCTGGGCCGGTGTCAGGCGGATGGGTTTGGCGGTATCGAGGCTCCGCACAGGGATCAGATCGGTCATTTAGTTGCCCTCATCAGGCGTTTATCAGGCTGGCGCCATGATCCGAGGGCAACTGATCGCGAAACAGACTCAGGTTTTCGATAAAAAAGCGGATCAGATGCGTGCGTCGAGCGCAGAGGGAACGGTCGTGCAGGACGCCAGGCCGCGCCGTTTCTGACGCCTTGAGCTTTGCCGCTGGCAAGGCAGCGGTCGCCCTGCGACATCGCGCCGCGCCAATCAGCGGGCTGTGGTGGTCGCTGTCGTACCTAGCTGATCCGCTTTTTTAAGGCTTTTCTGGCGCTGTTTTCAGTGCACGTTTGGCAGGCATAGTCGACGCCCCGTGATCAGGAGGCCTGCCGGCATGTACCAATACGACGATTATGACCGCGCGCTGGTGCGCGAGCGTGTCGCCCAGTTCCGCGACCAGGTACAGCGGCGCCTGGCCGGTAAACTGAGCGAGGAGGAGTTCCTGCCGCTGCGCTTGCAGAACGGCCTGTATCTGCAAAAGCATGCTTACATGCTGCGTGTGGCGATCCCCTACGGCACCCTGTCGGCCAAGCAGATGCGCGCACTGGCGCATATCGCCCGCGAGTACGACCGCGGTTACGGGCACTTCACCACGCGGCAGAACATCCAGTTCAACTGGGTCGACCTTGAGCGCGTGCCGGACATCCTCGACTGGCTGGCCGAGCACGACATGCACGCCATCCAGACCTCCGGTAACTGCGTGCGCAACATCACCACCGAAGCCTTTGCCGGCGTCGCCGCCGACGAGTACCTCGACCCACGCACACTGGCCGAGATCCTGCGCCAGTGGTCGACGGTCAACCCGGAATTCCTCTTTCTACCGCGCAAGTTCAAGATCGCCCTGTGCGCTGCCGAGCAGGATCGCGCGGCGATCCAGGTGCACGACATAGGCCTGCAGCTGTACCGCGACGAGGCCGGCGAGCTGCGCCTGCGCGTGTTGGTTGGCGGTGGTCTGGGACGCACGCCGATCATCGCCCAGCCCCTGCGTGAAGGCCTGCACTGGCAGGACTGCCTGTCCTACGTCGAGGCCATCCTGCGCGTGTACAACCGCCACGGCCGACGCGACAACAAGTACAAGGCGCGCATCAAGATTCTGGTCAAGGCCCTCGGCATCGAATCCTTCGCCGCCGAAGTGGAACGCGAGTGGCAACCGATCAAGGACGGCCCGGCACGCCTCACCGAGGACGAGTATCAGCGCGTCGCCGCGTCTTTCCACAAGCCGGCCTACACCGCGCAGGACGGCCTGGATCTCGACTTCGGCACCCAGCTGACGAGGGATCATGCCTTCGCTCGCTGGGTCTCGCGCAACGTCATGGCGCATCAGGTAGCGGGCTATGTCAGCGTGGTGTTGTCGACCAAGCCGGGCATCAGCGCGCCGCCCGGAGACGTCACGGCCGAGCAGATGGAGGCGCTGGCCGACTGGAGCGAGCGCTACGGGTTCGGCGAGATTCGCGTCGCTCACGAACAGAATCTGGTGCTGCCCGATGTTCGCAAGGCCGACCTCTACGCGCTATGGCGGGAGGCCGAGGCGGCGGGGCTGGGCACCGCCAACGCCGGGCTGCTGACCGATATCATCGCCTGCCCGGGTGGCGACTTCTGCGCCCTGGCCAACGCCAAGTCGATCCCCATCGCCCAGGCCATCCAGCAGCGTTTCGACGATCTCGACTACCTGCACGACCTGGGCGAGCTGAGCCTGAACATCTCCGGCTGCATGAACGCCTGCGGCCATCACCATATCGGCAACATCGGCATCCTCGGCGTCGACAAGAACGGCAGCGAGTGGTACCAGCTCACCCTCGGTGGCAGCCAGGGCCAACAGGCGGCGCTGGGCAAGGTGATCGGCCCGTCGTTCGCTGCCGAACAGGTGCCCGAGGTGATCGAGTGCCTCGTGCATACCTATGTCGACCACCGCGAGGAGGGTGAGGGCTTTCTCGACACCTTCCAGCGCATCGGCCTGGAGCCGTTCAAGGCGCGTGTCTACAGCCGCGAGGAGGTGGTATGAACAATCTGATCCGTCTGGTCGAGGGCCAGGCTTGCATCGTTGACGACGATCCCTGGCAGTTGCATGAGGCCGACCAAGGCGTGCCACTGATCCTGCCGCTGGCGGCCTGGCGTGAGCGGCAGCCCGTGGAGGTGCTGGAGGGTAGGGCGATGAGTGCCGACGGTCTGCTGCTGCAGGTCGACGACGAGCCGCAAGCGCTGCAGCCATTTCTTTCCAGCCTGCCGCTGATCGCCATCGACTTTCCCAGTTTCCGAGATGGCCGCGGCTACAGCCAGGCCTACCTGCTGCGCACCCGCCTGGGTTGGCGTGGCGAGTTGCGCGCCGTCGGCGATGTACTGCGCGACCAGCTGGCGCACATGCGCCAATGCGGCTTCGACGCCTTCGCCGTGCGCGCCGATAAATCGGTGGAAGATGCAATCAAGGGCCTGCAAGGGCTCAGTGTGTTGTATGGTCGGTCGGTTATCGAGCCGCGCCCGCTGTTCCGTCGTGGGCGCCAGAAGGAGGAATCGAGATCATGATGGTGCGTGGCCTGTTCTGGCTGGTAGTGCTGCAGTTGTTCGGCGTGGCCCTCAACCATTGGCTGTTGCCGATGTTGCCGGCCTCGATCATCGGCCTGCTGTTGCTTTCGCTCTGGCTGATGTGGCGCGGTGCCGTGCCGGAGCCGCTGCAGCAGGCCGCCGGCGGCTTGCTGCCTTACTTGCCGCTGCTGCTGGCCGTACCAGCCTCGGGGATCATGACCAGCAGTGATCTGTTGCTCGGCGAGTTGCCGGTGATTGTCACAGCGCTGGTGCTGTCGTTGCTGGCGACCGTGCCGTTCTGCGGCTGGCTGCTGCAGACCCTGATCCGCCGTCAGGAGCGCAAGTGATGACGCAATTCACTCACCACTCGCTGTTCGCCATCGCTCTGACGTTGGCCGCCTTTCTGATCGCCGCCTGGCTCTATCGCCGCAGCGGTTGGCTGGTGCTGCAGCCGGTGCTGGTGTCGGTGACGCTGATCGTCACCACGCTGCTGCTGTGTGGGGTCGACTACGCCACCTATCGTGCCGGTGCCGAGCCCGTCGCCTGGCTGCTGGGGCCGGCCACCGTAGCCCTGGCGGTGCCGCTGCAACACAACATCAAGCGCATCCGCCAGTTGTTCTGGCCGGTGCTGATCACCCTGACCGCCGGCGGCGTATTGTCGGTCGCGCTGACCCTGGCCATCGGCTGGGCACTGGGCGCCGACTGGAGCGTGGTGATGAGCCTGGCGCCGAAATTCGTGACCATGCCGATTGCCATGCCGGTGGCCGAGCAGATTGGCGGCGTCGCTTCGCTGGCCGCGGTGATGGTGATGCTCACCGGGGTGATCGGCACGGCCATGGGGCCGCTGCTGCTGCGCTGGGCCGGGGTGGAGCACCCGGCTGCGCGCGGCCTGAGCTACGGTATCAACGCCCACGCCATCGGCACTGCGCATGCCCTGCAGGAGGGCGAGGAGTGCGGCGCCTTCGCCGCCCTGGCGATGAGTCTGCTGGGCATCGGCACCGCCTTGCTGTTACCGCTGCTGCTGGCTTGAGCGTGCGGAATCCCGCCACCTGAACCACCCCTGACGCCGCGCGGTGGCGACAACTCGCCACCGCGGCGCGCGTTGAGTGCCGTTGCAGGCCAGTAAAACGCCGTTGAATCCTTTCAGCGGCACGCATATTGCTCTTGCCCGTGGCGCGATCGGAATACGCCCGCCAAGAGGCCTGGAACACCCTTCCTCCCGTCGCGCCGCTGACCAGCGGCTTGTCGCCCATCTGCGGCCCAAACGGCCGCTGCCCGAAACCTTGCCTGCACGGCTCTTGTCGTCGTGCGACGATACTGGACTGTCCCATGAAGAAAATCCTGCTGACGCTGCTTTGTCTCAGCGTAATCGGTTGCTCCAAACCCCGCGAGCCCGAGAAAACCGTCGACGTGCTGCTGATCGGCGCTGGCGTGATGAGCGCCACCCTCGGCACCTACCTCCACGAGCTGCAGCCGGACTGGAGCATCGAAATCTACGAGCGCCTCGACCGCGTCGCCGGCGAAAGCTCCAATGGCTGGAACAACGCCGGCACCGGCCACTCGGCGTTCTGCGAGATGAACTACACCCCGGAAACCGCTGACGGTGGCATCGACATCAGCAAGGCGGTGGCGATCAACGAGTCGTTCGAGATCTCCAAGCAGTTCTGGGCCACCCAGGTCGAGCGCGAGGTGCTGAGCAAGCCCAGGAGCTTCATCAACATCACCCCGCACATGAGCTTCGTCTGGGGCGATGACAACGTCGAATACCTGCGCAAGCGCCACGCGGCGATGCAGCACAGCAACCTGTTCCGCGGTATGGAGTTCACCGAGGATCATGCGCAGATCGCCCAGTGGGTACCGCTGATCATGCAGGGGCGCGACCCGCAGCAGAAGGTCGCTGCGACCCGTATGGCCATCGGCACCGACGTCAACTTCGGTGAGATCACCCGTCAGCTGATCGACGCGCTGATCGGCAAGGAGCAGGCCAGCCTGCATCTGGAGCATGAAGTCCGCGACCTGCAGCGCAACGACGACGGCACCTGGCGTGTGACCGTGGCCGACCTGGCCAAGGGCGGCGCCGAGCAGAGTATCAATGCACGCTTCGTGTTCATCGGCGCCGGTGGTGGCGCGCTCAAGCTGTTGCAGAAGTCCGGCATCGAAGAAGCCGATGGCTACGCCGGCTTCCCGGTTGGTGGCCAGTTCCTGATGACGCGCAACCCGGACCTCGTTGCCCAGCACCTGGCCAAGGTGTACGGCAAGGCGTCTGTCGGTTCGCCGCCGATGTCCGTGCCGCACCTGGACACCCGCGTGATCGACGGCGAGAACGTGCTGCTGTTCGGCCCGTTCGCCACCTTCTCCACCAAGTTCCTCAAGAATGGCTCGCTGCTCGACATGTTCAGCAGCATGACCACCGACAACTTCCTGCCGATGGTCAACGCCGGCATGGATAACTGGTCGCTGAGCACCTACCTGATGGGCCAGCTGATGCTCAGTCAGGAGGACCGCATGGCCTCGCTGCGCGAGTACTTCCCCGAGGCGCAGAACGCCGACTGGGAACTAATCACCGCCGGCCAGCGTGTGCAGATCATCAAGAAGGATGCCGAGAAGGGCGGCGTGCTGCAGTTCGGCACCGAGGTGGTGACCTCCGCCGACGGCAGCCTCAGTGCGCTGCTGGGCGCCTCGCCGGGTGCTTCCACCGCTGCGCCGATCATGCTGCACCTGATCGAGAAGGCCTTCGCCGAACAGGTGGCCACGCCCGAGTGGCAGGCGCGCCTGAAGGACATCATCCCGTCCTACGGGCAGAAGCTGAACGATGACCTGGCGCTGACCAACCGCATTCGTCAGTGGAGCAGCGAGCGTCTCGAACTGCAGCACATCGAAGTCGCGCCGGACGTGGAAATGGCCGCCGAGCCCGAGCCGAAGCCGGTGACGCTGTAAGGCTTAAAACGCTGTGAAGGAACCCGCCCTGCGTGATGCGCACGGCGGGTTTTTTATTGGGCGGCCGTTCGTATTTCGTGGCGAGTAGCCCGGATGAATCCGGGGACTGTCCGCATTGATGGCCAGACTGATCGCGGCTGAAGCCGCTCCTACAGGTATTCACCCGTACCGTAGGAGCGGCTTCAGCCGCGATGATCCATCCATGCTTCGCAGCATGGATGAAATCCGGGGGCCGCTCGAGCGTCAGAAAAGCTATCGCGGCTAAAGCCCCTCCCACAGATTCCGCCGTGCCTGTGGGAGGGGCTTTAGCCGCGACTGGACATGGCCTGGCTCCCCGGATTGCATCCGGGCTACGTTCATTCCGTCAGCGTCATCAGAATATCGGCATACCAGGTGCAGTTCAGACCCAGGGCTTCGTCCTGTTCCTCGTCGCGGTCGCCGAGCAGGCGGGTGGAGTGAATGCCGAGCAGGTGCCAGGGCAGCTCGCCATCGACGCTGGCGCGCTTGACCACCGGCGCGCCGCTGATGCCGCGGTGGGTGCGGCCGTCGGTGAGGAAGTAGCCGAGCCCCTGGAAGCGCAGGCCGAAGGAGGAGGCCAGGCCGGCATGGCGCGCCACCGGCATGCGGTGCAGGTTGTCCTGAAAGCCCAGCGGGAAGCCCACCACCAATAGGGTAGAGCCGATTTCCGCATGCTCGTCGGCCTGCAGCAGGTGCTGCTCACTGAAGGCCTGGTAAACGCTGCCCGGCGGTAACGCGGAACGATCCAGCTCGATCACCGCCACGTCGATCTCGCCGGCACCATCGATGCCCTGGCGCCACAGGCGCCGCTCGCCGTCGTACAGGGCGATGGTGAAATTCGCCGTGCTGGCTAGGTTACCAGGGTCGGTGTGCAGCTCGATCTGCAGGGCGTCAGGGCGATGACCGCTGGGCTCGTCGAGCGCCACATGGCGACTGGTGACCAGGAACAGCCGGTTGTCGCGCCGGAAGAAGAAACCGCTGGCGTTGGTCAATATCTGCCCGGCCGCCAGGGTGGAGATGCGCGTCGCGCTGAGCATCAGGGAATCGATCATGGCCAAGGCCTCCTGCCGGTCTGTGGCCTAGTGCTGACCACGAAACACGGCAGGGGTTCGGCCCGCAAGGGGCGCTGCCTGGACGGCTCCACGCGAGCTTCAAGGCGCTGCCGGTTCGTCCTCGTTGCGATCCAGCGCCACTTGGCGGATCGACAGGCGAATCTCCGCCGGCAGCACGCGCTTGGCAGCGCCTTCGGCCAGTTCGCTTAGCAGCGGATGATGGCTGAGCTTGCCGGCTTCGTCCTGGCGCAGCACGCCCTGGTCCAACAGGCTCTGGATGAAGTTACGGAACAGGCTCTTGTCGAAGAACTCCGGCGCATTCAGACCATGCAGGATCGACAGGCGCTGGGCCATCACCGTGCACAGGTTCTCTAGTTCCTCGGCGCTGATCGCGTTCTGCCCAGCATTGAGCAAAAGGGCAATAGCCATGTAGAAGCGCTGCAGGGTCTGCGCCACCGAGCGCGACAGCAGGGTCAGCAGCACGAACTGGCGCGAGCTGGGCGCCGGGCGCACGTACACGTCGCCTTCGACCTTGAGCAGGCCCTGCTCGACGAACGCCGCCAGCCACTGGTCGATCACGCCTTCGAGCTCACTTTGCTCCCAGCGGATGAACAGTTCTGCCTGTAGGTACGGATACAGCGCGCCGGCGTAGCGCAGAATCTGCTCGCGGCTGATCCGTGCGCTGCTCTGGAAGAAGCTCGCCAGCAGCGCCGGCAAGGCGAAGATGTGCAGAACGTTATTGCGGTAGTAGGTCATCAGGACGGCGTTCTGCTCGTCCAGATAGAGAATCTTGCCCAGCGCATCCTTCTGCTCGGCCAGCAGGTCCATGCCCTTGACGTGCTCGATCAGCGCCGCGCCGTCGCCATCCGGCAAGGTGGTATGCGGCGAGTAGGGCACTGCTCGCAGCAATGCCAGGTAGAGGTCGAGCACACGGGCCAGGGCGCGGTCGTCCAGGGCCAGCTTGCTGGTGGACAGCAGCGCCAGGGCCACCAGGTTGACCGGGTTGATCGATGCTGCCTCATTGAGGTGGCGTGCCACACGCTCGCCCAGGCGGTTGGTGGTGTCGCTCAGCCAGGCCGGGCGGTACTGCGGGCCCAGATCCTGCTGGCGCCAGCCGGGCTGCTGCTGGTCGAGGAACTCGGCCAGCTTGATCGGCTCGCCGAAGTTCACCGAGACCTGGCCGAAGCGCTGCTTGAGCGCGCCGAGCACCTTGAACAGGTCGAAGATCGACTCCTTCTTCTTGCTCGCGCCGCGCAGTTCGCCCAGGTAGGTACGACCCTCCAGCACGCGCTCGTAACCGATGTATACCGGCACGAAGACGATGGGCAGGCGGTGGCTGCGCAGGAAGCTGCGCAGGGTGATGGCCAGCATGCCGGTCTTCGGCTGCAGCATGCGCCCGGTGCGCGAGCGCCCGCCCTCGACGAAGTACTCCACCGGGAAGCCCTTGCTGAACAGGGTGTGCAGGTATTCGTTGAATACCGCGGTGTACAGCGGGTTGCCCTTGAAGGTGCGGCGCATGAAGAAGGCACCGCCACGGCGCAGCAGGCCGCCGATCACCGGCATGTTGAGGTTGATGCCGGCGGCGATGTGCGGCGGCGTCAGGCCGTTGCGAAACAGCAGGTAGGACAGCAGCAGGTAGTCGATGTGGCTGCGGTGGCAGGGCACGTAGATCACCTCGTGGCCCTGGGCGATGTCGCGCACGCCTTCGACGTTGTGCACCTTGATGCCGTCGTAGATCTTGTTCCAGAACCAGGAGAGCACCAGTTCGAGGAAGCGAATCACCGTGTAGGTGTAGTCCGAGGCGATCTCGTTGCCATAGCGCAGCGCCTGGGCTTCGGCTTTTTCTAGGCTGATCTTTTCGCGCTCGGCTTCCTCGGCAATCGCCTGGCGCACCATCGGGTCGTGCACCAGGCCCTTGACCAGATTGCGTCGGTGCGACACGTCCGGGCCGATCACCGCCGCCTTCTGGTTGCGGAAGTGCACACGCAGGATGCGGTGCACCATGCGCAGGGTGCGCTCCTGGCCCTTGTCCTGCTCGACCAGCTCGCGCAGGTGAATCGGCGTGGAGAACTGCACGCGGGTCTTGCGTCCGAGAATCAGGATGCTGACCAGCCGGCGCAGGCGCCCGGTGACGGCCCAACTGTCGGCGAACAGCAGCTTCCAGGCGCTGGTCTCGCGGTCCGGCGACTGCCCCCAGAACACGCTGACCGGCACGATCTGCGCGTCGTCCACGGCATGCTGGCTGAGGGCAGTGACTACGCGATCGAGGGTCGGCGAGATGCCACGCTTGTCCTGGCGGCCGAACCAGTCCGGCTCCGGCGTCAGGTAGAAGAACGCCGCCGGTTCCATGTGCTCGCCGACCGCCACCGGCAGTACCGGGCGTGGCAGACCGGCCTTGGTGCATTCGCGGTCGACCACCGCCAGGTCGCTCACCGACGGCTGCTGCAGCACGTAGAACACCGGCTTGCTGCGGTCGAGCTTGAGAGTGAAGGCAGACTGGTTGATGGTTTCCGAGCGTACCCAGAGGTACAGCAGGCGGCGCAGCGCGCTGAAGGCCATGCGGCGGAAAGGGGAGCGGGTCATACGGACTCTTGAGCAATTAAACGAGCGGGTGCTCGGGAAGGGCGCTAGTGTGCCGCAAGCCCGTCTGGCCGGCAAAAAACTATCGCGTCCGGACGGTCAGTCCAGCCAGCATGCCCGCGGCGTATGACGGAAAAACACTCGACGGCTCAGCCCCCGTTGATCAACAGAACTGCAAACCGTGTCTCGGGTTCCCGAACGGAATGCTTAGTCAGATTGGGCCGATGCATGGATCGCATTCTGGCTATGTGGTTGCGCTTGGAGAGTTGGTAGGAGCGAGCTCTGCTCGCGAAGCTTTTGTGCTTGGATTCGCGAGCAGAGCTCGCTCCTACTGTCCTTATCGGGTGGGCTTCAGGCGGCACCCTTACGCCAGCTTCATCACCACCACGCCAGCGGCGATCACCACGCAGGCCAGCAGGCGAATCGGCCGCAGCGTTTCCTTGAGCAGTACCATGCCCAGCAATACGGCGAACACCACGCTGGTCTCGCGCAAGGCAGAGACCAGTGCGACCGGCGCCTGGGTCATGGCCCAGATGACGATGGTGTAGGCGGCCATCGACATCGCGCCGCCGGCCAGTCCGCCGCGCCAGTGCGGGCCCAGTTGGAGAAAGGCACGTGGCCCGCGGGCGATGGCCAATACCGCAGCCATCACCACGCCGTTGACCGTGAACAGCCACAGCGAATAGCTCAGCGCATCGCCATTGTCGCGCGCGCCCATGGCATCGCTGAGGGTGTAGCCGGCGATGAACAGCGCCGTCATCAACGCACAGAACAGCATCGCCCCCTGTGGCGCTTGCTGATGACCACCGCGCAGGGCCATCAGCCAGATGCCCATTACCAAGACCAGCAGGCCTAGCAGTTGCAGGGAGCTGAGCCCGTCGTGCAAGAGCAGCAGCGAGAGCAGGGCGACCATCAGTGGCGAGCTGCCCCGCGCAATGGGGTAGACCTGGCCCAGGTCACCATATTGGTAGGCGCGAGCGAGGAAGAAGTTGTAGCCGATGTGCAGCAGCGCTGACAGCGCGATCCATGGCCAGGCCGATACCTGCGGCAGTGCTACCAGTGGCAACGCGCACAGCGCCACCAGGCCGGCGCCGATCTGAATCAGGGTAGCGCTGAGGAAGCGGTCGAGGCCGATCTTCAGCAGGGCGTTCCAGCCGGCATGCAGGGCGGCGGCGGCGATGACGGCGAGAAAGACCGTGGTGTCCAAGAAAAGCCTCTGGCGCAGAAATTAAGCGGTGCTGGGTGAAACGTAGCAGCATCGCTGACGACTGTGACAGCAAGAGGACTGCTGGTTTTTACAGGCCGCGTCGACGCAAGCGAATGTGCGTCGGCCGCGTCGCATCAAGCGATAGCCTGTCGCCGTGTACTCAGCAGATAGAGCAGGGTGAACACGATAACCAGCACGTCCAGAACCACCGCCGCAGTAGCCTTGGCCAAATACGCCTGACCATGAACGATTAGCAGCGACACGAAGACGGCCTTGCTCAGCGCTGCAATCACGGCGCACAGCGTCCGGTGTTCTGCGTTCAATGCGCCATGGATCAACAGTACGCCCATCAGCCCGACCAGCGCCGACCAGCTGCGAATAACAAGAGATTGCAATGGCCCGTCGAAGGAGGCGCCGAACATCGATTGCAGCGCCTCTTGTGGCGCAAACAGACCGTAGAACATGGTGGCGGTAAGAACGCCGGACACCAGCATCAGCCATTTGAAGTGGCGTGCGATATAACCCATGGTGGTTCCGTCCTGTGGGGAGCGAGCGGGTGGAGCATAGCCTTGAAACGAAGGCATCACCTGAGATGAAGTTCCCATCGCGACATCGCATTTCAGCCGTTACCTGGCCCGCCCATCACGCTTGAATATCTCGTCGACGCCAGTTGCTCCAGGGGCCTGACCAGCAGGCCCGCTCATGTTTCGCTGAAGTCGAAATAGAGGATGTTTCGGGGCGCGCTCAGCAGGTCAGTGCACGGTGCTCATGCTCTGATGAAGCTTGGCCAGGTCGCTCCAGTCGCGGTCCTCGTAGAAATTGATCTCGATGGGGTAGACCGGGTGATCGCTCAGCGCCTCGTTGACGTTGGCCATGAACGCTTCGCGGTCGGCGATGTAATAGACGAACTCCTTCAGGCCGTTGCCGGTTGCCGTGTAGGCATCCAGATAGAGCGTGCCACTGCCGCCTATGGTCTCCAGCCCGTCTTCGAGCCGAATCATCTCCTTGTTGATCTGCGCCGACGGCAAACCGTTGTTTTCCGATGCCTCGTACTTCCAGGAAATGACCGTCAGCCAGGGCATCTTTTGCTGGATGTCCAAGGGCGGAGCGTCGGCGACGAATTTATAGATGATCGGTTTGCCTTCTACCGTTGCCTTGGCGACTGACCAGATGCGTTCTGTGGATTCCATGGAAGATGCTCCCGCTAGTAAAAACAACAGAAAGACGGCGATTCACATGATGTTCGTTCATACCCTTGAAGTGAAGCCTGTGCACGACCTCCCGAGCCGGTTCGCTATAGATATTTGCGCGTCATATCCAGTTTCTTGTGGCAATCCACTGTTTGCTTATCCTGTTCCCCCAGCTGTCTGGTGAAGATGGCACAGGCGATCTGCAGATGGTCGTTGGCCTGCCGGTACTGTCTGGCCAGGATCAGCGCCCAACCCATGTTGCCATTGGCGATGCCGATATTGAGATGTTCGGCCGGATAGTGCAGCTCGTCCACCTCCAGCGCTGTTCGAAGTGATTCGAGCCCTTTCTGGAACTGGCCGTCGAACATGTAGGCCTGGCCGAGGTACGTCCAGCGGCCGCCGAGGTAGGGATCATCAGGATCAAGGTTCTGGTCGATATCCAGTGCGGTCTGGAAGTAGGCAATCGACGCCGCGTAGTCCTGATTTTCCAGCAGGCGTATGCCGATCTCGTGGCTCAGAAGGGCGAGCGATTGCTTGTGCAGGTAATCGTCGGTTCTTTCCTGGTTGTAGCGCTCGATCATCCTGCCCAGCGCCTCTTCGGCCGAGGCCCAGAGGGGCAGCAGGCAGACCAGAACCAATAGCATTGCACGCATGCATCATCCTTTTGCATCGCCAAACGACCAGGCCGCGGCAGGGGCGACCGTAAAACGAGGTTGCCGGTAGAACCTATTCGATTTCCAAGGGCACTGTCCATGCCGACCCGGCGCAGTGCTGCAGACCTCGCTGTCGCCTCAAGATGTGGATTTCTCCAAACACGAATTCCTTATTCGTGACGGCAAGGGGAAGAAGGAACGCGTCACCATGCTGCAGTGCTTACCGCAACGGCGCCATATAAGACAACGATTGCGTTTGCCGAAATGTCCGGTTTTTCGCAATGCCGAAAGGCAGCGGCATGTTCAGTGGCAGGCGAAGAAAATTACGCGATCTACAGGCTAAAAACCGACAAAAAACGCTCTGAACAGCGCATCTGGCTGCGAAAAGAGTGGGCTCTAAAAAGTCCTTTTCAGTCACAATTCATGCTTTATACTCGGCCTTCGGCTCAAGCAAGAACGCGAATCGCTTTACCTGCTCCATGCTCGATTGCCGGGAGTGGCGAACGCTGAGGGAACGTTTTTACCGAGCCGTCAAAGCGCCTTCGGGGACAATAAAAACATAGCGAGTTTGGAGAAGTTGGTAATGGCAGATCGTGAGACCGGAACCGTCAAATGGTTCAATGATTCCAAGGGTTACGGGTTCATTCAACGCGAAAGCGGCGCGGATGTATTCGTTCACTACCGCGCCATCCGTGGTGATGGTCACCGTACTCTGGTCGAGGGCCAGAAGGTCGAGTTCGGCGTGACCCAGGGCCAGAAAGGCCTGCAGGCGGAAGACGTCTCCGCGCTCTGAGCTCCAGACTCCAACGAGAGGCCCGTCGATGACGGGCCTCTTCGTTTGTGCCTTTCATCCGCGGGCTGACTTCCAGCCCGTTATCAGCATTTCCTTCGGCGCGAGGACTCAGCCCGGCAGCAGTCCGTGCGCATCGGTTATCGGCCGGATCACCCGGCACGGATTTCCGGCGGCGAGAACGCCCGGCGGAATCGAGCGATTCACCACGCTGCCGGCACCGATCACGCTGTCGTCGCCAATCGTCACGCCCGGCAGAATCGATACGTCAGCCCCTATCCAGACGTTATTGCCGATGTTCACCGGCTTCGCGTACTCCAGCCCGGCATTGCGCCGCTGGGCATCCAGTGGGTGCCCGGCGGTGTAGATGCCGACGTTGGGGGCGATGAACACGTTGTCGCCCACGGTCACGCTGGCGCAATCGAGGATCACTAGGTTGACGTTGGCGTAGAAGTGCCTGCCGATGCGGATGTTGTGGCCATAGTCGCAATGGAAGGGGCCTTCGATGACGAAGCCTTCGCCAATGCTGGCGATGATCGCCCGCAGTTGTGTCTCGCGGCTGTGCACCTCGCTCGGGCAGGTGGCGTTCAGCTTGAACAACTTGATCTTGGCGCGCAGCCGCTGTGCGAGCAGTTCGGGGTCGTGATTGGCATCGTAGAGCAGGCCGGCTGCGGCCTTCTGGGCTTCGTTCATGGACGTCGCTCCGATCGAGGTTTTTTGCCAGGGCTTCAGCTTCGACCGGCTGACGTCGGGAAAGTGGCAGCTGCCGGGTTAGGGGCAGCCGCCCTGCTCGGCAGAGATACGGCGAACCCCGAGACGCCTGGTGGTAGGGTCAAATGATATTGCAGACCTGGCGTTGCAATTGAACCGGTTGCCCTGGGTGGCCTTGCGTTCAGTCCGTGCGCCAGATGATCTCGCTTTCGCCGTCGGCATCGACCTTGATCCAGCGGTCGGCTTCTTCGTCGCTCTCGTCTTCCACCCAGGTGCCAGGGGCGCAGCGCACCTGTACGCCGAGCGCGGCATGGGCGGCGCGGGCGCAGGCCAGGTCGTCGGCCCAGGGTGTAGCGTCGCTTTCCAGGTACAGGCTGTGCCATTTGCCCACGGCTTTCGGCAGCCAGGTCACCGGCACGTCGCCCGCCTGGCATTTGAAGGTCTGGCCCTTCTGCTGCCAGGCGCTGCACGGGCCGAGGGCTTCACCCAGCCATTGCGCCACGGCGTCGCGTTCGGCGTCTTTGAGGTAGATCTCGATGTCCGGTTGGCGCATTGGGTTCATTCCTGAGTTTTGACGATCCAATCGTAGCGGATGGCGACGGTAACTTCGAAGGGCTCGGCGATCACCGCTTCGCGGCGTTCGGCGCTGGCGCGCCAGCCGTGCGGGGTCATGGCCAGCAGGTCGGCGCGGGCCTGAGCCTCGGTCAGGTGCAGCGGGAACTGCAGGGTTTCGCTATGCGCCAGGTGCATGCCGGGCGGGATCAGCGCCAGGTGCTTCTCGTCGTCGTAGTCGCGCACCTCGTCATACAGCTTCTGCCGTAGTTCCATCAGGTGCACGCGGGTCGGGCCCATGCGCAGCAGGCCGCCGCCGGGGGCGAGCAGGCGCTTGGCCTCGCTCCAGTCCAGGGGGCTGAACACGCTGGCGAGCAGCTCGCAACCGGCATCGGCCAATGGTACGCGGGCCATGCTCGCCACCAGCCAACTCAGTTGCGGCGCGCGTTTGCAGGCGCGTTTGACCGCCTCGCGGGAGATGTCCAGGGCGTAGCCGTCTGCCGCCGGCAGGGCGCTGGCGATCTGCTCGGTGTAGTAGCCCTCGCCGCAGCCGATATCCAGCCAGCGTGCGGGCTGGTATTCGGCCGCCAGTGCTGCCAGGCGCGCGGCCAGCGGCGCATAGTGATCACCGTCGAGAAAACGTCGGCGCGCCTCGACCATGGCGGCGTTGTCGCCGGGGTCACGGCTGTTCTTGTGCTGCACCGGCAGCAGGTTGTAGTAGCCCTGCCGGGCGCGGTCGAAGCTGTGGCGGTTTTCGCAGGCCAGGCCGTTGCCGCTGTGCTCGAGCGGCGTCTGGCAGAGGGGGCAGATCAGGCTCATGCCAGCAGTTTCACCATCGTCTGGTAGTAGACCTCGGTCAGCAGGTCGAGGTCGCTGGCCAGTACGCGTTCGTTGATCTGGTGGATGGTGGCGTTAACCGGGCCAAGTTCGACCACCTGGGTGCCCAGAGTGGCGATGAAGCGACCGTCGGAGGTGCCGCCGCTGGTCGACGGCGTGGTCTCGCGGCCGGTGACGCCTTTAATGCTGGCAGCCACGGCATCGAGCAGTTCGCCCGGTTGGGTGAGGAAGGGCAGGCCGGACAGCGCCCACTCCAGGTGGTAATCCAGGCCGTGTTTGTCGAGGATGGCGGTAACGCGCTGCTGCAGGCCCTCGACGGTGGATTCGGTAGAGAAGCGGAAGTTGAACACCGCCTTCAGTTCGCCGGGGATGACGTTGGTAGCGCCTGTGCCGGAGTTGAGGTTGGAGACCTGAAAACTGGTCGGCGGGAAGTAATCGTTGCCATGATCCCAGTGCTCGGCGGCCAGTTCAGCCAGTGCCGGAGAAGCGAGATGAATGGGGTTCTTCGCCAGATGCGGGTAGGCCACGTGACCTTGCTTGCCGTACACGGTGAGGGTGCAGCCGAGCGAGCCCCGACGGCCGTTCTTCACCACGTCACCGAGCAGGGTGGTGCTCGACGGTTCGCCAACGATGCACCAGTCCAGGCGCTCGCCCCGTTCGCGCAGGCGCTCGACCACCGCCTTGGTGCCGTGCTGGGCCGGGCCTTCTTCGTCGCTGGTGATCAGGAAGGTGATGGCGCCCTTGTGGTTCGGATAGTCGGCGACGAAGCGCTCCACGGCGATGATCATGCTCGCCAGGCTGCCCTTCATATCCGCTGCGCCACGGCCGCAGAGCATGCCCTCTTCATCGACGCGTACGTCGAACGGCTGGTACTGCCAGGCGTCCAGCGGGCCGGTGGGCACCACGTCGGTGTGGCCGGCGAAGCACAGTACCGGGCCGTCGCCACCGCGCCTGGCCCAGAAATTCTCCACCTCTTCGATGCGCATGGGCTCGACTTCGAAGCCACAAGCGGCCAGGCGGCGCATCATCAGTTCCTGGCAGCCTTCGTCGACCGGGGTCACGGATGGGCGACGAATCAGGTCGAAGGCGAGTTCCAGGGTCGGGGAGAGGGTGGCGGTCATTACGGCTCCGGTACGGCGGCTGGCGTGAAGGTCGGCCATCTTAAAGCAAAAGTCGTTACCGATCAGGTCATCAGGCGCGCCGCGTGGCGCATTGGCTTTCATGCCGCCTGTTTCGCCAGGCGACGGTTGACCTGCACGACAGGCTTGGGTGGGCAGGGTGCTATCTCTATAATGCGCGCCGTCCAGCAGGGGGATAAATGAATACAGACGATCAGCGATTCGGCGGCATAGCCCGGCTTTACGGCCAGGAGGGCTATCAGCGCCTGGCTGCGGCGCACGTGGCGGTGGTCGGCATCGGCGGCGTGGGCTCCTGGGCGGCCGAGGCGCTGGCGCGTTCGGGGGTTGGCGAAATTTCCCTGTTCGACCTTGACGATGTCTGCATCACCAACACCAATCGCCAGGTGCATGCCGTCGAAGGGGCCGTGGGCAAGGCCAAGGTCGACGAGATGGCTGCGCGCATCCGCGCTATCAACCCGGCTTGCGTGGTACACGCCGTCGCCGATTTCGTCACCCGCGAGACCATGGCCGAGTACATCACCGAGCAGCTCGACGGGGTTATCGACTGTATCGACAGCGTGCCGGCCAAGGCCGCGCTGATCGCCTGGTGCAAGCGCCGCAAGATCCAGATCGTCACGACCGGCGGTGCGGGCGGGCAGGTCGACCCGACGCAGATTCAGGTCACCGACCTGAACAAGACCTTCAACGACCCGCTGGCTGCCAAGGTGCGCTCGATGCTGCGCCGAGACTATGGCTTTTCCCGCACGCCGGGCCGCACTTACAGCGTGCCCTGCGTGTTCTCCACCGAGCAACTGCGCTACCCCAAGCCCGATGGCACGGTGTGCCAGGCCAAGGGCTTCGTCGGTGAAGGGGTGAAACTCGACTGCGCCGGCGGCTTCGGCGCGGTGATGATGGTTACCGCCAGCTTCGGCATGGCCGCGGCGGCCAGGCTGGTGGACAAGCTGGTGGCCGGGGCGCGTCGCCCGGCAGAGCGTCAGTAGCAGTGATCTTTGCGGGCGTATGGCGCCTGTTCTTCGTGTAGCACGGATGCTTCGAGCAATGTGCATGAGGTGAGTTGTGACAGATTGGTTTGGCCGTCAGGTCGTGCGTGCAGCGTGGGCAAGGATGCTCGCTGCGCTGTTGTTGAGCCTGACTGTGAGCGCCGGCACCGCACACGAGGCGCCAAAGACTCTGCGCATCGGCACCAGCGATTGGCAGCCCTATGTCGACCGGTCCCGGCTGGACGGAGGGGCCTTGGGGCGCCTGATCAGCGCCATCTTCAACGAGGCGGGTTATCGCGTCGAATTTCTCTATTACCCCTGGGATCGTAACGTGCTGATGCTGCAGCAAGGTCAGCTGGACGCGATCATGCCCTACAGTTGCACCCCCGGCCGACTCAGCTATGCCATTTGCAGCGACCCGATGGTGCGCGGCGAGATCGTCCTGTTTCACCGCGTCGATCATCCAATGGACTGGCAGAGCATCGATGATCTGAGGCGTTACCGTGTTGGCGTCACGCTCGGCTACTCCTATGGGCCGGTTTTCGATGAGGCGCTGCAGCAGGGGCGCTTGCAGGTGGAGCAGGCGCGCAACGACGACATCGGCTTTCGGCTGTTGCAACTAGGCCGGATCGATTTGCACCCGCAGGACAGGGCGGTGGGGTATGCGATGCTGCGCCGTCTGTTTCCGCTGGAACGCGGCAGCATCGTTCATCACCCGCGTCAGCTGAATACCGAGCCACTGCGCATGCTGTTTCGCAAGGACGATCCCGAGAGCGCCCGGTTGCTGCGCCTGTTCAACGCCGGGTTGCGTACAATTGCCGAGCGTGGCGATCTGCAGCGTCTGCAGCAGGCGCTCAATTCCGGTAACGCCGATGACTGGAAACCGGGCGCCCCGGCCGAGGCGCTGCGGAACTGAGCCGCAGCTGCCGACCTTCTTCCTTCGAGAATTTTCTGCATGCTCAATAACGATGTGCTGCGCAGCCTGCGCTATCTGCTGGATGTCAGCGATGGCACGCTGGAAGCGTTCTGCCAGTTGGCGGACTATCTCGTCGAGCCGGGGCTGATCCCGGCTTGCCTGCTGCGTGAGGATGAGCCGGGTTACCGCTCCTGCAGCGATGTGCTGCTGGCTCATGTGCTCGAAGGCCTGGTGTTCCACAAGCGTGGCAAGGACGACAGCCGACCGCGTTTACCGGTGGAAAAACGCCTGAGCAACAACCTGATCCTGAAGAAGCTGCGTGTGGCTTTCGAGCTGCGCGACGATGATATTCAGGCGATTCTGCAAACCGCCGATCTGCCGATGACGAAGGCCGAACTGGGCGCCTTGTTTCGCGCGCCGGGCCACAAGCACTACCGCGAGTGTGGTGACCAGATTCTGCGCAATTTCCTGCGCGGCTTGACGCAGCGAGAGCGGGGCAAGGGCGACTCGCTCATCTGAGCGTAAGAGCTTCGCCCGCGGCGGTGCTCCTACGCGATGGTGTGTCGGCAGTTTTCCTGTAGCAGTCGCGCCTCGCGACGAATGGGTTTTAGGCTGATCGACCCGCAAGCTCGCGTATACGTTGCAGTACGGCATTGAGGCCATTGCTGCGCGAGGGCGATAGCTGGCGCTGCAGGCCCAGCTGGTTGAACCAGTCGGCTAGATCGAGCGTTGCCAACTCGGTATCGCTCAAGCCCTCGACGCGTACCAGCAGCACCGCGAGCAGACCACGCAGCAGGCGGGCATCGCTGCTGGCGCGAAAGTGCAGCCGCCCGTCGCGTCGCTCGGCAACGAGCCAGACCAGGCTTTCGCAGCCATGCACCCGATTGTGTTCCTGGCGCTCTTCATCGCCGAGTGGTTCAAGGCGCTCACCCCATTGCATCAGCAGGCGCGCGCGCTGCTCCCAGCCGGGGCAGGAAGCGAAGGCCTCGAGAGCCTGTTGGGCCTGAGCGGTCAGTGGCATGCCCTGACACTCTGCGCCGCAGCACAGCCCGAATTGTGGGAGCGGACTTGTCCGCGAATCTTGCGAATACGACATTCGCGGACAAGTCCGCTCCCACAGGGGGCGTTCGTGGTGTTCATCGAAGCAGCTCCAAAGCACTATCCAGGGCGCTGAAGAATCGCTGCAGATCTTCGCCATCGTTGTACAGGCCGAGCGAGACACGAATCGCACCACTGAGGCCCAGGCTTTTCATCAGTGGCATGGCGCAGTGGTGACCGGCCCGTACGGCGATACCCTGTTCGGTCAGCAGGTGCGCCAGGTCGGCGTTATGGATGCCGTCGACGCAGAAGCCGGCCAGCGCCAACTGCGGCTGGCCAAGCAGACGAATGCCGTCACGGGCTTGCAGACCGGCCAGCAGTTCGGCATGCAGGGCCGCTTCATGCCGGGCCATGGCCGCGTCATCCAAACCGCTCAGCCAATCCAGCGCAGCGCCCAGTGCTATCACGGCGGACACGGCCGGTGTGCCGGCCTCGAAACCGAGCGGCGCCGGGCGAAAGCGCGCGTGCTGATAGTCGGCGTCGAGCACCATCTCGCCGCCGAATTGCCAATGCCGCAGTTGGCCAAGCGCCTCGCTTCGCCCGTAAAGCAGGCCGACGCCGTCGGGGCCGTAGAGCTTGTGCGACGAGCACACGTAGAAGTCGCAGCCCAGCGCCTGCATATCATGCCGACCATGCACCGCTCCCTGGGCCCCATCCACTACAGTGAAGGTGCCTTGCGCACGCGCCAGGGCCAGCAGTTCGGGCAGCGGTTGCCAGCGACCAAGCACGTTGGACAGCTGCGAAACCGCCAGCAGGCGGGTGCGTGGGCCGATCAGTCGGGCGGCCTGATCCAGATCGATCGTCCCCGTATCATCCAGCGGCAGGATCACCAGCTCCAGATCCCGGCGCTTGGCCAGTTGCTGCCAGGGCAGCAGGTTGGCGTGGTGCTCTAGCGCGCTGATAACGATCTGCTCGCCGGGTTGCAACAGGTGCTCCAGGCCGTAGGCCAGCAGGTTCAGCGATTCGGTACTGCCGCGGGTAAAGATGATCTCCTCGGCGCTGGCCGCATTCAGCCACTGCGCAGCCTTGCTGCGTGTCGCCTCGAAGGTGCGGGTGGCGCGCTCGCCTGGCAGGTGCTGGGCACGATGCACGTTGGCAACGCCGCTGGCCAGGTAGCCGAGCAGAGCGTCCAGCACCGCCTGCGGTTTCTGCGCAGTGGCGGCGCTGTCCAGATAGGTCTGGCCTTCGGCTGCGAGAGCGAGAATGCCGGGGAAATCGGCACGCCAGGGGGAGTTGAGAGCCATGAGCTTCAAGCCGCAAGCTGCAAGTTCGAGCCGCAACGCTTGCGGCTTGTAGCTTGCAGCTTGGCGCTGCCTCTTAGTTGTGAGCGTGCAGGGCTTCGTTCAGCTCAATGGCCGACTTGTGGGTCTTGCACTCCACGGCACCGGTCAGCGAGTTGCGACGGAACAGCAGGTCTGGCTGGCCAGCCAGGTCGCGCGCCTTGACCACCTTGACCAGGGCGTTGCCCTCGTCGAGCAGGTTCACCTTGGTGCCGGCGGTGATGTACAGGCCGGCTTCCACGGTATTGCGGTCGCCCAGCGGGATACCGATGCCTGCGTTGGCGCCGATCAGGCAACCTTCGCCAACGCTGATGATGATGTTGCCGCCGCCGGACAGGGTGCCCATGGTAGAGCAGCCGCCGCCCAGGTCCGATCCCTTGCCGACGAACACGCCAGCGGAGACACGGCCTTCGATCATGCCCGGACCTTCGGTACCGCCGTTGAAGTTGACGAAACCTTCGTGCATCACGGTGGTGCCTTCGCCGATGTAGGCACCCAGGCGCACGCGAGCACTGTCGGCGATACGTACGCCAGCCGGCATCACGTAGTCGGTCATTTTCGGGAATTTATCCACCGAGAACACTTCCAGAAGCTCGCCCTTCAGGCGCGCTTCCAGCTGACGCTCGGCCAGCTCGTTCAGGTCGACAGCACCCTGGCTGGTCCAGGCGACGTTGGGCAGCAGCGGGAAGATGCCCGCCAGGCTCAGGCCGTGTGGCTTGACCAGACGATGCGACAGCAGGTGCAGCTTGAGATAGGCCTCCGGGGTGCTGGTCGGTGCAGCATCCTCAGCCAGGAAAGTGGCGACCAGCGGGTTGTGGCTTTCGGCCAGGCGGGTCAGCAGTGCCGCTTGAGCCGCGTCCACGCCTTTCAGCGCTTCAGCCAGATCGGCAGCTTGTGCAGTGCTGAAGGCGATGGCCTGGTTGCCGCCCTGATAGCCGAGCTTCTCGGCGGCCTTGGCCACCAGTTCGCTGGTCGGATTGAGCAGCGGCAGTGCATAGAAGACTTCCAGCCAGTTGCCCTGGCGGTTCTGGGTGCCAACGCCGAAGGCGATGCTGAAGAGGGAGGTGCTCATAGATGGGTTCCTTGCAACGAAATCGGGGTGAGATTGTTCAGGCCAGCGCGGCTTGGTAGTTATCCGGTTTGAAACCGACCAGGGTCTTGCCGCCCATATCGAGTACCGGGCGCTTGATCATCGACGGTTGGGCTAGCATCAGGTCGATGGCCTTGGCCTGGTCGAGGTCGGCTTTCTGTGCGTCATCGAGCTTGCGGAAAGTCGTGCCGGCGCGGTTCAGGATGGTTTCCCAGCCGTGCTCGTTGCACCACTTTTCCAGGCTGGCGCGGTCGATGCCCGCGCTCTTGTAGTCGTGAAAGGCGTAGTCGACCTTGTGCTCATCGAGCCAGGTGCGGGCCTTCTTCATGGTGTCGCAGGCTTTGATGCCGTAGAGGACGTAGCTCATTGCACTTCCTATGTTGCTGGCGCCCCACTAGGCGGGCGCGGTCTGTCTTCGAAATTTTGGCCGAGCATTATGCCATGAGCGCCGGGTAGCGTCTGCGTTGTGGCGTCGGCGGCCGGGTGGCTCGCACCAAAGGCAAGCAAGCCTCTAGAATGGGGCCTGCTCCATCGAGGTTGGTCCCATGCAACTGCTCTACACCATCCTGACCATGCTACTGGTGGTCAGTGGCACCCGTATTACCGCTCAGTTCATCCCGTTGCCGCTACCGCTGCTGCAGATATTGATCGGCGCGCTGCTGGCGATACCCGTGCTGGGGCTGCATGTGCGCCTCGAGCCTGAGCTGTTTTTGCTGCTGTTCATCCCGCCGCTGCTGTTCGTCGATGGTTGGCGAATGCCCAAGGGGCAGTTCCGCCAGTTGCGCACGCCGATCCTGTTGCTGGCCTTCGCCCTGGTGTTTTTCACCATCCTTGGCGCCGGACACTTCATTCACTGGTTGTTGCCTCAGGTGCCACTCGCTGCCTGCTTCGCGCTGGCCGCCGTGTTGTCGCCGACCGACGCCGTGGCGGTGTCGGCGATCACCCATGGGCGCCTGCCGAGCACCTTGAACAATTTGCTGCAGGGCGAGGCGCTGATGAACGACGCCTCGGGCCTGGTGGCGTTCAAATTCGCCGTGGCAGCGACCCTGACCGGGGTGTTCTCGATTACCGACGCTGGTGTGCAATTCGTGCTGGTGGCCTTCGGTGGCCTGGCCGTTGGTGTGGCCCTGAGCTACCTGCTGGGGCGTTTGCGCGCCTGGATGATCGCCCGTGGCTGGGAAGACCCAGCACCGCACGTACTGTTGCTGTTGTTGCTGCCATTCGCCGCCTATGTCGCCGCCGAGCATCTGGGGCTGTCCGGTATTCTTTCCGCAGTGGCGGCAGGGATGATGCAGAGCCGCCTCGATCTGCTGCCCAGGCAGACCTCCACGCGCCTGCTCAATCGCAGCGTCTGGACCTTACTGGAGTTCACATTCAACGGCCTGATCTTCCTGCTGCTCGGCTTGCAGTTGCCTGACATTCTCGATGCCGCGCTGGGCATGCATGAGGCGCCCTGGCTGTTCGCCCTCGAGGCGCTAGGCATGGTGGTGGCGATCTACGCGATTCTGATGCTGCTGCGTTTCGTCTGGGTCTACGGCTACTGGCGGGTTTCCGGGGCGGTGCGCCGCCTGCGTGGCGAGCCGACGCGTTTCGCCGGGCAGTCCCGTATCGCGCTGAGCGCAGTGCTGACCCTGGGCGGCGTGCGTGGGGCGGTAACCCTGGCTGGCGTGATGTCGCTGCCGTTGCTGCTCAACAGTGGCCAGGCGTTTCCCCAGCGTGATCTGCTGATTCTGCTCGCCGCCGGGGTGATCCTGCTCTCGCTGCTGGTGGCCAGTGTGGCTTTACCGCGGATATTGCCGCGCCTGCCTCAGGACAATGCGGCCTTGCGCGAGCGTGAACTCAATCGTCATCGTGCAGTGATACTGGAGTCGGCGATTCGCTACCTGGAATCCGAGGACGAGCGCGCGGCCAATGCCGAGGGCGCGATTTCCTCGGCGGAGGTCAAGGCCCGGCTGATGAGCGAATACCGCGACCTGCTCGAGCGTGCCCGCGACGGCGAGGAGTCGCGGGAGCAGCAGCGCGAAGTGGATCGTCTGGAGTACCGCCTGCGTCTGCAGGCACTGCGCACTCAGCGGCTGGAGCTGTACCGCATGCGTAAGGACAACGAGCTGGATGACGACATGCTGACCGAAATTCTGCGCGATCTGGATATCGCCGAGGCGCGTCTACACAATAGCTGAGGCGCCCGCGTTCATTCGTAGGGCGGATTCAGGCGCGAAGCGAACAATCCGCCGGGCCCTGCCTCGGCAGCGGGCAGGGGGCGGGTTGCACCCGCCCTACGGGCTCAGGCCCTCCGTATGCCAGGTTCCTGGGGGAGGGGCTTTAGCCACGACTATAGAGGGCTTCAGGCGCCGCGAATGAAGCGGGCGATGCGCTCGGCGGCCTCGATGCATTCTGCCAGGGGCGCGACCAGCGCCATGCGCACGCGTCCGGCACCCGGATTGACGCCATCGACCTCGCGCGACAGATACGAGCCCGGCACCACGGTCACGTGTTCGCTGGCGAACAGGTCGCGGGTGAACAGGGTGTCGTCACCCGGCGTGCGAGCCCACAGGTAGAAACCGCCGTCCGGGCGCTGAACGTCCATTACCGGGGCCAGAATTTTCAGCACCGCATCGAACTTCTCACGATACAGATCACGGTTGGCACGCACATGCGCCTCGTCGTTCCAGGCCGCTACGCTGGCCAGCTGGGTCTGCACCGGCATGGCACAGCCATGGTAGGTGCGGTACAGCAGGAAATCCTTGAGGATCCCGGCGTCGCCGGCGACGAAGCCGGAGCGCAGGCCCGGCAGGTTGGAGCGCTTGGACAGGCTATGGAACACCACGCAGCGTTTGAAATCGCTGCGGCCCAGCTCGGCGCAGGCGCTGAGCAGGCCCGGAGGCGGAGTATCTTCGTCGAAGTACAGTTCGCTGTAGCACTCGTCGGCGGCGATGACGAAGTCGTGTTCATCAGCCAGGGCGATCAGTTTTTTCAGAGTCTCGACCGGGATCAGCGCGCCGGTGGGATTGCCGGGCGAGCAGAGGAACAGGATCTGGCAGCGTTGCCAGACCTCTGCCGGCACTGCCTCGAAATCCGGGTTGAAGCCGTGAGCTTCCAGGCACGGCAGATAGTGCGGCTCGGCACCGGCAAGGAACGCGGCGCCTTCGTAGATCTGATAGAACGGATTGGGGCTGACTACCAGGCCCCTGGCATCGCGGTCGACCACCGTCTGGGTGAAGGCGAACAGCGCCTCGCGCGTACCGTTGACCGGCAGCACGTGGCGCGCGGCATCCAGCCAGCCTGCCGGCACGCCGAAACGGCGTTCGCACCAGTTGGCAATGCTCTGGCGCAGTTCGGGCAGGCCCAGGGTGGTCGGATACACAGCCAGCTTGTCGAGGTTGGCGGTCAGGGCCTGGCCGACGAAGTCCGGTGAGCGGTGCTTGGGCTCGCCGATCGACAGGGCGATCGGCGAGCGGTCGGCGGCAGGTTGCACGCCGGCAAGCAGGGCGCGGAGCTTTTCGAACGGGTAGGGCTGCAACTGGGCGAGGGCGTGGTTCATGATGATCCGACGGGTCCTTTATGAGGCGGCGACAAAGCTGGCGACACTAGCACGGCAGGCCCTTTGGGGAAATTCCCTTTGTCCGTCCGTTTTCCATCCGTTTAGGTCGCCAAACCGATGCCTGTGTAGCTCAAGACGGCACACGCTCAGCCGATAATCCTCATGTCACCCGTTCATCCCTTCTTCCGGCGAGTTCTCTCCATGCGCACCCTCAAATTCAGTCACAAGATCATGCTGGCTGCTTCCCTGGTGGTCATCGCGGCTTTCGCGTCATTTGCCTTGTATAACGATTACCTGCAACGCAATGCGATCCGCGACAATCTGTCCAACTATCTGAACGACGTCGGAATCGTCTCCACTGGCAACATCCAGCACTGGCTCGATGGGCGCATGCAGTTGCTGGATAACCTCGCCGAATCTGTCCAGGACGACAGCTCGCCCGAACCACTGCGCCGCAACCTGCAGCATCGCAGCATCGCATCGGCCTTCCTTTATGCCTATTTCGGCCAGGCTGACGGCACCTATACCCAGTTCCCGGCCAGCGAGTTGCCTGCCGGTTACGATCCTCGTCAGCGTCCCTGGTACAAGAGTGCGGTGGGCAGCGGCGGGCCAGGCCTTACCGAGCCTTACCTGGCGGCCGATCCGCGTGACGGTCTGCTGATCACCATCACCCGACCGGTCAGCGTTGGCGGTGCCCTGCAGGGTGTGGTCGGCGGCGACCTGAAATTGCAGACGGTTGATGACATCCTCAATTCCTTCGATCTCGGCGGCATGGGCTACGCCTTCCTGGTCGACGAGAAGGGCACGGTGCTGGTGCATCCCGACAAGAGCCTGGTGCTCAAGACCCTGGCGGACCTATTCCCCAGCGGTGCACCACGTCTGCAACCTGGCCTGCAGGATGCTTCGTCCATCGAGGGTAGCGCTCGTCTGGTCACCTTCCTGCCAGTGAAGGGGCTGTCGGGCGTGCGCTGGTACGTCGGTTTATCCGTCGATGAGGGCAAGGCGTTCGCCGCGCTCAGCGAGTTTCGCGTGTCTGCGCTGATGGTCACGATCATCGGCGTGGTTGCCATCCTGATCCTGCTTGGTGCGCTGATCCGTATCCTGCTGCGTCCGCTGCACGTGATGAGCCACGCCATGGGCGGCATCGCCGAAGGTGAGGGGGATCTGACCCAGCGCCTGACGATCGCCTCCGGCGACGAGTTCGGTGAGTTGGCGGGGGCCTTCAACCGCTTCGTCGAGCGTATTCACGAATCCATCCGCGAAGTGGCCTCGGCGACCCGCGAGGTGCATGCACGGGTCAGCACCGTGGTGCAGGCGTCCAATGCCTCCATGGGTAACTCCAGTGAACAGGCCGCGCGCACCGACAGCGTCGCCGCCGCGATCAACGAGCTCGGTGCAGCCGCCCAGGAGATCGCGCGCAATGCTGCCGATGCTTCCGTGCAGGCCAGTGATGCGCGCCGTGACGCCGAGGAAGGCCAGGGCATGGTGGAACGGACCCTGAGTTCGATGGGGGAGCTGTCGGAGAAGATCCAGGCTTCCGGTCGGCATATCGAACTGCTCAGCGAGAAGAGCAACGACATCGGCCAGATTCTCGATGTGATCAAGGGCATTTCCGAGCAGACCAACCTGCTGGCGCTCAACGCCGCCATCGAGGCGGCGCGTGCCGGTGAGGCCGGGCGAGGTTTTGCCGTGGTCGCCGATGAGGTGCGCAACCTGGCGCAGCGCACGCAGAGCTCGGCGCTGGAGATCCAGCAGATGATCGAGCAACTGCAGGCTGGAGCCCGTGACGCCGTGGCGACCATGGCCGAGAGTCGTCGCTTCAGTGACGACAGTGTGCGCATCGGTGGGCAGGCCGGCGAGAACCTGCGCGGGGTGACCCATCGCATCGGTGAAATCGACGGCATGAACCAGTCAGTGGCCACCGCCACCGAGGAGCAGACCTCGGTGATCGAGAGCCTGAACATGGACATCACCGAGATCAACACGCTGAACCAGGATGGCGTGCGCAACCTGCAGTCCAGCCTCAGCGCCTGTACCGAGCTGGATCAGCAGGTCCGCCGCCTCAAGCAACTGGTGGACAGCTTCAGGATCTGACTCCGGTCCAGGGTGCGGCGCCCGCCGCATCCAGCTGCTCAGAAGGTGATCTGCGTCGTGCTCGGGGCACTTGGCTCGGCGAGCTTGGCGATGATCGCTTCCTGCAGGCGCGCGCAGAACTCGGGGTCGGACAGCGGCTGGCCTTTGTCGTCGGTAATGAAGAATACGTCTTCGACGCGCTCGCCGAGGGTGGCGATTTTGGCGTTCTGCAGCGACAGATCGTATTCGAGGAAGATGCGTCCGATCCGTGCCAGCAGGCCGGGGCGGTCCGGGGCGGTCAGCTCGAGGATGGTCACCGGCCGCTGCGCGTCGTTATGAATGGTCACCTGCGGGGCGAAGGCGAAGTGCTTGAGCTGGCGCGGTACCCGGCGCTGGATGATGGTCGGGTAGTCGTCGGGGTTCTTCAGTGCTTCGATCAGGCCGGCGCGGATCTGCTGGATTCGCGCCGGGTTGTCGCCGATCGAGCCACCGTCGGCATCCAGCACGACATACGTATCCAGGGTGAACTGGCTGGTGGAAGTGATGATCCGCGCGTCATGAATGTTCAGGTTGAGCTGGCTCATCGCCGCCACGGTCACGGCGAAGAAGTCATGCTGGTCCGGTGCGTAGATGAAGATCTGCGTACCGCCCTCGAATTCGCGCTGGGTGGTTTCCTTCATCAGTACCAGCGGGCCGCCATCGTTGGGATGCTGGAGAATGGCATCGGTATGCCAGGCCACGTCGCTGGCGGTGTGGCGCAGAAAGTAGTCGTCGCCGAGCTGGCTCCATAGCTGCTCGGCGTCGTCCGGGTCGGTACCGCCGCGCACCAGGATGTCCAGGGCGGCGCTCTGCGTCTGGCGAATCTGTTCTTCGCGATCCAGCGGGTTTTCCAGGCCGCGGCGCAGGGCGCGCTTGGTCTCGGTGTAGAGCTGACGCAGCAGGCTGGCGCGCCAGGAATTCCACAGGCTGGGGTTGGTGGCGTTGATGTCGGCCACGGTCAGCACGTAGAGGTAATCCAGGTGCGTCTGGTCGCCAACGAACTGGGCGAAATCGTGGATCACCTGCGGGTCGGAGAGGTCCTTGCGTTGCGCGGTGGTGGACATCACCAGGTGATGCTGCACCAGCCAGACGATCAGTGCGCCGTCCCAGGCCGGTAGATGATGGCGGCGGGCGAAGGCTTCGGCATCCACCGCGCCGAGTTCGGAGTGATCGCCGCCGCGGCCCTTGCCGATATCGTGGTAGAGGCCGGCGAGGTAGATCAGCTCCGGCTTGGGCAGCTTTTCGATCAGCTTGCTGGCCAGCGGAAATTTCTCCGCCAGCTCCGGCCAGCGGAACTTGCGCAGGTGCTTGATCAAATTGAGAGTGTGCGCATCGACCGTATAGATGTGGAACAGGTCGTGCTGCATCTGCCCGACGATATGGCCGAACTCCGGCAGGTAGCGGCCGAGAATGCCGTAGCGGTTCATCCGCCGCAGGTTGCGGTGAATACCTTCCTTGCACTTGAACAGTTCGATGAACAGGCTGGTGTTGCGAATGTCCTTGCGGAACTCGTCATCGATCAGGTGGCGGCTGTCACGTAGCAGGCGGATGCTGTCGGCGCGTACGCCCTTGATCTCCGGGTGCTGCGCCATCAGCACGAAGATTTCGATGATGGCGAACGGCGTGCGTTTGAAGACGTTCGGGTGGGTGACCTCGATGTAGCGGTCGCGCACTTGGAAGCGACTGTTCAAGGGCGTTGCCGGGCCACTTTCGCCGGCACGCAGGATGACTTCCTCGAAGTGCTGGTTGATCAGATCCGACAGTTCGGAGATGGCCATCACCACGCGGTAGTACTTCTGCATGAAGTGTTCGATGCTGCGCTTGCCGTCGCCGTCCTGATAGCCGAACAGAGCGGCGATCTTCGCCTGGTAATCGAACAGCAGGCGGTCTTCGGCGCGCCCGGCCAGCATGTGCAGGGCGTAGCGCACCTTCCACAGGAACTCCTGGCTGGAGGAGAGCAGGGCGTATTCGCTCTCCAGCAGAAAGCCCTGGCCGACCAGGGCTTGCAGATTGAGGGTGTCGAACTGGCGGCGGGCCACCCACAACACGGTCTGGATGTCGCGCAGGCCGCCGGGCGAGCCCTTGACGTTGGGCTCGAGGTTGTATTCGGTGTCGTTGTACTTGGCGTGGCGCGCTCTGCGCTCGTCGCGCTTGGCCTGGTAGAAGTGCTTGCTCGGCCACATCTGCTCTGTGCTGGTGACCTGCTGCATGCGCTGGCGCAGGCGTTCCGGGCCAGCAATGGTGCGGCTTTCCATCAGGTTGGTGATCACCGTCAGGTCGGCGCGCGCTTCTTCGGCGCATTCATCCACCGAGCGCACGCTCTGGCCGACTTCCAGGCCAATATCCCAAAGCAGGGTGAGGAAGCCTTCGATGGGCTCGCGGAACACCTCGTGATCGTCGCTGCCGAGCAGGATCAGCAGGTCGATATCCGAGTAGGGGTGCAGTTCGCCGCGGCCGTAACCACCGACGGCGAGCAGGGCGATATCGGCGTCCTCGCTCCAGGCGAAGCGCTTCCATGCCTCCTGCAGGATCTGGTCGACGAACCAGGCGCGATCCTCGACCAGGCGGCGAATGTCGCGACCCTCGCGAAAGCGCGCATCAAGGACTTCACGCGCGCTGCGGATGGCCTTCTTGAATGCAGCGATGGGGCTGGACTTGAGCGCCAGCTCGGCCTGGAACTGACCTCGGTCAAACAGTTCGGGGTCCATCTGCGGCATGCAATTGCCTTCCTTTATATAGGGCATAGGGTGCGACTTGCGCACCGTTGCGGTTGTGTTTCAGGCGGACGTGCGCGGCAGAGTGTCGTCACTGCGCAGGGTCAGGATCTCGTAGCCATCGGCGGTGACCAGCACGGTATGTTCCCACTGTGCGGAAAGCTTGCGGTCCTTGGTGATCGCAGTCCAGCCGTCGCCGAGCAGGCGGGTTTCCGCGCGACCCTGGTTGATCATCGGTTCGATGGTGAAGGTCATGCCTTCCTTGAGCTCCATACCGGTGCCGGCCTTGCCGTAGTGCAGCACCTGCGGCTCCTCATGGAACACGGCGCCGATGCCATGGCCGCAGTATTCGCGGACCACGGAGAAACCGTTCTTCTCGGCATGCTTCTGGATCACTTCGCCAATATCGCCCAGGCGTGCGCCCGGCTTGACCAGTTCGATGCCTTTATACATGCATTCCTGAGTGACCTTGGCCAGACGCTCGGCCCATTCGGCGACCTTGCCGACCATGAACATCTTGCTGGTATCGCCGTGGTAGCCATCCTTGATCACGGTGATGTCGATGTTCAGTACGTCGCCATCCTTCAACGGCTTGTCGTTGGGAATGCCATGGCACACCACGTGGTTGATCGAGGTGCAGATCGACTTTGGGAAGCCCTTGTAGTTGAGCGGGGCGGGGATGGCCTGCTGTACGTTGACGATATAGTCGTGGCAGAGGCGGTCCAGCTCTTCGGTGGTCACGCCCGGCTTGACGTGCTCGCCGATCATCTCCAGCACTTCGGCGGCCAGGCGGCCGGCCACGCGCATTTTCTCGATTTCTTCGGCGGATTTGATGGTGACGGTCATATGAAGCTCTCGGGCGCGTACGGAAAAGGGGAGTATCTTAGCAGCTACGAGGCGCAAGCCCCAAAAGGCAGCTGCAAGCCTCAAACTACAAGCCGCAAGCTGAGCGCGGTGGTCGCCGGTGCAGGGGGTTCGCCTCTACTTGCAGCCTGAATCCTGTAGCTTGCGGCTGCTTTGTGTGGTATAAAACGCGCCGCTTTACGGGCACTACGTCCGAAAGCCTAAACCCACACACGTATCGACACGGTTTCCTGGGTGCCTTTCGACAAGTTCGAGGGTTGGAAACTGGGATGCGTGGAGGCCTAACCCGACTTATCAAGGAACTATCATGTCCCAAGTCAACATGCGCGATATGCTGAAGGCCGGTGTGCACTTCGGCCACCAGACCCGTTACTGGAACCCGAAAATGGGCAAGTACATTTTCGGCGCGCGCAACAAGATTCACATCATCAACCTCGAAAAAACCCTGCCGATGTTCAACGAAGCCCAGGCTTTCGTTGAGAAGCTGGCTGCTGGCAAGAACAAGATCCTGTTCGTCGGCACCAAGCGTTCCGCTGGCAAGATCGTTCGCGAAGAAGCTGCTCGTTGCGGCTCGCCGTTCGTCGATCACCGCTGGCTGGGCGGCATGCTGACCAACTACAAGACCATCCGTGCTTCGATCAAGCGCCTGCGCGAGCTGGAAACCCAGTCCCAGGACGGCACCTTCGCCAAGCTGACCAAGAAAGAAGCCCTGATGCGTTCCCGTGATCTGGAAAAACTGGATCGCAGCCTGGGTGGTATCAAGGACATGGGCGGTCTGCCGGACGCTCTGTTCGTGATCGACGTTGACCACGAGCGCATCGCTATCACCGAAGCCAACAAGCTGGGCATCCCGGTCATCGGCATCGTCGATACCAACAGCAGCCCGGAAGGCGTTGACTACATCATCCCGGGTAACGACGACGCCATCCGCGCCATCCAGCTGTACATGGGTGCCATGGCTGACGCCGTGATCCGTGGTCGCAGCAACGCTGGCGGCGCGACTGAGGAGTTCGTCGAAGAAGCCGCAGTCGAGAGCGCCGAAGGCTAAGCGGTAACGCCAAGCATTTAGCGTTATGCGCTGTGCAAGAAGGGGGCTAGGCCCCCTTTTTGCCACTCAAAGATTTGATTTGGTTGAAGACCTACCGAGAGGATTTTCAAGATGGCAGAGATTACTGCGGCCCTGGTTAAAGAACTGCGCGAGCGTACCGGCCAAGGCATGATGGAATGCAAGAAGGCCCTGGTTGCCGCTGGTGGCGACATCGAGAAAGCCATTGATGACATGCGCGCTTCCGGCGCCATCAAGGCTGCCAAGAAGGCCGGCAACATCGCCGCCGAAGGCTCCATCGCCGTTCGCGTCGAAGGTGGTCGTGGCCTGATCATCGAAGTCAACTCGCAGACCGACTTCCTGGCTCTGCAGGATGACTTCAAAGGTTTCGTCAAGGAAAGCCTGGATGAAGCCTTCGAGAAGAACCTGACCGACGCTGCTCCGCTGATCGCCTCGCGCGAATCGGCTCGTGAAGCCCTGGTTGCCAAGTGCGGCGAGAACGTCAACATCCGTCGTCTGACCGCCGTTTCCGGCGAAACCGTTGGTGCCTACCTGCACGGCCACCGCATCGGCGTTCTGGTCGTCCTGAAAGGCGGCAACGACGAACTGGCCAAGCACGTTGCCATGCACGTTGCAGCTTCCAACCCGGCCGTCGTTTCGCCGGACCAGGTTTCCGAGGAGCTGGTTGCCAAGGAAAAGGAAATCTTCCTGCAGCTGAACGCCGAGAAGATCGCCGGCAAGCCGGAAAACATCGTCGAGAACATGGTCAAAGGCCGTATCGCCAAGTTCCTGGCCGAAGCCAGTCTGGTCGAGCAAGCCTTCATCATGGACCCGGAAGTCAAGGTCGGTGACCTGGTCAAGAAAGCCGGTGCCGAAGTCGTTTCCTTCGTTCGTTACGAAGTGGGCGAGGGTATCGAGAAGGCCGAGACCGACTTCGCTGCCGAAGTCGCCGCTCAGGTTGCTGCCAGCAAGCAGTAATCGGCGGTTAGGCCAGTTGTCCCAGAGAGGCTGCCCGCTTGCGCGTGCAGCCTCTTTGCCGAATTAGGGGCGACAAATGTACAGGCGGCCGTGCAACCTACGGTCGTCGGCACGTTCGAAGTGCCGGATGATTGCAGCGCCCAGGCGCGTTGCTCAAGAATTTCATATCGCCGCAGGAGAGACTTGCAATGGCTCAGCAGACCACTGGTCGCCAACCTCGCTACAAACGCATTCTGCTCAAACTTAGCGGCGAAGCCCTGATGGGCTCGGAAGATTTCGGCATCGATCCCAAAGTGCTCGATCGCATGGCGCTGGAAGTTGGCCAACTGGTCGGCATCGGTGTGCAGGTCGGCCTGGTGATCGGTGGCGGCAACCTGTTCCGCGGTGCGGCGCTGTCCGCTGCCGGCATGGATCGCGTCACCGGTGACCACATGGGCATGCTGGCGACCGTGATGAATGCGCTGGCCATGCGTGATGCGCTGGAGCGCTCGAACATCCCGGCCATCGTCATGTCGGCGATCTCCATGGTCGGCGTCACCGATCATTACGACCGCCGCAAAGCCATGCGCCACCTGAAGACCGGCGAAGTGGTGATCTTCGCCGCGGGCACCGGCAATCCGTTCTTCACCACCGATTCGGCTGCCTGCCTGCGCGCCATCGAGATCGATGCCGACGTGGTTCTGAAGGCGACCAAGGTCGATGGCGTGTACACTGCCGACCCGTTCAAGGACCCGCATGCCGAGAAGTTCGAGCGTCTGACCTATGACGAGGTGCTCGACCGCAAGCTGGGCGTGATGGATCTGACCGCCATCTGCCTGTGCCGTGATCACACCATGCCGCTGCGGGTCTTCAACATGAACAAGCCCGGCGCCCTGCTGAACGTTGTAGTGGGTGGCGCTGAAGGAACCCTGATCGAGGAGGATGCACAATGATCAACGACATCAAGAAAGACGCTCAGGAACGCATGAGCAAGTCCCTGGAGGCACTGGGTCGCAACCTGGCTTCCATTCGTACCGGTCGTGCCCATCCGAGCATTCTCGATAGCATCAAGGTCCCGGCCTGGGGCAGCGACATGCCGCTCAATCAGGTCGCTGCGATCACCGTCGAGGATGCGCGTACCCTGAAGATCGTCGCGCACGACAAGAATCTCGGTGCCGCCATCGAGAAGGCCGTCCTGACTTCCGACCTGGGCCTGAATCCGAGCAGCGCCGGCACCACCATCCGTGTGCCGATGCCCGCCCTGACCGAGGAAACCCGCAAGGGCTACACCAAGCAGGCGCGTGGCGTTGCCGAGGATGCCAAGGTTGCGGTGCGCAACGTGCGTCGCGATGCCCTGGCCGAGCTGAAGAAGCTGTCCAAGGCCAAGGAAATCAGCGAAGACGAAGAGCGCCGCGCTGCTGACGAGCTGCAGAAGATCACTGACAAGTTCATCGGTGACGTGGACAAGGCGCTCGAGGTCAAGGAAGCGGACCTGATGGCCGTTTGACGGCTGGGCGCCCACACATGGACAAGAACAACCAGGGGGCGGTGCCAAGGCATGTCGCCATCATCATGGATGGCAACAACCGCTGGGCGAAGAAGCGCCTTTTGCCGGGTGTGGCGGGGCACAAGGCCGGGGTCGACGCGGTTCGCGCGGTGATCGAGGTCTGTGCCGAGTCGGGTGTCGAGGTGCTGACCCTGTTCGCTTTTTCCAGCGAGAACTGGCAGCGCCCGGCCGAAGAAGTCGGTGCGCTGATGGAGCTGTTCCTCGGCGCGCTGCGCCGTGAGGCCAAGCGTCTGTTGGATAACGACATCGGCCTGCGCATCATCGGCGACCGCTCGCGCTTCCATCCTGAGTTGCAGGCTGCCATGCGCGAAGCGGAGCTGCTGACTGCCGGCAATCGTCGCTTCACCTTGCAGATCGCTGCCAATTACGGCGGTCAGTGGGATATTGCCCAGGCCGCTCAGCGCCTGGCGCGTGAGGTGCAGGCGGGGCATTTGCAAGCCGAAGACATTACCCCGCAATTGCTCCAGGGCTGTCTGGCAACCGGTGACCTGCCCTTGCCCGACCTGTGCATTCGCACGGGGGGAGAGCACCGCATCAGCAATTTCCTTCTCTGGCAGTTGGCCTACAGTGAACTGTACTTCTCCGACCTTTACTGGCCGGATTTCAAGCACGAGGCCATGCGCAAGGCGCTGGCCGATTTCGCTACCCGCCAGCGTCGCTTCGGCAAGACCAGCGAGCAGGTGGAAGCTGAGGCACGCTCCTAATGCTCAAACAACGAATCATCACGGCGCTGGTACTGCTGCCCATTGCTCTGGGCGGTTTCTTCCTGCTCGAAGGTGGCGCCTTCGCGCTGTTCATTGGGGCAGTGGTCACCCTGGGTGCGTGGGAGTGGGCGCGGCTGGCGGGGTTCGATGCGCAGTCGCTGCGCGTGGCTTATGCTGCGGCGGTGGCTGTGTTGCTCGGCTTGCTGTATCTGGTCCCGGCCGTCGCGCCGATGCTTTTGCTGGTGGCGGTGCTGTGGTGGCTGGTGGCGACCATGCTGGTGCTGAGCTATCCCGATAGCAGTCGTTACTGGGGCGGTGTACCGGGCCGTTTGCTGATCGGCCTGTTGATTCTCCTGCCGGCATGGCAGGGGTTGGTTCTGCTCAAGCAGTGGCCGCAGGCCAATGCGCTGATCATCGCGGTGATGGTGCTGGTTTGGGGCGCTGATATCGGTGCCTATTTCTCCGGCAAGACCTTCGGCAAGCGCAAGCTGGCGCCCAGGGTCAGCCCGGGCAAGAGCTGGGAAGGGTTGTATGGCGGCCTCGCTGCTAGTCTGCTGATCACCCTGCTGGTCGGGCTGCAGCAAGGCTGGTCCGGCACGGGGCTGTTGCTGGCCATGGCCGGCGCTGCCGTGGTGGTGCTGATTTCCGTGGTTGGCGACCTGACCGAAAGCATGTTCAAGCGCCAATCCGGGATCAAGGACAGCAGTAATCTGCTGCCAGGCCACGGTGGCGTGCTGGATCGTATCGACAGTCTTACCGCAGCGATTCCCGTATTCGCCACATTGCTCTGGCTGGCCGGCTGGGGCTCGTTGTGAGTGCAGTGCAACAGGTCACGGTGCTGGGCGCGACCGGCTCCATCGGTCTCAGCACGCTGGATGTGATCGCTCGTCATCCCGAGCGTTACCAGGTATTCGCCCTTACCGGTTATTCCCGCCTGGCGGAGCTGCAGGCGCTCTGTGTGCGCCATAACCCGCGCTACGCCGTGGTGCCTGATGCCGATTCGGCGCTCGAGCTGCAGAACCGTTTGCGTGTCGCCGGACTGGCGACCGAAGTGCTGATCGGCGAGGAGGGGTTGTGCGCGGTATCCGCCGATGCGGCCGTCGATTGCGTGATGGCTGCCATCGTCGGTGCTGCCGGGCTCAAGCCGACGCTTGCGGCCGTGCAGGCCGGCAAGAAGGTACTGCTGGCCAACAAGGAGGCGCTGGTGATGTCCGGCGCCTTGTTCATGCAGGCCGTCAAGCAGAGCGGGGCGGTTCTTCTGCCGATCGACAGCGAGCACAACGCCATTTTCCAGTGCCTGCCAGGTGATTATTCGCGCGGCCTGCAGGCAGTCGGTGTGCGCCGCGTGCTGCTGACGGCCTCCGGCGGACCTTTCCGCGAAACGCCCCTGGTCGAGCTGGAGCACGTCACGCCCGAGCAAGCTTGTGCACATCCGAACTGGTCGATGGGGCGCAAGATTTCGGTCGATTCGGCGAGCATGATGAACAAGGGCCTGGAGATGATCGAGGCCTGCTGGTTGTTCGACGCGCGTCCCGAACAGATCGAGGTGGTTATCCACCGGCAGAGCGTGATTCATTCTCTGGTCGATTACGTTGATGGTTCGGTCCTGGCCCAGCTCGGCAACCCGGACATGCGCACGCCTATCGCCCATGCCCTGGCATGGCCGGAGCGTATCGATTCGGGAGTGTCTGCTCTGGATCTGTTCGCCGTCGGTCGCCTGGATTTCGAGCGCCCTGACGAGCAGCGTTTTCCCTGCCTGCGTCTGGCGCGCGAGGCGGCGCAGACCGGCGGCAGTGCGCCGGCGACGCTCAATGCGGTCAACGAGGTGGCGGTCGAGGCGTTCCTGCAGCGACGCATCCGTTTCGTCGATATCGCGGGTATGATTGAGTCCGTGCTGAACGCGCAACCGGTCAGGGCTGTCGAAGCGCTCGACGCGGTATTCGAAGCCGACGCCCGGGCGCGTGAGTTGGCCGCGCAGTGGCTGGCCGCTCGTTGAGCCGGCGATCATCCGGCATGCATCAGAACCTGAGCGGCCCCGTAGGGCTGGAGAAGTGAAATGAGTGGGCTGTATATGCTGGTTGGCACCCTGATCGCGCTGGGTGTCCTGGTGACCTTTCACGAGTATGGGCACTTCTGGGTGGCCCGGCGCTGCGGCGTCAAGGTTCTGCGTTTCTCCGTCGGCTTCGGCACGCCACTTGTGCGCTGGCATGATCGCCACGGCACCGAATTCGTCATTGCCGCCATTCCCCTGGGCGGCTACGTCAAGATGCTCGATGAGCGCGAGGGCGATGTGCCGCCCGAGCTTGTCGAGCAGTCCTTCAATCGCAAGAGCGTACGCCAGCGTATCGCTATCGTCGCTGCCGGCCCGCTGGCCAATTTCCTGCTGGCGATGCTGTTCTTCTGGTTCGTCGCCATGCTCGGCAGTCAGCAGGTGCGCCCCGTCATCGGTGCGGTGCAGCCGGACAGCCTGGCGGAGGCTGCCGGGCTGCGTGCAGGGCAGGAGATCGTCGCGGTCGACGGTGAGGCCACCAATGGCTGGGCGGCGGTCAACCTGCAACTGGTGCGGCGTCTGGGTGAAAGCGGCGCGCTCGACCTGCGTGTGACCGAGTCGGGCTCCACGGTCGAAACGCCCAAGCAGGTGCAACTGGACAACTGGCTGCGTGGTGTCGATGAACCGGACCCGATCGGTTCGCTGGGTATTCGCCCATGGCGTCCGGTGCTGGAGCCTGTGCTGGCTGAAGTCGATTCCAAAGGGCCGGCTTATGCTGCCGGCCTGCAGCCGGGTGATCGCCTGCTGGCGCTCGATGATCAAGCGCTGGCCGATTGGCAGGATCTGGTCGATCGCGTGCGGGCGCTGCCGGGCGAGACGGTCGCGCTGCGTTTCGAGCGCGATGGCCAGGAGAGGGATGTGCAGCTGACTCTGGCGTCGCGAGGCGAGGGCGAGGCCCGCAGTGGCTACCTGGGCGCGGGCGTTCAGGGCGTTGAATGGCCTGCCGAGATGCTCCGCGAGGTGCGTTACGGTCCGCTCAAAGGTGTCGCCGAGGGCATGCGTCAGACCTGGGCAATGAGCCTGTTGACCCTCGATTCGCTGAAGAAAATGCTGTTCGGAGAGCTCTCGGTAAAAAACTTGAGTGGGCCGATAACCATTGCTAAAGTGGCGGGCGCTTCAGCTGAGTCAGGGCTGGGGGATTTCCTGAAATTCCTTGCATATCTGAGCATTAGCCTGGGAGTTCTCAATCTGCTGCCCATTCCCGTGCTGGATGGTGGGCATCTGCTGTTTTATCTGGTCGAGTGGGTGCGTGGTCGCCCCTTGTCTGAGCGGGTTCAGGGTTGGGGGATGCAGATCGGCATCAGTCTGGTCATCGGGGTCATGCTGCTCGCCCTGGTCAACGACCTCAGCCGCCTGTGAGCATTGCTGAATACGCTCTTGAGATTTAAAAGAAGTGTCGCTTAAGCGGCAGTTTTTATCGTCAGTTGGAATAAGAAAGGACTTCATGAAACGTCTGCTGCTACCTGCGGTACTGTCCGCATTGATGATCGCCGAAGTTCACGCCGAGTCCTTCACCATCTCCGATATTCGCGTCAATGGCTTGCAGCGGGTGTCCGCCGGCAGCGTGTTCGGCGCACTGCCCCTCAACGTGGGCGAGTCCGTCGATGATCGCCAGTTGGTGGATGCCACTCGCTCGCTGTTCCGTACCGGCTTCTTCCAGGACATCCAGCTTGGTCGCGATGGCGACGTGCTGGTCGTTACCGTGGTCGAACGTCCTTCCATTTCCGGTATTGAGATCGAAGGCAACAAGGCCATCACCACCGAAGATCTGCTCAAGGGCCTGAACCAGTCCGGTCTGGCCGAGGGCGAGATTTTCCAGCGCGCCACACTCGAAGGCGTGCGTAACGAACTGCAGCGCCAGTACGTCGCCCAGGGCCGCTACTCGGCCGAGATCGAGGCCGAAGTGATTCCGCAGCCGCGTAACCGCGTGGCGCTGAAGATCACCATCAACGAAGGCACCGTAGCGGCCATCTCCCACATCAACGTGGTCGGCAACACCGTGTTCTCCGATGAGGATCTGGTCGACCTGTTCGAGCTGAAAACCACCAACTGGCTGTCTTTCTTCAAGAACGACGACAAGTACGCCCGCGAAAAACTGTCCGGTGACCTGGAGCGTCTGCGCTCTTACTACCTGGACCGCGGCTATATCAACATGGATATCAGCTCGACCCAGGTATCCATCACGCCGGACAAGAAACACGTCTATATCACCGTCAACGTCGAAGAGGGCGAAAAGTACAGCGTCCGCGACGTGAAGCTGTCCGGTGACCTCAAGGTTCCGGAAGAAGATGTGCGCGCATTGCTGCTGGTCAAGGAAGGGCAGGTCTTCTCGCGCAAGATCATGACCACCACCAGCGAGCTGATCACCCGTCGTCTGGGTAACGAGGGTTACACCTTCGCCAACGTCAATGGTGTGCCGGAAGCGCACGACGAGGACAACACCGTCTCGATCACCTTCTTCGTCGATCCAGGCAAGCGTGCCTACGTCAACCGCATCAACTTCCGTGGCAATACCAAGTCCGAAGACGAAGTGCTGCGCCGCGAAATGCGCCAGATGGAAGGTGGCTGGGCTTCGACCTACCTGATCGACCAGTCCAAGGTGCGCCTCGAGCGCCTGGGCTTCTTCAAGGAAGTCAATGTCGAAACCCCGCAGGTACCGGGCACCGACGACCAGATCGACGTCAACTACAGCGTCGAAGAGCAGCCGTCCGGTTCCATTACCGCCAGCGTCGGCTTTGCCCAGAATGCCGGTCTGATCCTGGGTGGTTCGATCAGCCAGAACAACTTCCTCGGTACCGGTAACCGCGTCAGCATCGGCCTGACCCGCAGTGAATACCAGACCCGTTACAGCTTTGGCTTCGTTGACCCCTACTGGACCGTCGACGGCGTCAGCCTGGGTTACAACGCCTTCTACCGTACCACCGACTACGATGAGCTCGATGTCGACGTATCCAGCTACTCGGTGGACAGCCTGGGTGCCGGTATCAACATCGGCTACCCGATCAGTGAGACCTCGCGCCTGACCTACGGCCTGACCGTGCAGCAGGACAGCATCGACACCGGTCGTTACACCGTCGACGAAATCTTCGATTTCATCGACGCTGAGGGTGACAACTACCTGAACTTCAAGGGCTCCATCGGCTGGTCCGAGTCGACCCTGAACCGTGGCGTGCTGGCCAACCGTGGCCACTCGCAGAGCCTGGTGCTGGAGACCACCCTGCCGGGTAGCGACCTGTCGTTCTACAAACTCGACTACCGTGGCCAGGTGTTCACCCCGATCAGCGACAACTACACCCTGCGCTTCCACACTCAACTGGGTTATGGCGACAGCTACGGTAGCACCGCGGAATTGCCGTTCTACGAGCACTACTACGCGGGTGGTTTCAACTCGGTGCGGGGCTTCGAGGACAGCAGCCTGGGTCCGCGCAGTACGCCGAGTCGTGGCGCGGGCAACCCAGGGGGGAAACCAGGAACCCTGCGTGACCCGGATCAGGATCCGCTGCCCTTTGGTGGTAACGTTCTCGTCCAGGGCGGTGTCGAGATGCTCTTCCCGTTGCCGTTCGTCAAGGATCAGCGCTCGCTGCGCACCGCGCTGTTCTGGGATGTGGGTAACGTCTTCGACACCAACTGCTCGTCCAGTCAAAAGAAGCTCAGCGACAGTTGCGATGTCGATTTCAGCAATCTGGCCAGCTCCGTGGGTGTCGGCCTGACCTGGATCACTGCACTGGGCCCGCTGAGTTTCAGCCTGGCCATGCCGATCAAGAAGCCGGATGATGCCGATACTCAGGTATTCCAGTTCTCCCTGGGCCAGACCTTCTAAAAGTCATTCACCGAAAGCCAACAGTTTTGTTGCAGGAGTGCATTGTGCGTAAGTTGACTCAACTGGTTCTGTTCACCGCCGCCCTGATCGCCACTCCGGCGTTCGCCGAGATGAAGGTGGCCGTGCTGAACTATCAGATGGCGCTGCTTGAGTCGGATGCGGCCAAGCGCTACGCGGTCGATGCCGAGAAGAAGTTCGGCCCGCAGCTGAACAAGCTCAAGACCCTGGAAAGCGATGCCAAGCGCATTCAGGATCGCATGGTCAAGGATGGCGAGAAGATGCAGCAGGCCGAGCGCGAGCGTCTCGAGCTCGAATTCAAGCAGAAGGCCCGTGACTTCCAGTTCCAGTCCAAGGAGCTGAACGAAGCCAAGGCCGTCGCTGACCGTGAAATGCTGGCCAAGCTCAAGCCGAACCTGGACAAGGCCGTCGAGGAAGTGATCAAGAACGGTAACTTCGACCTGGTGCTCGAGCGCGGCGCGGTGATCGATGTCAAGCCTCAGTACGACATCACTCGCCAAGTCATCGAGCGCATGAACCAGATGCGTTGAGCATGACTGTGACAGTTACTCTCGGCCAATTGGCCGAGCGCCTGGGCGCCACCTTGCGTGGCGCTGAAGCTAAGGTCATTACGGGCCTGGCCACCTTACAGGAGGCCAGGCCCGAACAGTTGAGCTTCCTGGCCAATGCCCAATACCGCAAGCACCTAGCGCAAACTCAGGCCGGCGCCGTGCTGCTGACCGCAGCCGATGCCGAAGGCTACGCTGGCGATGCCTTGATCGTTGCCAACCCGTATTTGGCTTACGCCCAGCTTTCCCACCTGTTCGACCGCAAGCCCAAGGCGGCCGCGGGCATTCATGCCACTGCGCACGTCGCCGACGACGCCGTTGTCGATTCGAGTGCCAGTATCGGTCCCTATGCGGTGATCGAGAGCGGTGCGCGTATCGGTGCTGAGGTCAGCATTGGTGCCCATTGCGTGGTCGGTGCTCGCAGCGTGATCGGTGATGGCGGCTGGCTTGCGCCGCGCGTGACGCTGTACCACGACGTGCAGATCGGCAAGCGTGTGGTGATCCAGTCCGGCGCGGTGATCGGTGGCGAGGGCTTCGGTTTCGCCAACGAGAAGGGCGTCTGGCAGAAGATCGCGCAGATCGGTGGGGTGACCATCGGCGATGACGTCGAGATCGGTGCCAATACCACGGTCGATCGCGGTGCGCTGTCCGACACCCTGATCGGCAATGGCGTGAAGCTGGATAACCAGATCATGATCGCGCACAACGTGCAGATCGGCGACAACACCGCCATGGCCGGCTGCTGCGGGATTTCCGGCAGCACCAAGATTGGCAGGAACTGCATGATCGCCGGTGGTGTGGGGATGGTCGGTCATATCGAGGTGTGCGACAACGTGTTCGTCACCGGGATGACCATGGTGACCCGCTCGATCACCGAGCCGGGCGCCTATTCTTCCGGTACCGCCATGCAACCAGCGGGCGAGTGGAAGAAGAGCGCAGCCCGTATTCGTCAGTTGGACGAGATGGCCAAGCGTCTGCGCGAGCTGGAAAAACAGCTGGCCGCCGTGACCCAGACGGCAAACGTCTCATCTGATGCCTGAGCACGGCGTGACCGTGCTCTTTTCTTTTCTTACAGGCTTAACCGGACATGATGGACATCAACGAAATTCGTGAATATTTGCCGCACCGCTATCCGTTCCTGCTGGTGGATCGTGTGGTGGACCTGGACGTCGAAGGCAAGCAGATTCGCGCCTATAAGAATGTCAGCATCAATGAGCCGTTCTTCAACGGTCACTTCCCCGAGCATCCGATTATGCCGGGCGTCCTGATCATCGAGGCCATGGCGCAGGCAGCCGGCATCCTCGGCTTCAAGATGATGGGTGTGAAGCCGGCCGACGGCACTCTTTATTACTTCGTCGGCTCCGACAAGCTGCGTTTCCGCTCGCCGGTGCTGCCGGGCGATCAGCTCACGCTGGAAGCTAAGTACCTGAGCGACCGCCGCAGCATCTGGAAATTCGAATGCCGTGCCACGGTCGATGGCAAGGAAGTCTGCTCCGCTGAAATCATCTGCGCGGAACGCAAGCTATGAGTTCGATTGACCCTCGCGCGATCATCGACCCCAGTGCCAGATTGGCCGACGACGTCGTCGTCGGCCCGTGGAGCATTGTCGGGCCCGATGTGGAAATCGGCGAGGGTACAGTCATCGGCCCGCACGTAGTGCTCAAGGGGCCGACCGTTATCGGCAAGCACAATCGCATCTATCAGTTTTCGTCGGTCGGTGAAGACACGCCAGACCTGAAATACAAGGGCGAGGCGACGCGCCTGGTGATCGGCGATCACAACACCATTCGTGAAGGCGTCACCATTCACCGGGGCACCGTGCAGGATCGTGGCGAAACCACCATCGGCGATCACAACCTGATCATGGCCTATGCTCACATCGGGCACGACAGCGTCATCGGCAATCACTGCATCCTGGTCAACAACACCGCGCTGGCTGGCCATGTTTGGGTCGAGGACTGGGCAATTCTGTCCGGTTACACCTTGGTGCACCAGTTCTGCCGCATCGGCGCACACAGCTTCTCCGGCATGGGCACTGCCATCGGCAAGGACGTACCGGCCTTCGTCACGGTGTTCGGTAACCCGGCCGAGGCGCGCAGCATGAATTTCGAAGGCATGCGCCGCCGTGGGTTCTCGGCCGAAGCCATCGCTGCATTGCGCAAGGCGTACAAGCTGGTCTATCGCCAGGGGTTGACGGTGGAGCTGGCGCTGAGCGAGCTGGCCGAGTCCGCTGCGCAGTTCCCCGAAGTGGCGATCTTCCGCGATTCCATCCAGGCCTCCACCCGCGGCATCACCCGCTGATTCCTATGACCAGACCACTTCGCGTCGCACTGGTCGCCGGTGAGGCGTCCGGTGACATCCTCGGTTCCGGCCTGATGCAGGCCATCAAGCAGCGTTACCCGGATGCCGAATTCATCGGCGTCGGCGGTTCGCGCATGGAAGCCGAGGGCCTGAAATCCTATTTCCCGATGGAACGTCTGGCGGTCATGGGCCTGGTCGAAGTACTCGGCCGCCTGTTCGAACTGCTCGGCCGTCGCCGCCAGTTGGCGCGTGATCTGATCGCCGCCAAGCCGGATGTGTTCATCGGCATCGATGCGCCTGACTTCAACCTTGGCCTGGAACTCAAGCTGCGCCGTGCCGGGATCAAGACCGTGCATTACGTCAGCCCCTCGGTCTGGGCCTGGCGGCAGAAGCGCGTGTTGAAGATTCGTGAAGCCTGCGACCTGATGCTGACCCTGTTCCCGTTCGAGGCGCAGTTCTACGATGAGCATCAGGTGCCGGTGCGTTTCGTCGGTCACCCGCTGGCCGATGCCATTCCGCAGCAGGCAGACCGCGCCGCTGCACGCGAAGCGCTGGATCTGCCGCAGGACGAGCCGGTGGTGGCCTTGATGCCGGGCAGTCGTGGTGGAGAGGTTGCGCGTCTTGGCGAGCTGTTTCTCGACGCCGCGATCCGCCTGCGCTCACTTCGCCCAGGCGTGCGCTTCCTTCTGCCTTGTGCCACGCCCGAGCGTCGCGAGCAGCTGGAGCAGATGCTGGCCGGACGGGACCTGCCGTTGACCTTGCTCAACGGCCGTTCCCATGAGGCGCTGGCGGCCTGCGATGCGGTGCTGATCGCGTCGGGTACCGCGACCCTGGAGGCGCTGCTGTACAAGCGCCCGATGGTGGTGGCCTATCGTGTTGCGCCGCTGACCTATCGCATTCTCAAGCGCCTGGTGAAAAGCCCCTATATCTCGCTGCCTAACCTGCTGGCCGAGCGCCTGCTGGTGCCCGAGCTGATTCAGGACGCGGCGACGCCAGAGGCGCTGGCCCAGGCCGTGGCGCCACTGATCGACGGTGGCCAGGTACAGACCGAAGGCTTCGACGTGATCCATCGCGCACTGCGCCGCGACGCCTCGGTATCGGCGGCTGATGCCGTGCTCAAGCTGGCGGGGCGCGACTGATGCAGCTGGGGCTCGATTTCACCCTGGTCGAGGAACTGGTCGCCGGCGTCGACGAAGTCGGCCGTGGTCCGCTCTGCGGCGCGGTGGTCACGGCTGCGGTGATCCTTGATCCGGCGCGGCCGATTCTCGGGCTGAATGATTCGAAGAAGCTCACTGAGCTGCGCCGCGAAGTGCTTTTCGACGAGATTCGCGAAAAGGCCCTGGCCTGGTGCATCGCCCGCGCCGAGGTCGAAGAGATCGACCGCCTGAATATTCTGCATGCCACCATGCTGGCCATGCAGCGTGCCGTCGAGGGCCTGAGTGTGACGCCCAGACTGGCGCTGATCGACGGCAACCGTTGCCCCAAACTGGCCGTGCCGAGTGCGCCGGTGATCAAGGGCGACGGCCGGGTGCCGGCGATCGCTGCGGCGTCGATACTGGCCAAGGTCAGCCGTGACCGCGAGATGGTCGAGATGGACCGCCTCTATCCTGGCTACGGCATCGCCGGCCACAAGGGCTACCCTACGCCCGTTCACCTCGACGCGCTGCAGCGCCTGGGGCCGACGCCGATTCATCGGCGCTCCTTCGCGCCGGTGCGCGCGCTGCTCGAGCCTGTCGTCGCGGATTGCATCGTAGCCACGATCTGAAGCTCTGGCCCTAAGCCAGACCCTCTTAGGCTACAATCCGCGCTTTGTCGTTTTCATCTGCAAGGCCCTCCATGACCCAAGCTTTCGTCCACCTGCGTCTGCACACCGAATACTCCCTGGTCGATGGTCTGGTGCGGGTCAAGCCCCTGATCAAGGCGGTGGCCGGGGCCGGTATGCCGGCGGTGGCCGTCACCGACATGAGCAACATGTGCTCGCTGGTGAAGTTCTACAAGACGGCCATGGGCGCCGGCGTCAAGCCGATCTGCGGCGCTGACATCTGGTTGGCCAGTGCCGAGGAGGATGGCCCGCTGACGCGCCTGACCCTGCTGGCGATGAACGCCAAGGGTTACCGCAATCTCACCGAGCTGATCTCCCGGGGCTGGGCCGAGGGGCAGAGCAACGACCTGGTGATCATTCAGCGCGACTGGGTCAAGGACGCCGCCGAGGGCCTGATCGCCCTGTCCGGTGCGCGCGAAGGCGAAGTCGGCCTGGCGTTGCTGGCTGGCGATGAAGCAATGGCGGAGACGCGCCTGCGCGAGTGGATGGCGGTGTTCCCGGATCGCTTCTATCTGGAAGTGCAGCGCACCAGCCGTGTCGGCGACGAGGAATACCTGCATGCGGCCGTGGCCCTGGCCGATCGCGCCGAGGCGCCGCTGGTGGCCACCAACGACGTGCGTTTCATCAAGCAGGACGACTTCGAAGCCCACGAAACCCGCGTCTGCATCGGTGAAGGCCGTACCCTCGACGACCCGCGTCGACCGCGCAATTACTCTGATCAGCAGTACCTGAAAAGCGCCGAGGAAATGTGGGAGCTGTTCTCCGATCTGCCAGAAGCGCTGGAGAACACCGTCGAGATCGCCAAGCGTTGCAACATCGACGTACAGCTCGGCAAGTACTTCCTGCCGGACTTTCCCACGCCGAATGGCATGGGCATCGACGACTACCTGCGGCATGCCTCGTTCGAGGGCCTGGACGAGCGTCTCGAAGTGCTGCTGCCCAAGGACACGCCGGATTACGAGGCGAAGAAGCAGGTCTATATCGACCGCCTCAACTTCGAACTCGACATCATCATCCAGATGGGTTTCCCCGGTTACTTCCTGATCGTGATGGACTTCATCCAGTGGGCCAAGAACAACGGCGTGCCGGTCGGCCCTGGCCGTGGGTCGGGTGCCGGTTCTCTGGTGGCCTACGTATTGAAGATCACCGACCTCGATCCGCTGGCCTATGACCTGCTGTTCGAACGCTTCCTCAACCCTGAGCGGATTTCCATGCCCGACTTCGACGTCGACTTCTGCATGGACGGCCGCGACCGTGTGATCGACTACGTGGCCGAGAAGTACGGGCGTAACGCGGTCAGCCAGATCATCACCTTCGGCTCGATGGCGGCCAAGGCGGTGGTGCGCGACGTGGCACGGGCGCAGGGCAAGTCCTACGGCCTGGCCGACCGTCTGTCGAAGATGATTCCCTTCGAAGTGGGCATGACCCTGGAGAAGGCCTTTGACATGGAGGAGCCGCTGCGCGAATTCCTCAAGAACGACGAGGAAGCCCAGGAAATCTGGGACATGTCGCTCAAGCTCGAAGGCGTGGTGCGCGGTACCGGCAAGCATGCCGGTGGTGTGGTGATCGCGCCGACCAAGCTCACCGACTTCTCGCCGATCGCCTGTGACGAGGAGGGCGGCGGCCTGGTGACCCAGTTCGACAAGGACGACGTCGAGCAGGCCGGCCTGGTCAAGTTCGACTTCCTCGGTCTGCGTACCCTGACCATCATCAAGTGGGCGATGGAGACCATTCACCGCATCCAGAAGCGCGATGGCGCCTCGGACGAAGAACTGGTCAACATCGACTTCATCCCCCTCAATGACAAGCCGACCTACGCCATGCTGCAGAAGGCCGAGACCACCGCGGTCTTCCAGCTCGAATCGCGCGGCATGAAGGAGCTGATCAAGAAGCTCAAGCCCGACTGCCTGGAAGACATGATCGCACTGGTGGCGCTGTTCCGTCCCGGTCCGCTGCAGTCCGGCATGGTGGACGACTTCATCAACCGTAAGCACGGTCGTGCCGAGCTGTCCTATCCACATCCGGACTACCAGTACGCCGGCCTGGAGCCGGTGCTCAAGCCCACTTACGGCATCATCCTCTATCAGGAGCAGGTGATGCAGATCGCCCAGGTCATGGGCGGTTACACCCTGGGCCAGGCGGACATGCTGCGCCGCGCCATGGGCAAGAAGAAGCCCGAGGAAATGGCCAAGCAGCGTGGCGGCTTCATCGAAGGTTGCGCCAACAACAATATCGACGCCGACCTGGCAGGTAACATCTTCGATCTGGTGGAGAAGTTCGCCGGCTACGGCTTTAACAAGTCGCACTCCGCCGCCTACGGACTAGTGTCCTACCAGACAGCCTGGCTCAAGGCGCATTACCCCGCGCCGTTCATGGCCGCGGTGCTCTCGGCGGACATGCACAACACCGACAAGGTGGTGATCCTGGTGGAAGAGTGCCGCAACATGAAGTTGCGCATCGATCCGCCGGACGTGAACGTCTCCGAGTTCAAGTTCACCGTCAACGACGATGGCCGTATCGTCTATGGCCTCGGTGCGGTTAAGGGCGTGGGCGAGGGGCCTGTCGAGGCCATCGTCGAATGCCGTGCCGAAGGTGGGCCGTTCAAGGACCTGTTCGACTTCTGCAACCGCGTCGACCTCAAGCGCATCAACAAGCGCACCCTTGAAGCGCTGATCCGCAGCGGCGCGCTGGATCGCCTCGGCCCCTACTACCAGGACGAGCTCAAGGCTTACCAGGCCAGCGTGGACAAGAACCGCGCGGTGTTGCTGGCGTCCATGGAAGAGGCCGTGCAGTCCGCCGAGCAGACCGCGCGCAGCGCCGAGAGCGGCCACATGGACCTGTTCGGCGGCCTGTTCGCCGAGCCCGAGGCGGATGTCTACGCCAACCACCGCAAGGCCCGCGAGCTGCCGATTAAGGAACGCCTGAAAGGCGAGAAGGACACCCTGGGCATCTACCTGTCCGGCCACCCCATCGACGAATACGAAGGCGAGATTCGCCGCTTCGCCCGCCAGCGGATCGTCGAGTTGAAGCCTGCACGCGATACCCAGACCATCGCCGGGATGATCGTCAACCTGCGGGTGATGAAGAACAAGAAGGGCGACAAGATGGGCTTCATCACCCTCGATGACCGCTCCGGGCGTATCGAAGCCTCGCTGTTCGCCGATGCCTTCGCCAGCAACCAGGCGCTGCTGCAGAACGATGCGCTGGTGGTGGTTGAGGGCGAGGTCAGCAACGACGATTTCTCCGGCGGTCTGCGTCTGCGCGCCAAGCGCGTGATGAGCCTGGAAGAGGCCCGTACCGGCCTGGCCGACAGCCTGCGCGTTAAGGTCGCCAGTGAAGCGCTCAAGGGTGATCGCCTGCGCTGGCTGGCCGAGCTGTGCAGCAAGCACAAGGGAGCCTGCCCGGTGACCGTCGACTACAGTGGCGAGGAGGCACGCGCCTTGCTTCAATTCGGCGATGCCTGGCGAATCGACCCGGCCGACACTTTGATTCAGGCATTGCGTGACCAGTTCGGGCGCGACAACGTCTTTTTGCACTACCGCTGATATGCGAGAGGAAAATTCCTCTTCGTGACAGCAAAGGCACCCAAGGGTGTCGACCCGCTGCGCCCCATCCCTTAAGGTAGGGCGCCTAATGGATACAGCTCCCCGGCCACTTGGCCGTCGACGCAAGACGGATGACTATGAACCCGAATTTCCTCGATTTCGAACAGCCGATCGCCGACCTGCAAGCCAAGATCGAAGAGCTACGCCTGGTTGGTAATGACAACGCGCTGAACATCGGCGACGAGATTGCCCGCCTGCAGGACAAGAGCAGCGCCCTGACCGAAAGCATCTTTGGCAACCTGACCAGCTGGCAGATCGCGCAGCTCGCGCGCCATCCGCGCCGCCCTTATACCCTGGACTACATCCAGCACATCTTCACCGAGTTCGACGAACTGCACGGCGACCGTCACTTCTCCGACGACGCTGCCATCGTCGGTGGCGTTGCGCGCCTGGGCGATCAGCCGGTGATGATCATCGGTCACCAGAAGGGCCGCGAAGTGCGCGAGAAGGTGCGCCGCAACTTCGGCATGCCGCGCCCTGAGGGCTATCGCAAGGCCTGCCGCCTGATGGAAATGGCCGAGCGCTTCAAGATGCCGATCCTCACCTTCATCGACACCCCTGGTGCCTACCCGGGCATCGATGCCGAGGAGCGTGGCCAGAGCGAGGCCATCGCCTGGAACCTGCGCGTGATGGCGCGCCTGAAGACTCCGATCATCGCCACCGTCATCGGCGAAGGCGGTTCTGGCGGTGCGCTGGCCATTGGCGTCTGCGACCAGCTGAACATGCTGCAGTACTCCACCTACTCTGTGATCTCGCCGGAAGGTTGCGCCTCGATCCTCTGGCGTACCGCTGAGAAGGCGCCGGATGCTGCCGAGGCCATGGGCATCACCGCCGAACGCCTGAAGGATCTGGGTATTGTCGATCAGGTAATCGCTGAGCCGCTGGGCGGCGCGCACCGCGATCCGGCCGCCGCCTCGGAGTCGATCCGCCAAGAGCTGACCAAGCAACTGGCCAGCCTGCAGGAGCACGATACCGACGCGCTGCTCAAGCGCCGTTACGACCGCCTGATGAGCTACGGCATCGCCTGAGTTCTCTCAGCGCATATCTCAATGGGCCTTCGGGCCCATTGTTGTTTAAGCTTGGCCGATGACTGCTCTCGATCTTCACCTGCGTCAGGCTCTGCAGCCGTGGCGCACGGCTCCTGCCTGGCGTATCGCCTTTTCCGGTGGCCTGGATTCCAGCGTGCTGCTGCATCTGCTCGCCGACTGGGCGCGGCACGAGCAGTTGCCGCCGCTGACTGCCATTCATGTCCATCATGGCCTGCAGTCGGTAGCCGATGACTGGCCGGAACATTGCGCGCAGTTTTGTGCACGCCTGGATATTTCTCTGCAGATCGTCAAGGTGCAGGTGACGCCGGGGGCGAGCCTGGAGCAGGCCGCGCGGAACGCGCGTTATGCGGTATTCAGTGAGCGGCTGGGGCCGGGCGAGGTGCTGCTCAGTGCCCAGCATCGCGACGATCAGGCCGAAACCCTGCTATTTCGTCTGCTGCGCGGGGCAGGGGTGCGCGGGCTGGCTGCCATGCCGGCCAGTCGGCCGCTGGGGCCGGGCAGGCTGGTGCGGCCACTGCTCGACTGTTCGCGCGCCGAGTTGCAGGCTTACGCGCAAAGTCGTGGTCTGGTTTGGGTCGAGGACCCTAGCAATGCCGACGAGCGTTTCAGTCGCAATTTCCTGCGCAGGCAGGTGATGCCGCTGCTGGCCGAGCGCTGGCCGCAGGCTGCTGCAAGTCTTGCGCGCGGCGCTGTGCACCTGGGTGAGGCTCAGCTACTGCTCAATGAATTGGCCGAGATGGACCTGCTTGCTGCTCGTGGCGCTTGCGCATTTCCCTGGTTGCCTTTGCCTTCTCTGGACCTCGCGGCAGTGACCGCGCTGAGCGATGCGCGGCAACGCAACCTGCTGCGGCATTGGCTGGCGCCGCTTACCCGCATGCCGGACAGCGATCACTGGGCTGGCTGGTACGACCTTCGCGATGCCGTCGCGGATGCGACGCCGATCTGGAAACTGGCCGATGGCGAATTGCACCGCGCCGATGGCCGCTTGTGGTGGCTCAGTGGCGACTGGCTGAAGCCGCTGCGGCCGCTGGAGCTGCCATGCGCTGCGTCTGGCGAGCCAGTCGAGCTTCCCGATAATGGTCAGGTGCATTTGTCTGGCGAGCTGGCGCAAGGTCGCTGGCAACTACGCTACCGTCAAGGAGGCGAGTCGCTGCAGGTGCCGGGGCGCGGCAGGCGTGATCTCAAGCGCCTGCTCAATGAAATGCGCGTGCCGGCATTCGTGCGTTTGCGCCTGCCGCTGCTGTTCGATGGCGATGAGCTGATGGCGGTGGCGAACCTGACGCATGCGCCAGGAATCGAGGCGAGCGGGGTGCGTCTGCACTGGTCACCGCCTATCGGCGCGCAAGGTTTGAGCTGGTAAGGCCTTTCGGGTAGACTACGCTCCCGTCTTACTACAGCTTTTGCCGACTCCCTCAGGGAGCTTGGCGAGCTTGCCATTGTGTTGTCGATGGCGCTCCTTCGCTTTCCCCGGCGGCACTGACCGCTTAAACGCAGACTTCTAGGGTTTTTCATGACGCGCTACATCTTCGTCACGGGTGGTGTTGTTTCTTCATTGGGGAAAGGCATCGCCTCGGCTTCACTGGCGGCCATCCTGGAGGCGCGGGGCCTGAAGGTCACCATGCTCAAGCTGGACCCTTACATCAACGTCGATCCGGGCACCATGAGTCCGTTCCAGCACGGTGAGGTGTTCGTTACCCACGACGGTGCCGAGACCGACCTCGACCTGGGTCACTACGAGCGCTTCATCCGCACCACGATGAGCAAGAGCAACAACTTCACCACCGGCCGCGTGTACGAAGACGTGCTGCGCAAGGAGCGCCGTGGTGATTACCTGGGCGCAACCATCCAGGTCATTCCGCACATCACCGACGAAATCAAGCGTCGCATCATCAAGGGCGCCGGCGATGCCGACGTGGCCCTGGTGGAAATCGGCGGCACCGTTGGTGACATCGAGTCGCAGCCGTTCCTCGAAGCCATCCGCCAGCTTCGCGTGGAAGTGGGCGCCAAGCGCGCCATGCTGATGCATCTGACCCTGGTGCCGTACATCGCCACTGCCGGCGAGACCAAGACCAAGCCGACCCAGCATTCGGTCAAGGAGCTGCGCTCCATCGGCCTGCAGCCGGACGTGCTGGTGTGCCGCTCCGACCATCCGATCGATGTGTCCTCGCGCCGCAAGATCGCCCTGTTCACCAACGTCGAAGAGCGTGCAGTGATCAGTCTGGAAGACGTCGACACCATCTACAAGATTCCGGGCGTGCTGCACGCTCAGGGCCTGGATGACTTCGTCGTCGAGCGTTTCGGCCTGGAGTGCGGCGGCGCCGACCTGTCCGAGTGGGATCGCGTGGTCGATGCCAAGCTCAATCCGGAGAAAGAAGTCACCATCGCCATGGTCGGCAAGTACATGGAGCTGCTTGATGCGTACAAGTCGCTGATCGAAGCGATGAGTCACGCCGGCATCCAGAACCGCACCAAGGTCAACCTGCGCTATATCGACTCCGAAGACATCGAGAATCAGGGCACCGGCCTGCTTGAAGGCGTCGACGCCATCCTGGTCCCGGGCGGCTTCGGTCTGCGCGGCGTGGAAGGCAAGATCAAGACCGTGCAGTACGCTCGCGAGAACAAGATTCCTTACCTGGGTATCTGCCTCGGCATGCAGGTCGCGGTGATCGAATACGCCCGCAATGTGGTGGGCTGGACCGACGCCAACTCCACCGAATTCGACATGGCCAGTCAGCACCCGGTAGTTGGCCTGATCACCGAGTGGCAGGACGCGGCAGGCAGCGTCGAGCAGCGCAGCGAGAGCTCCGACCTGGGTGGCACCATGCGTCTGGGTGCGCAGGACTGCCAGCTGCAGGCCGGCTCCAAGGTGCACGACTGCTACGGCAAGGACGTGATCGTCGAGCGTCACCGTCACCGTTACGAAGTGAACAACAACCTGTTGCCAAAGCTGACCGAGGCTGGCCTGAAGGTCACTGGCCGCTCTGGCGATGGCGCGCTGGTGGAAGTGGTCGAGGCGCCGGATCATCCGTGGTTCGTCGCTTGCCAGTTCCACCCGGAATTCACCTCCACGCCGCGTGACGGCCATCCGCTGTTCAGCGGTTTCGTCAACGCCGCACTGGCGCAGAAAGCGAAGAAGGTCTGACCCATGGCGCAGAAGATCATCAAGGTTCGCGATATCGAAATCGCCAACGACAAGCCATTCGTGCTGTTCGGTGGCATCAACGTGCTCGAGTCGCGCGACCTGGCCATGCAGGCCTGCGAAGAGTACGTACGGGTGACCGAGAAACTCGGTATCCCCTATGTGTTCAAGGCCAGCTTCGACAAGGCCAACCGTTCCTCCGTCACCTCCTTCCGCGGCCCTGGCCTGGAAGAGGGCATGAAGATCTTCGAGGAAGTGAAGAAGACCTTCGGCGTGCCGGTCATCACCGACGTTCACGAGCCGCATCAGGCCGCTGCCGTGGCCGAAGTGTGCGACATCATCCAGTTGCCGGCCTTCCTCTCGCGGCAGACCGATCTGGTGGTGGCCATGGCCAAGACCGGCGCGGTGATCAACATCAAGAAGGCGCAGTTTCTCGCTCCGCAGGAAATGAAGCACATCCTGACCAAGTGCGAAGAGGCCGGTAACGATCAACTGATTCTCTGCGAGCGCGGTTCCTCCTTCGGTTACAACAACCTGGTGGTGGACATGCTCGGCTTCGGCATCATGAAGCAGTTCGAGTACCCGGTGTTCTTCGACGTGACTCACGCGCTGCAGATGCCGGGTGGCCGTGCCGACTCCGCCGGCGGCCGCCGTGCTCAGGTCACCGACCTGGCCAAGGCCGGCATGAGCCAGGGCCTGGCTGGTCTGTTCCTGGAGGCGCATCCGGACCCGGAAAACGCCAAGTGCGATGGCCCATGCGCCCTGCGTCTGAACAAGCTGGAGCCGTTCCTCAGCCAGCTCAAGCAGCTCGATGATCTGGTGAAGAGTTTTCCGCCAATCGAGACTGCCTGAACCGCACGCAATCCGGTAAAGTGCCGCCCGAGAAAAATCCCGCCTGACCCGTGAGTCAGCGTGAGCCGCCGATCTGCCTGCGGACAGCGGCGGCCCAGTGCAGCCTGCTGCTGCTGTCTTATCGTCAACCTTTGGAGCATTAACAACAATGGCAAAGATCGTCGACATCAAGGGTCGTGAGGTTCTCGACTCCCGTGGCAACCCCACCGTGGAAGCCGATGTGATTCTGGAAGGCGGTATCGTCGGCAGCGCCTGTGCGCCGTCGGGTGCCTCCACCGGCTCGCGCGAAGCGCTGGAGCTGCGTGATGGTGACAAGAGCCGTTACCTGGGCAAGGGCGTGCTGAAAGCCGTCGCCAACATCAATGGCCCGATTCGCGACCTGCTGCTGGGCAAGGACGCTGCCGATCAGAAGGCGCTGGACCGCGCGATGATCGAGCTCGACGGTACCGAGAACAAGGCCAAGCTGGGCGCCAACGCCATCCTCGCCGTGTCCCTGGCTGCTGCCAAGGCCGCCGCTCAGGCCAAGGGCGTGCCGCTGTACGCGCACATCGCCGATCTGAACGGCACCCCGGGCGTCTACTCCATGCCGGTGCCGATGATGAATATCATCAACGGCGGCGAGCATGCCGATAACAACGTCGACATCCAGGAATTCATGGTGCAGCCGGTGGGCGCCAAGAATTTCGCCGATGCCCTGCGCATGGGCGCCGAAATCTTCCATCACCTCAAAGCCGTACTGAAGGCCCGTGGCCTGAACACTGCTGTGGGTGACGAAGGTGGCTTCGCGCCGAACCTGGCCTCCAACGAAGATGCCCTGGCTGCCATCGCCGAAGCTGTTGCCAACGCTGGCTACAAGCTGGGTGATGACGTGACTCTGGCGCTGGACTGCGCCTCCAGCGAATTCTTCAAGGACGGCAAGTACGATCTGGAAGGCGAGGGCAAGGTCTTCGACGCCGCCGGTTTCGCCGACTACCTGGCTGGTCTGACCCAGCGCTACCCGATCATCTCCATCGAAGACGGCATGGACGAGTCGGACTGGGCGGGCTGGAAAGTCCTGACCGACAAGATCGGCGAGAAGGTACAGCTGGTTGGCGACGATCTGTTCGTTACCAACACCAAGATCCTCAAGCGCGGTATCGACGAGAAGATCGGCAACTCGATCCTGATCAAGTTCAACCAGATCGGCTCGCTGACCGAAACCCTGGAAGCCATCCAGATGGCCAAGGCTGCCGGCTTCACCGCCGTGATCTCGCACCGCAGTGGTGAAACCGAAGACAGCACCATCGCCGACCTGGCCGTGGGTACTGCCGCTGGTCAGATCAAGACCGGCTCGCTGTGCCGCTCCGACCGCGTGTCGAAGTACAACCAGTTGCTGCGTATCGAAGAGCAGCTGGGCGGCAAGGCTCCGTACAAGGGCCGTGCCGAGTTCCGCGGCTAACATCTGCGTGGTAGAAAAGGGCGACGCAAGTCGCCCTTTTTCGTGGTTATCCCAGCGTTGGTGCCGCACTGTAGGAGCGGATTTATCCGCGATTGTCGCGGCTGAAGCCGCTCCTACAGAGGCTGCGCGATTGCGGGCATGGCGTTTTTCGTGGACGCTTCGTCGATCTTTGGGAACCATTGCACGGATGCAGGTACAGAAACCCCATGTCACTCATCAGTCGGCTTCTTTTCAAGCATGAACGCAGCCCCTACCATGCCGATGACTCAATCTGCGAGCCGCTCCATGCGTAGTCCGTATTGGCTGTTCATCGTGCTGATCCTGTTGCTTGCCGGTCTGCAGTATCGTCTGTGGGTCGGCGAGGGCAGTCTTGCCCAGGTTAGCCGCCTGCAGCAGCAGATCGCCGAGCAACAAGGCGAGAACGAGCGTCTTTTGGAGCGCAACCGCATCCTTGAGGCCGAGGTGATGGAGCTCAAGCGCGGTATGGAGACCGTTGAAGAGCGCGCGCGGCAGGAGCTGGGCATGCTCAAAGAGGGTGAAACCCTCTACCTGCTGACTGAATGAGTGTTCCATTCTGGCTGGTGATTCCAGCAGCTGGCGTCGGCGCAAGGATGGCTGCCGACCGTCCCAAGCAGTACCTGCAGATTGCCGGTCGCAGCATTCTCGAGCACAGCCTGCATTGTTTTCTCGATCACCCTGGCCTGCTGGGCGCGGTGGTATGCGTTGCGGAGGACGATCCGTTCTGGCCGCAACTCCCGGTTACCAGCGATCCGCGTGTACGCCGTGCGCCAGGCGGGCGTGAGCGGGCCGATTCGGTACTGGCCGGGCTGCAGACGCTGCTTGCCGAGGCCGCAGGTGCCGAGGACTGGGTGTTGGTGCATGACGCCGCGCGCCCCAATCTAGCCAGGCAGGACCTGGACCGTTTGCTGGCAGAGTTGGCCGATGATCCGGTGGGCGGCCTGCTGGCCGTGCCGGCGCGCGATACGCTCAAGCGTGCCAGTGCCGACGGGCGAGTGTCGCAGACCGTGGATCGCAGTGTGATCTGGCAGGCCTATACGCCGCAAATGTTCCGCCTGGGGGCGTTGCATGGCGCGCTGAGTCAGGCTCTGCAGGTGCAGGTGGCGATTACCGATGAGGCCTCTGCCATGGAGTGGGCGGGGCAGGCGCCGCGGCTGATCGAAGGCCGGGCGGACAACCTCAAGGTCACCCGCCCGGAAGATCTGCACTATCTGCAGTCATTATGGCCACGCGGCCATTGATTCATTGCTGCATCAGTGCGTCCAGTTTTTCGCGTCCTTGCCCAGGTTGCGATCCAGCGCGTTGGTCAGCTTGTTCATGGCGCCGTCGATGGCCTGATGCATTTCCTCTGCATCGTGGGATACCGTCATCGGGTCACGCCCTTTCATCCGTGCCTCGACCTTGCAGCGTTTGTCCTGAGGGCCGCTCTTGAGCGCGTTCTCGTCGGAAAGGTGGACTTCGATCCGGGTGAGGTGGTCCTCGTAGCGTTGGAGTTTGCTGCGCACTCGACTGCTGATGTCTTCCTTGAAGGCCATCGACGAGGCGACGTGCTTACCGCTGTTGACCAGAACCTGCATAACCATGTCCTCATGCTGCTGAATTCGTGAGGCCCCGTTTGCCGGGGACATTGGTTGTGACGCGGTCGCCTCGCTCAAGTTTCGGCCAGGCTTGTGACATTCCATGACGGTTCAGCTGAGCGACAAGGTTGTTGCAGGGCTCAGGCGGGGGCGGCGTACTCAGCGCGCTGACTCAGCCCCAGGCGCAACGAGTCGATTAGCTGGCGGATCTTTGGTGAGAGATGACGTTGTTGCGGGTAGATCGCCCAGACCGCGGTGTTGGGCGGGCGGTGCTGCTCCAGCAGGGAGATCAGTTGCCCGCTGCGCAGGTGTTCCAGCACGTAATAGTCCGGCAACTGGCACAGGCCGAACCCACGCAGCGCGGCGTCGAGCACGGCCTGGCCGCTGTTGCAGCGCCAGTTGCCTTGTACCCGCACCTGGGTTTCCCGGCCGTTCTCGGCAAAACTCCAGTTTTCGCTGCTGCCGATCAGGCAGTTATGCCGGGCAAGTTCCGACAGCGAGTGCGGTCGGCCGTAGCGCTGCAAGTACTCGGGCGCGGCGCACAGGTACATCTCCCGAGGTGCCAGGCGTGCCGCCATCAGCCGCGAGTCCTGCAGGCGCCCAAGGCGGATGGCCAGGTCGAGGCCTTCGTGCAGCAGATCCAGTTGGCGGTTGGACAGCTCGATCTCCACACGTAGCTGCGGGTGGCGGGCCATGAAATCATTCACCAGCGGCACGATGAAGCGCTCGCCATAGGCCACCGCGCAGGTCATGCGCAGCAGCCCCTTGGGCTCCGCTCCGAGGTCGCCGACTGCTCGCAATGCTTCCTCGCGTGCATCCTGCAGGCGCTGGCAATGCTGCAGAAACAACTGCCCGGCCTCGGTCAGGGCCACGCGGCGCGTGCTGCGGTAGAACAGGCGACTTTGCAGGCGATCCTCCAGGCGCGCCACTTGCCGGCTGACCTGCGAGGTGGACAGGCCCAGTCGTTCCGCGGCGGCGCTGAACTGGCCACACTCGGCGACGGCGACGAATTCGTCGAGTCCTTCCCAGCGACTCATGGTTTTTGCTCCAGTCGTTGACGGATGAGCATATTATCCCTGTGTGGCAATAATGTTTTGATATCTGTTGAATTATCTCTTCTTGCCGTTGTTCTAGACTGCTCGGCACTTTCGCAACGCTCAGGAGAGCTTTCATGATCAAGTCCCGTGCTGCCGTCGCTTTCGCGCCCAACGAGCCGCTGAAGATCGTCGAGATCGATGTCGAGCCGCCAAAGGCCGGTGAAGTGCTGGTGCGTATCGTCGCCACCGGCGTTTGCCATACCGATGCCTACACCCTGTCCGGCCAGGACTCCGAAGGCGTATTCCCCTGCGTGCTGGGCCACGAGGGTGGTGGCATCGTCGAGGCGGTGGGCGAGGGCGTGACCTCGGTGAAGGTCGGCGACCACGTGATTCCGCTGTACACCGCCGAGTGCGGTGAGTGCAAATTCTGCAAATCGCAGAAAACCAACCTGTGCAGCTCGGTGCGTGCCACCCAGGGCAAGGGCCTGATGCCGGACGGCACCACCCGTTTCAGCTACAACGGTGAGCCGATCTACCACTACATGGGCTGCTCGACCTTCTCCGAATACACCGTGCTGCCAGAAGTTTCGGTTGCGGTGATCCCGAAGGAGGCGCCGCTGGACAAGGTCTGCCTGCTCGGTTGCGGCGTGACCACCGGTATCGGTGCCGTACTCAACACCGCCAAGGTCACCGAGGGCTCCACCGTGGCCATCTTCGGCCTGGGTGGCATCGGCCTGGCGGCGATCATCGGTGCCAAGATGGCCAAGGCCTCGCGCATCATCGGCATCGACATCAACCCGGCCAAGGAAGCCGTGGCACGTGAGCTGGGCATCACCGACTTCGTCAACCCGAAGGAGCACGACAAGCCGATCCAGGACGTCATCGTCGAGATGACCGACGGTGGCGTCGATTACAGCTTCGAGTGCATCGGCAACGTGCAGCTGATGCGCGCCGCGCTGGAGTGCTGCCACAAGGGCTGGGGCGAGTCGACCATCATCGGCGTGGCGCCAGCCGGTGCCGAGATCAGCACCCGTCCGTTCCAACTGGTCACCGGTCGCGTCTGGCGTGGCAGTGCCTTCGGTGGGGTCAAGGGCCGTAGCGAGCTGCCGGGGTATGTCGAGAAGTCGCAGAAGGGCGAGATCCCGCTAGACACCTTCATCACTCACAACATGGGGCTGGACGAGATCAACGAAGCCTTCGAGCTGATGCATGAAGGCAAGAGCATCCGTACCGTCATCCATTTCTGATGAAACACCGTGCGGCCTCTTGGCCGCACGGATTCTCGCGGGGTGCGCTGTGCGCACCGCAACCCCTTGGTGCGCATGGCGCACCCTACGGAGCGGCTCATGACCCTCGAAATCGTTTCCAGCAACAAGAGCTTTGGCGGCTGGCACAAGCGCTATCGCCATCGCTCCAGCAGCCTGAACTGCGACATGGTGTTCGCCGTCTATCTGCCACCGCAGGCCGAGCAGGGCGCCAAGCTGCCGGTGCTGTACTGGCTGAGCGGCCTGACCTGTACCGATGAGAATTTCATGCAGAAGGCCGGCGCTCAGCGCATGGCGGCCGAGCTGGGGTTGATCATCGTCGCGCCGGACACCAGCCCGCGTGGCGAAGGCGTGGCCGACGACGCCAATGGCGCCTATGACTTCGGCCTCGGCGCCGGCTTCTATGTCAACGCGACGCAAGAACCGTTCGCCCGTCACTACCGCATGTACGACTACGTGGTGCAGGAACTGCCGACATTGATCGAGGCCAACTTCCCGGTTTCGGACAAGCGTGGCATCGCCGGCCATTCCATGGGCGGTCACGGCGCCTTGATCTGTGCGCTGAAGAACCCTGGGCGCTACCAGTCGGTGTCGGCGTTCTCGCCGATCAGCAATCCGATGAACTGCCCCTGGGGCGAGAAGGCGTTTTCCCTGTACCTGGGTGAGGAGCGTTCGCGTTGGCGTGAGTGGGATGCCAGCGTGCTGATCGCCGAGGCTGAGGAGAAGCTGCCGATCCTGGTCGATCAGGGTGATCGCGATGACTTCCTCGAAGGCCAGCTCAAGCCACAGGTACTGCAGGCCGCGGCCAAGGCCGCCGGGCATCCGCTGACGCTGCGCATGCAGCCTGGCTATGACCATAGCTACTATTTCATCGCCAGCTTCATCGACGAGCATCTGCGTCATCATGCGGCCGCGTTGCGGCAGCTTTAAGCGGCAAGCCACAAGCGGCAAGTAAAGCTTGGCCGCAGGCTTGGCTGCACACAGGCTCTTGCAGCTTTCGGTTAGAATCACGCCCTGACTTTTTCAGGGCGTTGTTCTTTATGCGTATCGGTCATGGTTATGACGTACACCGCTTCGGCGAAGGCGATTTCATCACCCTCGGCGGCGTGCGGATTCCCCATAAGTTCGGACTTGTCGCTCACTCCGACGGCGACGTGCTGCTGCACTCGCTGAGCGATGCCCTGCTCGGCGCGGTGGCGCTGGGCGATATTGGCAAACATTTCCCCGATACCGATCCGACCTTCAAGGGCGCCGACAGCCGTGCGCTGCTGCGTCACGTCATGGGCCTGGTGCGGGCCAAGGGCTACGCGGTGGGCAATGTCGACACCACCATCATCGCCCAGGCGCCGAAGATGGCGCCGCACATTCAGAGCATGCGCGAGCGCATTGCCGAAGACCTCGACATCGAGCTGGATCAGGTCAACGTCAAGGCCACCACCACCGAGAAGCTCGGCTTCACCGGGCGCGAGGAAGGTATTGCGGTGCATGCCGTGGCCTTGCTGGTCAAGGCATGAACGAGCTGCAGCTGCTGGGGCCGCGCGCGCATGGCCAGGCCTGCGGGCGTGCTGTGCTCAAGGCCACGGCCGAAGATTTCCAGGTCGATGAAGTATTGGACATCCCGCTCACGGGCCAAGGTGAGCACCTATGGCTGTGGGTGGAAAAACGCGGCCTGAATACCGAGGAAGCGGCGCGGCGCATCGCCCGTGCTGCCGGTTTGCCGCTCAAGGCGGTCAGCTATGCCGGTCTCAAGGATCGCCAGGCGCTGACCCGTCAGTGGTTCAGCCTGCACCTGCCGGGCAAGGCCGACCCCGATCTTGCCGCCGCGCAGGGCGATGATCTGGTCATCCTGAGCAGCCAGCGGCATAACCGCAAGCTGCAGCGCGGCGCCCATTCGGCCAATGGCTTCACCTTGCGCCTGACCGCGCTCGAGGCTGACCGTGATGCCCTTGAGCAGCGCCTGCAGCGTATCGCCGAGCAGGGCGTGCCGAATTACTTCGGCCTGCAGCGTTTCGGCTTTGATGGCGGCAATGTCGAGCAGGCGCGAGATTTTGCCTCGCGCCAGGAGCTGCCGGTGCAGCGCAATCTGCGTTCGCGCCTGCTTTCAGCGGCACGCAGTTACCTGTTCAACCAGGTGCTGGCCAGGCGCGTGGCGGCCGGCACCTGGAACCAGGCGCAGATCGGCGATTTGCTGGCCTTTACTGGCAGTCGCAGTTTCTTCATGGCAGGCGAGGCTGAATGCCATGACCCGCGCCTGGCCATTCTTGATCTGCATCCCACCGGGCCGTTGTGGGGTGACGGTGCGCTGCCGACCGGTGGTGCTACCCAGCAGTTGGAGCAAAGCGTCGCCGATGACGCTGCGCAACTGGTGCAATGGCTGGTCAAGGCGGACATGGCGCACGAACGGCGCATTCTGCGCCTCCCCATTCAGAGCCTTACGTGGCATTATCCCGAGCCCGATATTCTGCAACTTGCATTCGTCCTGCCGGCCGGGTGTTTCGCCACCGTGGTGGTGCGCGAATTGCTCGATCTGGTGCCAGCAGGGCAGACGGATACTCCATGCGAATTCTGATTTCCAACGACGACGGGGTGAACGCGCCCGGTATCGCCGCGTTGCACCAGGCGCTGGCCGACTACGCCGAATGCGTGGTGATCGCCCCGGCCGAAGACAGGAGCGGTGCCAGCAGTGCGCTGACGCTCGATCGCCCGCTGCATCCCATGGCCCTGACCAACGGTTACATCAGCCTCAACGGCACGCCGACCGATTGCGTGCATCTGGGGCTTCACGGCTTGCTCGAGCAGACGCCGGACATGGTCGTCTCGGGCATTAACCTGGGCGCCAACCTGGGCGATGATGTGCTCTATTCCGGGACCGTCGCCGCCGCGCTGGAAGGTCGCTTCCTGAGCAAACCGGCGTTCGCCTTTTCGCTGCTGTCGCGGCTTCCCGATAATCTGCCCACTGCTGCCTATTTTGTCCGCAAGCTGGTCGAAGCGCACGAGCGCCTCGAGTTGCCGCCGCGCACCGTGCTCAACGTCAATGTGCCGAATTTGCCGCTCGAACATATCCGTGGCGTACAGCTGACGCGTCTCGGTCACCGTGCGCGCGCAGCAGCGCCGGTGAAGGTGGTCAACCCGCGGGGCAAGGAAGGTTACTGGATCGCGGCTGCTGGTGATGTCGAGGACGGCAGCCAGGGCACCGATTTCCATGCCGTGATGCAAGGCTATGTATCGATCACGCCGCTACGGCTCGATCGCACATTTAATGAGGCTCTCGAAACTATGGATGGCTGGTTGGAGGGCATCTTCTGATGCGTGGACAGGACGACATGCAGCGCAGCGGGATCGGCATGACCTCGCAGCGCACCCGCGAACGATTGATCCAGCGCCTCTACGAGGAAGGACTGTCCAACGCGCGGGTACTGGAAGTGATCCGCCGTACCCCGCGTCATCTGTTCGTCGATGAAGCGCTGGCGCACCGCGCCTATGAAGACACTGCGCTGCCCATCGGTCATAACCAGACCATTTCCCAGCCGTACATGGTCGGTCGCATGACCGAGCTGCTGCTGGCAGCCGGGCCGCTGGACAAGGTTCTGGAAATCGGCACCGGCTCCGGCTACCAGACCGCCGTGCTGGCGCAACTGGTAGAGCGGGTGTTTTCGGTCGAGCGCATTCAGGTGCTGCAGGATCGCGCCAAGGAGCGTCTGGCCGAACTCAAGCTGCGCAACGTGGTCTTTCGCTGGGGAGATGGCTGGGAAGGCTGGAATGCGCTCGGCCCGTACAACGGCATCATCGTCACGGCGGCTGCGGCGCAGGTACCGCAGGCTCTGCTCGATCAGCTGGCACCGGGCGGACGCCTGGTCATTCCGGTGGGCAGCGGCGATGTGCAGCAATTGTTGCTGATCGTACGTGAAGAGGATGGTTTTTCCCGTCATGTGCTGGACGCGGTGCGCTTCGTGCCGCTGCTCAACGGGCCGCTGGCCTGATCGCTTTATCGCTCTGGAAGGATCCATGAAGAAACATTTCCTGCTCTACGCCAAGGGTATGGCCATGGGCGCTGCCGATGTGGTGCCAGGTGTTTCCGGCGGCACCATCGCCTTCATCAGCGGCATTTACGACGAGCTGCTGCGCTCCATCGCCGGTATCCCCGAGGCATTGCTGTTGCTGCTGCGCGGCCGCATCAAGGACGCCTGGCAGATGGCCAACGCGACCTTTCTCCTGGTGCTGTTCAGCGGCATTGTCACCAGTATCCTCACGCTCGCCCGCGTCATCACCTATTTACTGCACCATCATCCGATTCCGGTTTGGTCGTTCTTCTTTGGGCTGATTCTGGTATCCACCTATCTGGTCGGCCGCGAAATCGGGCGCTGGAACTGGAGCAGGGTGGTGAGCTTCGTGCTCGGTCTGGCTTTCGCCTACTGGATCACCGTCGCGGCGCCCATGCAGTGGGGCAGTGACTTGCCGACCCTGTTCCTGGCCGGGGCCATCGCCATCTGCGCGATGATCCTGCCGGGCATTTCCGGCAGCTTCATCCTGCTGCTGCTCGGCCTTTATTCCGTGGTGCTGGGCGCGGTAAAGGACTTCAATCTCATGGTCATGGCGGTTTTCGCCAGTGGCTGCCTGGTGGGCATCCTCAGTTTTGCGCGCCTGCTCAGCTGGCTGCTGTCGCGCTGGCGGGACCTCAGCCTGGCGTTTCTCAGCGGGCTGATGCTCGGCTCCCTGAACAAGGTCTGGCCCTGGAAGGAAACGCTGACCTGGCGTGTCGACAGCAAGGGCGAGCAGGTGCCGCTGTTGCAGAACAATCTGCTGCCCGGGCAATTCGCCGACGTCAGCGGCCAGGATCCACAGCTGCTATTCGCCGTGGCGCTGGCGCTAGGCGGTATCGTCTTGGTGCTGGGTCTGGAGTGGCTGGCAGGGCGTCGGCCAGTCGATGCTGGCCGCACCGAATAAATACGGCACAATGGGCGCCGTACACGGAATCATTCAGGGAGCGTTTGGGTGAGTTGCACCGTCCTTCACGTGCTAGTGCGCGCAGTCGCAGCCTTGCGCCTGCCGCTCGCCATCCTTGCCGCCTCGGCATTGGCCGGTTGCGTCAGTTCGCCTCCTGGGGGCGTGCAGGTGGTCGATCGCGGGCAGGGCCAGGGGCGTGCTCCGGTGGTCCAGCGCCAGCCCGTGCGCAACGGCCACTATGTCGTGCAGCGTGGCGATACCCTCTATTCCATCGCCTTTCGTTTCGGCTGGGATTGGAAGGCGCTGGCTGCGCACAACGGCCTGCGTGATCCTTACATCATTCGCGTTGGCCAGAAGATCCGTTTCGACAATCGCCCAGTCGCTAGCAGCCAGACAGTCGTTTCGACACCGAGCCCGGCCACCTCGCCGGTGGTCACCCGCCCGGTGCCGAGCCGTCCGCCGGTCGCCGTGACGGCCCCGCCTGCCTCTCAGCCCGCTCGGCCACCTGTCGCCAACACGCCCGCGACCACGCCTGTAACCCCGGTAAGCCGCTCGGCCAGCGGTTGGTCCTGGCCGACACAGGGCGCAGTGATCAGTCGTTTTTCCTCAAACGGTAGTTTGAATAAAGGCATTGATATCGCCGGGGAATTAGGACAGCCTGTTTTAGCTGCGTCTGATGGATCGGTGGTGTACGCCGGGAGTGGTTTGCGGGGCTACGGCGAGTTGATCATCATCAAACACAGCGACACCTACGTAAGTGCTTACGGTCATAACCGCAGGTTGTTGGTACGGGAGGGGCAGCAGGTCAAAGCGGGGCAAAGCATTGCCGAAATGGGGTCCACAGGGGCCGACCGGGTGAAGCTGCACTTCGAGATTCGCCGCCAAGGTAAACCTGTCGATCCGCTGCAATATCTGCCACGTCGTTGATCCGCGGCTGACCCGTTCCATCGCGTAGGAGGGACGGGCTCAGGTATGGCCAGGACGGTTCCGCCAGAGTCTGTTGTCGAACTCAGCTAAGGACAACAACAATGGCTCTCATCAAAAAAGAAGCGCCGGAGTTTGACGTCGACGATGAGCTACTCCTGATGGAGTCCGGCATCGTTTTCGGCGAGGTTCAGGGCGATGAAGTGGAAGCACCGGTCGCGCGGCCCAAGGCCAAGAACGCAGCCCCTTCCAGGCAGCACAAGTACATCGATTACACCCGGGCGCTGGACGCCACTCAGCTTTATCTCAACGAAATCGGTTTCTCTCCCTTGCTCACTCCCGAAGAGGAAGTGCACTTCGCGCGCCTGGCGCAGAAGGGCGATCCTGCCGGGCGCAAGCGCATGATCGAGAGCAATCTGCGCCTGGTCGTGAAGATCGCCCGGCGTTACGTCAATCGCGGCCTTTCCCTGCTCGACCTGATCGAGGAGGGTAACCTGGGCCTGATTCGCGCCGTGGAGAAGTTCGATCCGGAGCGGGGGTTCCGTTTTTCGACTTATGCCACCTGGTGGATCCGCCAGACCATCGAACGCGCCATCATGAACCAGACGCGAACCATCCGTTTGCCGATTCATGTGGTCAAGGAACTCAATGTCTATCTGCGTGCGGCCCGCGAGCTGACTCAGAAGCTGGACCATGAGCCTTCCGCGGAAGAAATTGCCAACCTGCTGGAAAAACCGGTGGGTGAGGTCAAGCGAATGCTTGGCCTCAACGAACGCGTGTCCTCGGTGGACGTCTCGCTCGGTCCGGACTCGGACAAGACCCTGCTCGACACCTTGACCGATGATCGGCCGACCGACCCCTGCGAGCTGTTGCAGGACGATGATCTGTCGCAGAGCATCGATCAGTGGTTGTCAGACCTGACCGATAAGCAACGCGAGGTCGTTGTGCGTCGTTTCGGTCTGCGTGGGCATGAGAGCTGTACGCTGGAGGAGGTGGGCCAGGAGATCGGCCTGACTCGCGAGCGCGTGCGGCAGATTCAGGTCGAAGCGCTCAAGCGTCTTCGTGAAATTCTGGAGAAGAACGGCCTGTCCAGCGACGCATTGTTTCAATGAGGTTTGCGCCTCGATGAAAAACCCGGCTTCGGCCGGGTTTTTTATGTGCTGTCGCGTAAGCCGTTGCTTACAACTGTTGTCAGTCTTTGTGCTGAAGTGGACTGATTTTAACCGACTAGTTCTTGTAATTATTTGTTTTTAAAGGAAATTAAATTTAATCGAACTGATTGAGCGCATTTCAGTCGGGTTGTGCGGAAGTCTGAAGTGGCTAATATCACACCCGTGCTCAGGGACAAGCACAGGTCGCCAGGATGACGATCAGGAGTATCGCAAGAAGCGATTCATCAGGACGATGATTTGGGAGACAAAGGGATTAGGGAATAAAAGTGGGCGGCGCGAGCCGCCCCTTTTTTTGTCCGCTATTTCTGACGCTACGCCGGGACGGAATGTCGAAGTGGCTCCGTATAAAGCAAAAGACCCGCACATGGCGGGTCTCCGTGTTTCTGGCGAACTCAGCGCTCCAGATGCTGCAGCTTGTCCTTCACGCCGTCCCACTCTTCGGCGTCCGGCAGCGCATCCTTCTTCTCGGTGATGTTCGGCCATACTTCGGCCAGGTCGGCGTTCAGCTCGATGAATTCCTGCTGATCCTCGGGTACCTCGTCCTCGGAGAAGATAGCCTGAGCCGGGCATTCCGGCTCGCACAGGGCGCAGTCGATGCACTCGTCCGGGTGAATGACCAGGAAGTTAGGGCCTTCGTAGAAGCAATCCACCGGGCAGACTTCCACGCAGTCGGTGTATTTGCACTTGATGCAGTTGTCGGTGACGACGAAGGTCATTCTGATTCTCTCCTCGGGGCGGCGGCCTGGGCTCTTTCTGCGAAGGGCTGCCAGGCGCTCTGTCTAAGGCCGCGGCTCAGGCTGTAAACCGGGCGGTCGTAAAATTGCGCGCGATTCTAGCAGTTTGTTGTTTGGAGCGTTAGATCTGCGTCTTCCATGTATATAACAGCTCGAGCGCTTTACGCGGAGTCAGATCATCGGGATTGATCTTGTCCAATTGCTCCAGCAGTGGATGTGGCGCGCTGGCGAACAGGTCGCTCTGCATCGGTACCTGCGGCTTACCTGGCTCCTGGCGCGGCAGGTCGTGCTGCAAGCTGGTGGCCTCCAGACGTGCCAGGTGCTCACGGGCTCGGCTGATCACGGTGCCCGGCACGCCCGCCAGTTGTGCCACTGCAAGGCCATAGCTCTGGCTCGCCGGTCCGGGCTGGACGTGATGGAGGAAAACGATGCGCTCGTTGTGCTCGGTGGCCGAAAGGTGCACGTTGGCCACTACCGGCTCGCTTTCCGGCAATACCGTCAGCTCGAAGTAGTGTGTGGCGAACAGGGTGAAGGCACGCAGGCGCGCCAAGTGCTCGGCTGCCGACCAGGCCAGCGACAGGCCGTCGAAAGTGCTGGTACCACGACCGACTTCGTCCATCAGTACCAGGCTGCGTTTGCTGGCGTTGTGCAGGATATTGGCGGTTTCGCTCATCTCCACCATGAAGGTGGAACGGCCGCCAGCCAGGTCGTCGCTCGAGCCGATCCGGGTGAATATGCGGTCGACCAACGACAGCTCGCAGGTCGCTGCCGGCACGAAGCTGCCGATATGGGCCAGTAGCACGATCAGCGCGGTCTGGCGCATGTAGGTGGACTTACCGCCCATGTTCGGCCCGGTGATGACGAGCATGCGGCGGTTGTCGTCCAGGTCCAGGTCGTTGGCCACGAAGGGGGTGGTCAGCACCTGCTCGACCACCGGATGACGCCCCTGATCGATGCGCATGCACGGCTCGTCGACGAAGCGCGGGCGGTTCAGGTCGAGGTTCAGCGCGCGCTCGGCCAGGTTGCTCAGCACGTCCAGTTCGGCCAGGGCCGCGGCGCTGTCCTGCAGCGGGGCGAGGTGGCCAATCAGCCTCTCGAGCAACGCGTCGTAGAGCATCTTCTCGCGCGCCAAGGCGCGGCTCTTGGCCGACAATGCCTTGTCTTCGAACTCCTTGAGCTCCGGGGTGATGAAACGCTCGGCGCCCTTGAGCGTTTGCCTGCGGATGTAATCGGCCGGGGCGGACTCGGCCTGTTTGGTCGGCAGCTCGATGAAGTAACCGTGCACGCGGTTGTAACCGACCTTGAGGTTGGCCAGGCCGGTGCGGGCTTTCTCGCGTGCCTCCAGATCCATGAGGAACTGGCCGGCGTTCTCGCTCATCGCCTGCAGCTCGTCCAGTTCGGCGTCGAAGCCGGTCTTCAACACGCCGCCATCGCGAATGACTGCCGGCGGATTGTCGATGATGGCGCGGGACAGCAGGTCGGCCAGCTCAGGGTAGGTGGCAACGGTAGTGGCGAGTTTTTGCAGGTGCGGTGTGTCCAGCGAGGTCATCGCCTGTTGCAGCTCGGGCAGCGCAGCCAGGGCATCGCGTAGGCGAGCCAGATCGCGCGGGCGAGCGTTGCGCAGGCCGATGCGGGCAAGGATGCGTTCCAGATCGCCGATTTCCTTGAGCTGCGGCTGCAGCGTCTCGAAGCGGTAACCGTCGAGCAGGCAGGTGATGGCGTTCTGACGCGCCTCCAGCACCGCGCGGTCGCGCAGCGGGCGGTTCAGCCAGCGGCCCAGCAAGCGGCTGGCCATGGCGGTCTGGCAGCGATCCATGACCGATTGCAGGGTGTTGTCGCGGCCACCTGAAAGGTTGATGTCCAGCTCTAGGTTGCGGCGGCTGGCGCCGTCGAGGATCACCGTGTCGTCCAGGCGCTCATGGCGCAGGCTGCGCAGGTGCGGCAGGGCGGTGCGCTGGGTTTCCTTGGCATAGGCCAGCAGGCAGCCGGCGGCGCCGATGGCCAGGGTCAGGTTCTCGCAGCCGAAGCCCTTCAAGTCCTGGGTGCCGAACTGCTGGCACAGGCTCTTGAAGGCGCTGTCGCGGTCGAAATCCCAGGGCGCGCGGCGTCGCGAGCCCTTGCGCTTCTCGGCGGGCAGGCCCTGTGGCCAGTCGTCCGGGATCAGTAGTTCGGCGGGGCTCAGGCGCTCCAGTTCGGCCAGCAGGTTTTCCCAGCCCTTGATTTCCTGAACGCTGAAGCGGCCGCTGGTGATGTCCAGCACGGCCAGGCCGAACAGGCGCTCGTCACCGAGGACGGCAGTCAGCAGGTTGTCGCGATGTTCGTCGAGCAAGGCTTCGTCGCTGATGGTGCCGGGAGTGATGATGCGTACCACCTGGCGCTCCACCGGCCCCTTGCTGGTGGCCGGGTCGCCGATCTGCTCGCAGATCACCACCGATTCGCCAAGTTTGACCAGCTTGGCCAGATAGCCTTCAACCGAGTGGAAGGGGATGCCGCACATGGGGATCGACTGGCCGGCCGACTGACCGCGAGCGGTCAGGGTGATGTCCAGCAGCTTCGCCGCCTTCTTCGCGTCTTCATAGAAAATTTCGTAGAAGTCACCCATGCGATAGAACATCAACTGGTCCAGGTGCTGGTTCTTCAGCTTCCAGTACTGCTGCATCATCGGGGTGTGTGCGGAGAGATCGGTCATGCCGGGCCTTACGTGCGGTGGGTGTGACGAAACGGGGAATCTTCCCATACTTCGCCTTTGCCGTGGACCCCGAAACGCCGGCGATATCGCTGGCCGCTGTGTTGTGCCGGCTGTCCGTCATGGCCATTTCCACTGCTGGCGCAAGATGTGTAGGGTGGGGCACTCGATAAGGAGGCGAACATGGACAGAATCAGTCAGTTGGCCGAGCAGCTCGGCCAGGCGCTGAAGGTGCAGGCCGCTCAGGTCAGCACTGCAGAATCGTGCACCGGTGGCGGTATTGCCGAGGCGATTACCCGCATACCGGGTAGCTCGGCCTGGTTCGAGGCTGGATACGTGACTTACTCCAACGCACAGAAAACCAGGCAACTGGAAGTCTGCGCCGAGCTTTTCGCCAGCGTCGGCGCGGTCAGTCAGGAGGTAGTGGAAGCCATGGTGCGCGGCGCCCAGGGGCACAGCGGGGCACGCTACGCTGTTGCCGTCAGTGGCGTGGCGGGTCCAGATGGCGGCTCGCCGGAGAAGCCGGTCGGTACTGTCTGGTTGGCCTGGGGAGACGGCGAGCGCCTTTACAGCCTGCGCAAGCAGTTTGCCGGAGGTCGCGACGAGGTACGCCGACAAACGGTCGAGGCCGCGCTGGCCGGGCTTCTGCGCCTGTTGGCAGAGGAAAATCCGGCATTGGGGTAGGCGGGCGACTTGCCCTGTGGAATAATACTGGCTACTTATACAGTTGTTGGCGGCCGCTTAGGCCCTTGTGAATACGTGAGGATGTAATGGACGAGAACAAGAAGCGCGCTTTGGCGGCTGCCCTGGGTCAGATCGAGAAGCAGTTCGGCAAGGGCGCGGTCATGCGCATGGGCGATCATGAGCGTCAGGCGATCCCGGCCATTTCCACCGGCTCGCTGGGTCTGGATATTGCTCTGGGCATTGGCGGTTTGCCGAAAGGCCGTATCGTCGAGATCTACGGTCCTGAATCCTCAGGTAAGACGACCCTGACCCTGTCGGTTATCGCCGAGGCGCAGAAGCTGGGCGCCACCTGCGCCTTCGTCGACGCCGAACATGCGCTGGATCCGGATTATGCCGGCAAGCTCGGTGTCAATGTCGATGACCTGCTGGTGTCGCAGCCGGACACCGGCGAGCAGGCGCTGGAAATCACCGACATGCTGGTGCGCTCCAATGCCATCGACGTGATCATCGTCGACTCCGTGGCAGCGCTGGTACCCAAGGCAGAAATCGAAGGGGAAATGGGCGACATGCACGTCGGCCTGCAGGCCCGACTGATGAGCCAGGCGCTGCGCAAGATCACCGGCAACATCAAGAACGCCAACTGCCTGGTGATCTTCATCAACCAGATCCGTATGAAGATCGGCGTGATGTTCGGCAGCCCGGAAACCACCACCGGTGGTAACGCGCTGAAGTTCTACTCCTCGGTCCGTCTGGACATCCGCCGCACGGGTGCGGTGAAGGAAGGCGAAGAAGTAGTGGGCAGCGAAACCCGCGTGAAGATCGTCAAGAACAAGGTCGCACCGCCGTTCCGTCAGGCCGAGTTCCAGATCCTGTATGGCAAGGGCATCTACCGTAACGGCGAGATCATCGATCTGGGCGTGCAGCAGGGCCTGGTCGAGAAATCGGGCGCCTGGTACAGCTATCAGGGCAACAAGATCGGTCAGGGCAAGGCCAATGCCGCCAAGTACCTGGAAGAAAATCAGGCCGTGGCCCGCGAGATCGAAGGTCAGATTCGCCAGAAGTTGCTGGTCAGCAGCGCTCCGGCGAAAGCCTCCGCCGACGATCTGGCTGACGCAGAAGTCGACTTCTAAGCCCTCAACGCATGACCGTCGTACTGGATAACCCGCTCGCCGTCAGGCGAGCGGCCATGGATCTGCTGGCGCGACGTGAGCATGGCCGCGTCGAGCTGACGCGCAAGTTGCGCAAGCGCGGCGCTCCCGAAGAGATGATCGAGACTGCCCTGCAGCGCTTGTCGGAAGAAGGGCTGCTGTCGGAAGCCCGCTATCTGGAGAGCTTCGTCGCCTATCGGGCGCGTGCCGGTTATGGTCCGCAGCGTATCCGCGAAGAGCTCGGCCAGCGTGGGCTGGCGCGCAGCGATATCGATCAGGCGCTGCGCGAAAGTGGCATCGACTGGTTCGAGCAACTGCGTGCAACCTGGCAGCGCAAGTTCTCCGGTCGGCTTCCCGGCGATGCTCGCGAACGTGCCCAGCAGGGCCGATTTCTAGCTTACCGTGGTTATTCGCTGGATATGATCGGGCGTTTGCTGCGCGGTTGTGATGAGTAGTTCGTCACTCCGCGTCTTCAGGTTGAACGCTCAGCTTGTGTAGATGCTCCGGTACGTCGGGAGCGCCGGCCAGGCGCAAACCTTCGCCCAAAGCAGTGGCGTCCTGGTGCTCCTTGGGCAGCATGAGGAATTCCGGTGTGCCGACTTTCTTCAGCAACGACAGTCGCGCGTAGGGGATGGCATTGTCCAGTAGCAGCCCCATGAAGCTTGGATCGCTCCAGGCGGCCTCGGGCATGGCCAGTACGTGATAACGACTCTGCAGGTCATTCAGGCCTGTTTCGTTCAATCGATAACGCACCAGATTGGCTGGCAGTTGCACGTCCAGCCCGCGTCGGCGTGCGTAGGCGATCGCTCCGGCGAACGACTCGCCTTGCGTTTCACCTGACCAGAAGGTGCGTGAGCCTCGCCAGTTGGCCTGGCGCAGTTCGATCGGCTCTCCAGCGAGGAAGCGCGGCAACGCCAGGCTGATGGTTCTGACGAAATCCTTGTAGCTGATGATGCGCACCTGCTTGCAGTGTTCGCTCGCAGCATAGTCTTCGAAGCATGCATAGCCTGGTGCGGGAGTGGCGCAGGCGAAACCATCGATCATGCGCAGGTCATAGGCTGGCAGGTGCTGAGTTTGCGCCTCCACCACCTGAGTCAGGGCTGCGTGGGCCTGGGCCTTGTCTTCCTGTACCGGGCCGGAGAGCGCACCGCGCGGCAGATTGAGCAGAAGCTGCAATTGCGGGCCCTGGTGCCAGCAGATGCTTTCGACCATCGCGGGTAGCGGTTTGAACGGCAAGCGCAGGGCACTAGCTCTGGCAAAAATCTGCCGTGAGCCACGGCCGAGCAAGCCCATGCGTTGAGCAAGAGCGGCCAGGCGGCTGCTGAGGGTTGAAGATTCGGACAGGCTCATGGCCGGCAGATCGCTCCTGAAGCGTCTACTGCAGTGTGGCAGACGCGGACGACTGTTGCCCATAAAGCGTAGCGCGGCGTAAGAGCGCCAGCTGCTGTGCAGGTCTGTGGCAAAATAGCCGCATTCATTTGCGAGGGTGCCTCCATGCCCAGCTTGGTGCTGGATATTGCGTTATCGGCCGAACGATTGCAGGCCATCTACCGTGGCCATGCCAACCGCATTATGGCGCAAAGCCGTGACGGGCGCCGGGTCAGTTTGCCGGCCCACCATCTGCGGCCGTATCTGACTCATACCGGCATTCATGGTTCCTTCGTGCTGGAGTTCAACGATACCGGTGAGTTGCTGAGCTTACGCCCTTTGGACTGATCTGGCGCGCTTGCCTCGCGCAGGCGATGCCTGCGCAGCTATAATCGCCGGCCTGCCAACCCTCTACCTGTCGAGCTGAGCCTGCCCATGTACTCCCTGGCCCGCGAGCTGTTGTTCAAACTGTCCCCGGAAACCTCTCACGAGCTGTCCATCGATCTGATCGGTGCCGGTGGCCGGCTGGGGCTCAATGGCCTGCTGACCAAGGCGCCGGCCAGTCTGCCGGTGAACGTGATGGGCTTGCAGTTCGCCAATCCGGTCGGTCTGGCGGCGGGGTTGGACAAGAACGGCGATGCCATTGATGGCTTCGCTCAGCTCGGCTTCGGCTTCGTCGAGATCGGCACCGTGACGCCGCGTCCGCAGCCGGGTAACCCCAAACCGCGGCTGTTCCGTCTGCCGGAGGCCGAGGCGGTGATCAATCGCATGGGGTTCAACAACCACGGCGTCGATCATCTGCTCGCTCGGGTCCGGGCAGCCAAGTTCAAGGGGGTGCTGGGTATCAACATCGGCAAGAATTTCGACACCCCGGTCGAACGCGCGGTGGACGATTACCTGGCCTGTCTGGACAAGGTCTACGCCCACGCCAGCTATGTCACCGTCAACGTCAGCTCGCCGAATACTCCGGGGCTGCGCAGCCTGCAGTTCGGTGACTCGCTCAAGGAGCTGCTCGAGGCGCTGCGTCGTCGCCAGGAGGATCTGGCACAGGAGCACGGCAAGCGCGTACCACTGGCGATCAAGATTGCCCCGGACATGAGCGACGAAGAAACCGCGCTGGTGGCATCGGCCCTGCTGGGCGCCGACATGGATGCGGTGATCGCCACCAACACCACGCTCAGCCGTGAAGGCGTCGAAGGGCTGGCTCATGGCGACGAGGCCGGCGGCCTGTCGGGCGCGCCGGTGCGTGACAAGAGCACGCACATCGTCAAGGTGCTGGCTGGCGAGTTGTCCGGCCGTTTACCGATCATCGCGGTAGGCGGTATCACCGAGGGCAGGCACGCAGCGGAGAAGATCGCTGCGGGGGCGAGCCTGGTACAGATCTATTCGGGATTCATCTACAAGGGGCCGGCGCTGATCCGCGAGGCCGTGGATGCGATTGCTGCGCTGCGTAAATAAATAGGGCTCCCGAAGGAGCCCTTGGGCTTGCGCCCGCCGCCCGGAGGGGGTCGGCATGGTGAAGTCGGGAGTGATCCTGTATTAGCCGACAGCGTGAAGTTCGTTGAGTCGATGAATACCGGCTGTGCCGGTCAGCCCATCCCAGTTGTCGCCACGGCCCTCACGCCAGCCATTGAGCCAGGCCTGACGAACCGAAGGTAGGGTAAAGGGGCAGAGTTCGCGGGATTTACCATTGATGCCGTATTGATAGCCGCGCAAAAAAGCTCTTTCTAACGGATCACGCTTAAGTCTTCTCATAGGGTGTTGCCCTCACTGTTGACTGTTATGTCCCGTTGGCCTTGTGGCAAGGCCAGGCAGAAATTTTTCTGCCTACGAAAGTCCGCTGCCGGCGTGGCGAACTTTCTGCGCCTTCGCCATTGCAGCGAAAGCCTTAGGTAGTGTTCTAACGAATGCACCGGGGGCTGTGAATGATCGATTTGTCATAAGGGCGTAACCTAAGTGAGGGTGTGGCCATAAGGACGCTTGAGATAGGTCAGGCGTCGCTCGGCCAGGCGGCGCCATAGCTGGCTGTGCGCACCGATGCCCTCAATTTGCTAGTGCAAATGAGAGTGCTTACTTATTCCGACGAAGGGTCGCACTGTGACCTTTTGTCACTTATTTTGAGTCGAGGTGCGCCGAAGCACCTCCCTGATTGCCATAGGCAGCGGAACATCCATGTCTGATCGTTACGAAATCGTGCTGACTTGCCCCAAGGGGCTCGAAGGCCTGTTGTTGGAAGAAGCCAAAGCGCTCGGGCTGGAGGAGGCTCGCGAGCAGACCGCTGCAGTCCGCGGTCATGCCGAGATCGAAGTCGCCTACCGCTTGTGCCTCTGGTCGCGACTGGCCAACCGTGTGTTGCTGGTGCTGTCGCGCTTTGCCATGAACAACGCCGACGAGTTGTACGAAGGCGTCAAGGCAGTGGACTGGCGCGACCATCTTGAGCCCGCCGGCAGCCTGGCAGTGGAGTTCAGCGGCAATGGCTCGGGCATCGACAACACCCACTTCGGTGCACTCAAGGTCAAGGATGCGATCGTCGACCGGCTGCGCACGGCCGGGGGCGAGCGTCCCAGCGTCGACAAGCTCAACCCTGATTTGCGCGTACATCTGCGCCTGGATCGTGGTGAGGCGGTGCTTTCTCTGGATCTGTCCGGGCATAGCCTGCACCAGCGCGGTTATCGCCTGCAGCAGGGTGCCGCGCCGCTGAAGGAGAACCTGGCCGCTGCGGTGCTGATCCGCGCCGGCTGGCCGCGCATTGCAGCCGAAGGTGGCGCACTGGCCGACCCGATGTGCGGCGTGGGCACCTTCTTGGTGGAGGCCGCATTGATGGCCGCCGACATCGCGCCCAACCTCAAACGCGAACGCTGGGGCTTCTCCAACTGGCTCGGCCACGTGCCGGCCATCTGGAAGAAATTGCATGCCGAGGCCGAGCAGCGCGCGGCGGCGGGCTTGGCCAAGCCGCCACTGTGGATTCGCGGTTATGAAGCAGACCCGCGCCTGATCCAGCCTGGGCGCAACAACGTCGAGCGCGCAGGCCTCTCCGACTGGGTGAAGATCTATCAGGGCGAACTGGGCAGTTTCGAGCCTCGTCCGGACCAGAATCAGAAAGGCCTGGTGATCAGCAACCCGCCCTATGGTGAGCGTCTGGGCGATGAAGCCAGCCTGCTGTACCTCTATCAGAACCTCGGCGAGCGCCTGCGTCAGGCCTGCCTGGGCTGGGAGGCGGCGGTATTCACCGGGGCGCCGGAACTGGGCAAGCGCATGGGCCTGCGCAGCCACAAGCAGTATGCCTTCTGGAACGGTGCATTGGCCTGCAAGCTGCTTTTGATCAAGGTGCAGACCGAACAGTTCGTCACCGGTGAGCGGCGCACAGCGGAGCAACGCGAGCGTGAACGTGAGCAGAATGAGTTGCAGGCCGAGGCGCCCAAACTCAATCGCAACGGCAATCCGATCAAGCCGGCACCTGCGCCGGTCGAGCAGGCACGCCTGAGCGAGGGCGGGCAGATGTTCGCCAACCGCCTGCAGAAGAACCTCAAGCAACTGGGCAAGTGGGCGCGCCGCGAAGGCGTCGAATGCTACCGGCTGTACGATGCCGACATGCCGGAATATGCCCTGGCGGTCGACCTCTATGCTGACTGGGTGCATGTGCAGGAATACGCTGCGCCGCGCTCGGTCGATCCGGACAAGGCGCAGGCGCGCCTGCTCGATGCCCTGGCGGCGATCCCGCAGGCGCTGGGTGTGGCGCAGAACCGGGTGGCAATCAAACGTCGCGAGCGCCAGGCCGGCACCAAGCAGTATCAGCGCCAGGCTGCCCAGGGACAGTTCATGGAGGTGAGCGAAGGCGGCGTCAAGCTGCTGGTCAACCTCACCGACTATCTGGACACCGGGCTGTTCCTCGATCACCGTCCGTTGCGCCTGCGCATTCAGCGCGAGGCGGCCGGCAAGCGTTTCCTCAATCTGTTCTGCTACACCGCCACGGCCACCGTACATGCGGCCAAGGGCGGGGCGCGCAGCACGACCAGCGTCGATCTGTCGAAAACCTACCTGGACTGGGCGCGGCGTAATCTGTCGCTCAACGGTTTTTCCGACAAGCACCGCCTGGAGCAGGGCGATGTGATGGCCTGGTTGGGCGAGGATCGCGGCGAGTACGATCTGATCTTCATCGACCCGCCGACTTTCTCCAACTCCAAGCGCATGGAAGGCGTGTTCGATGTGCAGCGCGACCACGTCGAGTTACTCGACCTGGCCATGGCGCGTCTGGCCCGTGGCGGCGTGCTGTACTTCTCCAATAACTTCCGCAAGTTCCAGCTCGACGAGAGTCTGGTGGCGCGTTATCAGGTCGAGGAGATCAGCGCGCAGACCCTGGATCCGGACTTCGCCCGTAACCCGAAGATCCACCGCGCCTGGCGTTTCACCGCACGCTGACTGCGTAGCCCGGATGCAATCCGGGGCTCAGGTTCAAAAGAGCCCCGGATTGCATCCGGGCTACAAAAGCGTCAGCGCTTGGGCTGTTTGTAGGTTTCCAGCAACACCTGATCGAGAATCGAGGTGGCGCCCCAGGGTTTCGGGTCATTGAGGATGGCGACCACGGCCCAGTCCTGGCCATTGCTGTCGCGACTGTAGCCGGCGATGGCGCGCACGTTGTTCAGCGTACCGGTCTTGATATGCGCCTCGCCCACCAGCGGTGTGCGTTGCAGACGCCTGCGCATGGTGCCGTCCATCGCCACCAGCGGCATCGAGCTGCGGAACTCGGCGGCGTACGGGCTGCGCCAGGCAGCCTGGAGAATCAGAGCCATCTCCCGTGCGCTGATGCGCTCGGCGCGCGACAGGCCGGAGCCATTCTCCATCACTAGATGCGGTGCGGTGATGCCCTTGCGTGCCAGCCAGCTGCGAATCACCCGCTGCGCGGCCATGGAGTCATCCTGGTCGGCTTCGGTGCGGAACTGCGCCCCGATGCTGAGAAACAGCTGCCGGGCCATGGTGTTGTTACTGTACTTGTTGATGTCGCGGACGATCTCCACCACATCGGGCGAGAAGGCGCGAACCAGCATGCGGGCGTCTTCCGGAACGGAGCCCTGGCGGTCCTTGCCGAGAATCTTGCCGCCCAGCTCCTGCCAGATGCCGCGTACCGCACCCGCTGCGTAGCTGGGGTGATCGAGCAGCGACAGGTAGGTCTGCGCGCTGCAGCCTTCGGCGAGCTGGCCGCTGACGATCAGGGTGGTGCCGTCGAACTCTTCCACTGCGTTGTAACGAATGTCCGGCCAGGATGGGCACTTGGCTGCCTTGAGCAGGCGGACCTGATTGTCGATACGCACCGAGGCGATGGGCGGGTCCATGGCGATGCTCACCTTGCCGTCTTCGGCACGGGTGATGAAACGTTGCGCCTTGAGGTTGACCAGCAGCGAGTCGGGTTTGACCAGGAAGGGTTTGTTGGCGTCGCCACCGTCGTCGTTGAAGGCGGGCAACTGCGGTGCGACGAAGAAACCGCGATCCAGCACCAGATCGCCCTGGACCTGGCGCACGCCGTTGATGCGCAGGTCACGCAGCAGCAGCCAGAGTTTTTCCATGTTCAGTTTTGGGTCGCCGCCACCTTTGAGGTAGAGGTTGCCATGCAGTACGCCCTCCTTCAGTGGGCCGTCAGCATAGAACTCGGTCTTCCACTGATGATTTGGGCCCAGCAGTTCAAGTGCCGCATAGGTGGTCACCAGCTTCATGGTCGATGCCGGGTTGACCGAGACATCGGCGTTGAATTGCAGGCCGCCGGTCTGTCCGCCGAGCGGCACGGTCATCACCGACAGCGAGTTGTTGGAAATCTTGTTGGCCTTCAGCGCCTGTTCCACCTTGGCAGGCAGTGCGGCGCTGGCGGCATGGCAGGAGAGGGCGAGGGGGAGAATTACGGCGCTCAGCGCCAGTTGGCGAAACCGCTGAATCATCGACAGGAACCTTCCGCAATCAGGCGGGAGCAACGAGGGAGACAGACAAACGACCGTCCGGCTCGGGGAAAAGTTGCCGGCATTATGCCGCAAGAGCCGATCTGTAGTTGGCCCCAGCCGTTTAAAACCGTCGCGGCAAACAGCTGGTGTTCAACCTGTGCCCGGGTGTGCCAGGCAACACAAGACGGGCGCTTGGCCGGCGAAAATGCTAGAGTGCCGCGCGTTATCACCTTTGAGGATTGTTTCATGGCGACCAACCGTTCCCGCCGTCTGCGCAAGAAGCTCTGTGTCGATGAATTCCAGGAGCTGGGCTTCGAGCTGACCCTGAACTTCAAGGCCGACCTGAGCGACCAGACTCTCGACGACTTCGTCGATCAGTTCCTCGATCAGGCCATCGCCGGCAATGGTCTGGACTACGTCGGTGGCGAAGACTACGGTCTGGTCTGCCTGGCCAAGCGTGGCTCGGTCAACGAGGAGCAGCGCGCTGCCGTCGAGGCCTGGCTCAAGGGCCGCGACGAGCTGGAGAACTACGAAATCAGTCCGCTGTTGGACGTCTGGTATCCGGAGAACCCGATCAACCAGGCTTGATCGGCGTTCGGCCAATCCAGGTCATGGTCTTGTAGGAGCGGACGGGCGGCGTTCCGCTTTATTCGCGAATAAAACCGCTCCTACACAATGCCTGCCTTTTCCAGCAGTGCCTGCTCGTCTACCTCATCGATCTGCTCGGGCCGCATGAAGCGTTCGGCGTAGCGTCGATGGATGCCGCTACGGACGAACAGAGCGAACAGCTGCGGGTCGATGTGCGCCCCCTTGCACATGCCTACCATGATGTTCAGCGCTTCCGACAGCGTCTTGCCCTTCTTGTACGGGCGATCCACCGCGGTTAGCGCTTCGAAGATATCGGCGATCGCCATCATCCTCGCCGGCAGGCTCATCTGCTCGCGCGTCAGGCGCTTGGGATAGCCGCTGCCGTCCATCTTTTCGTGATGCCCGCCGGCGATCTCGGTGACGCTCTGCAGGTGCCTGGGAAAAGGCAGGCGGTCGAGCATCAGAATGGTCTGCACGATGTGATGGTTGATGATGTAGCGTTCCTCGGCCGTCAGCGTGCCGCGGGCGATGCTCAGGTTGTGCAACTCGCCACGGTTGAACTTGTAGGGCGGTACCTCCAGCTTGAAGCCCCAGCGGTTGTCCGACGCGATCAGCTCCTGAGCCGGCCGCTCGATCAGATGATCGAGGCGGTCGGCCAGTAGCGCCTCTTCCACCGGCAGTTCGTCGGTCGCCGTGCGCTCCAGGCGTTTGGCCTCTTCCCAGGAAACGCCCAGGCGGTTGTCCAAAGTGCGCAGCCAGCGTCTTTCGGCGATCTGCCCGAGACGTGCCTGGTCGGCATCGGCCATGGCCTCGCCACCCAGGTTGATGCGCGCGATGAAGGCGAATTCGTCGTCCAGATCGCTCAGCAGCTGGTCGCGCAGGGCCGCCAGCGCGGTGTCGTCTCCGCCTTCGGCGCGGCCACGCCAGTAGGCGACCCAGGCATCGCGCTTGAGCACCTCGAAGCGCATGCGCACCTCGTGAATACGGTCGTACAGGGTTTCCAGCTTGGTTGCCTTGTCGACCACGTATTCGGGGGTGGTGACCTTGCCGCAGTCATGCAGCCAGGCGGCGATATGCAGTGCTTCCCATTCCTCGTCGCTGGGGTTGTAGTCACGAAATTCGGGTGCGTCGCTCGCGGCTGCGGCGCGCGCCAGCATCAGGGTGATTTCCGGCACGCGCTGGCAGTGGCCGCCGGTGTAGGGACTCTTGGCATCGATGGCGCCGGCGATCAGCTGGATGAAGGCATCGAGCAGTTGCTTCTGCCGGGCCAGCAGACGCTGGCTCTCGATGCACAGGGCGGCGCTGCCGGAGACTGCGTCGACGAAGGCCACCCGGTCCCGGCTGAGCATGCTTTCGCTGTTCTCGCCGCTATCGCGTTGCAACAGCACCAGTACGCCGACCGTGTCACCCTGGCGGTTGTGCAGGCCGGCGGCGATCAAGTGCAGGCGCGGGCTGTCCATGGCCGAGAGCAGTCCTTGAAATTCGCCCGCCTGATCGAAGCCGATGGAGGTGGCAACGCTTTCGCCGCCGCTGGCCGGGCGTTGCAGCCAGGCGGGTAGCGTCGGATCTGCGTGGGCCAGTGCATGGATGCCCAGCTCGGCGAGGCTGCGGCTCTGACCGTCGATCACCAGTCCCTGGGGCTCCAGTCTATCGTTGTCATTGTCGAGCAGATAGAGCAGCCCGCCCTGCGCATCGCTGATGGAAACGGTGGCGTCCATCACCCGTTTGATCAGCATGTCGAAATGGGTTTCCGCGGAAAGGCTGGCGGCGATGTCGAGGAAGCTCGACAGGGTGTCTTTCATGCTGCCCATCGACACTGCCAGTTGGTCGACTTCGAGAATCGGCGAGCGGCCACTGGCCGGGTGGCTGAAGTCGAAGCGGCGGATGGCCTGCGCTTCCTGCACCAGGCTGCGCAGGGGTTTGGCCACCAGACGCGAGGTCAGCCAGCCCAGCGGCAGGCACAGCAGCAGCGTGGTCAAAGTGATCAACGCGCCCTGCCAGCGGATGCGATAGGCCTCGGCCAACAGTTCCTGCTCGGGCACCAGCAGCGCCAGATGCAGACCCTGCGGGCCGCCTTCCTGAATGTGCCGGTGGGCCATTGCCCAGCGTTGTCTGGCCAGTTCGACAATGCCCTCGTCCTGTTCGTTGAGGTGGCCGGACAGCAATTCACCTAGCGCCGGGTCGAGTTCGCTGACCTTGACCAGCGATACCTTGCCCTCGACCTCCTTGAGCAGGCGGTTGCTCTCCGGGTAGGCCACCGCGTTGCCGTCGGCGTCGGCGAGCACCACTTGGCTGTTGGGCGTGACACGGTGAGTGGCCAGCGTGGCGGAGAGATCGTCGAGCGTGAGGTCGGCACCGAGTACGGTGGTCAGCCCGCTGCGCCTGGCCAGGGTGGTGCCGATTTCCTGGCTGGAAAAGAACAGGTAGGGCGCGGTGGTGATCTGCCCGCCGTCGCCGCGGGCGCGCTTGAACCAATCGCGCTGTCGCGGATCGTAGGGTTCGCTGAGCTTCTGGCGGCGGCTGAGCGGGTTCAGCGAGCCGTCGTAGAACAGATAGTCGCTCTCGGTTCCGGCGCTGCTGCGGTCGATGGTCCAGACCTGATAGGCGGCGTTTTCCGGTGCGTCGAAGAGCTGCTTGAGCGCCTCGCTGCGCAGTGGCCTGACCATGAAGAAGTCGCCGTCCTCGTAGCCGAGATAGATCGAGGCCAGCTTGGGATTGTCGCGTAGTGCCTGGACGAACAGCGGCAGCATTTCCAAACGTTCATCGAGTGTTTCCGCCTGGGCGGCCGGGTGCAGCGCCAGCAGGCTGAGCAGGTGGCGGATGGGGCGATAGGTGTTGTCCAGATCGCGCTGCACGTCGTGCTGGATGCGCTCGAAGAGTGTCGAGCTGCTGGAGAAAATCAGCCGGCTGGTCTGCTGGTAATTGAACAACCCCAGCACGACACCGGTGAACAGCAGCAGAAGCGTGAACAGAACACTGATATGAACGTGCAGAGGGAAACGGCGTTCCCGCGCAACGGCGGTATTGAGCATCGCACTTCACTCCTTGCGGGCGCTGCAGGCTTCCACAGCATAGTGAAGAGTGAACGAATCTGCCTAAACGTTATAAGGGCTGTTGTGAGGCGTCCTCGCTCTTGCCCGTTTTGTTCAGTTGCAGGCGCAGGCCATGCACCAGAAGGGCCACGGTCAGAGTCAGGGCGACACCGATCAGCGCGTTGAGCAGGCGCACCTCGGCCAGGTGCCAGTCCTGCGACAGGCTTTCCGCCAGGAGCACGAAGCACAGGCTGGTCTGCAGCACGAACAAACCGTAGTGATTGGCCTGCAACGCGCGGCTGAGGATGACCAGTACCAGCAGCGTCATCACCATCATTGGCGGGCTTTGCAGACTGTGACCGAAGAGGATCAGCAGGCCGGCGGCGGCGAGACTGGCCAGGCTGGCCTGCAGCGCGCGTACCAGGCTGCCCTGGAACTCCAGCTGCAGCGTGCTGATGACGGTCAGCGTCAGCCAGTAACCACGCGACAGGCCGGCCAGGTTGACGATCAGCCCGGAGGCGGCGAAAGCCAGCATGCAGGCCAGCGCATGCAGGCGCCATTGCTGGCGTGGCAGGCGCTGCGCGTGGCGCTTGAGTACCTTGAGAACGGCGAGAAAACGCGGCATGTACGGCCACATGCGCAGGCCATGGAGGCCGCGCAGGCCGAAGGCCAGCAACATCACCCACAACCCGCCGAGGGTGAACAGCATGGCCACCGCGTAGGGATTATGCAGATTGCCGATGCCGAACTGCCCTTGGCCGAGGCAGACACAGATGCACAGGCCGATACCCAGCTTGCCGGCCTCGCTGCCGAAGCGCTGCAGCCAGGCCAGCAGCAGGCCGAAGGCGGCGAAAATGCCCACGCTGACCAGCGGGTGACTACCGGCCCAGAAACCCAGGCCCGCGCTGCAGGCACCAAGCCCGGTGAGCAGCAGCATGCGCAACATGCCGAAGCGGTGCAGCGGATTGGCCTGCGCGGCCTGCAAGGCGCCGGCCGAGGCCCAGAGAAACCCGCTATGAGCAGTGAACAGACCGAGCAGTAGCGGCAGTGCACAGCCCAGCCCGGCCACCACGGCCGGGCCCCAGGCCGGTGGGCCGGCATGCCAGGTGAAGCTGTTGCGAATCAGGTTCTTCATGTGCGCTTTTCGTCAGACCGGGCTCGAACGGCCGGTCATCTCCCTGGCCATTTCCGTAGCGTAGCTGTCTGTCATGCCGGCGATGAAGTCGATCACCCGCATGAACGAGCGATACAGCGGCCAGCCCGGTTCAGGCGCGTAATAGCTGAGCAGGTCGAGGATGCGCCGATGCTTGAATGACAGCGCGCGTCCGCTGTGCTGTTCCAGCGCCGCGCCGCAGAAGGCATTGAGGAGGATTTCCAGCGTGGTGTAGGCGCCGATCTCGTGCAGCGTCTTGCGCTTGTCGTGGAAAATCTTCTCCCGGGCCAGTGACTTCGCGCTCTGCACGCAGCGCTTGGCCGCGCCGTGCATGTGTTCGACCAGATCGCCCTGCAGGCTGCCGTTGAGCATTGCCTGCTGCTGCTCGACGAAGGCGCTGGCGGCGGCGTTGGTCAGGTGCTCGATGGCCTTGCCGCGCAGGATCGCCAGTTTGCGCCGGCGCGAGTCCCGGGGGCCGAGCTGGCGATAGGTTTCCGGCAGATCATCGCCGACCAGGTCCAGCAGCAGCGCCTCGACTTCGGTGTAATCGAGCAGCTCCATCTCCACGCCGTCTTCCAGGTCGATCAGGCCGTAGCAGATGTCGTCCGCCGCCTCCATCAGATAGACCAGTGGGTGGCGCGCCCAGCGTTGGGCCTCGAGCTGCGGCAATTCGAGCTTGGCGGCGATCTGTTCGAGCAGCGGCAACTCGCTCTGGTAGCAGCCGAACTTGTGTTTCTTGTAGCCCTGGGCGTCGGCATGGCGCGCCGTCCAGGGGTACTTGAGGTAGGTGCCGAGGGTCGCGTAGGTCAGCCGTGTGCCGCCGTCGAACTGGTGGTATTCGAGCTGGGTGAGCACGCGAAAGCCCTGGGCGTTGCCTTCGAAATTGAGAAAGTCGCAGCGCTCGGCATCGCTCATCGCATCCAGCCAGCCACGCCCGGCGGCCTGCTGAAACCAGTGGCGGATGGCGTCTTCGCCGGAATGGCCGAACGGTGGGTTGCCGATGTCGTGAGCCAGACAGGCCGACTGCACGACCATGCCCAGATCGCTGGGCGTGCACCACTGGGGCAGTTCGTCACGCAGCATCTCGCCGACGCGCATGGCCAGGGAGCGGCCGACACAGCTGACTTCCAGCGAGTGGGTCAGGCGGGTATGGATATGGTCGTTGCTGGAAACCGGATGCACCTGCGTCTTGCGCCCCAGGCGGCGGAAGGCACCGGAGAAGATGATGCGGTCATGATCCTTGTGAAAGGGGCTGCGTCCGAGCTCTGCCGAGCCGGGCGCGGGTTTGCCGAGACGTTCGCGGGTGAGCAGGGTGTGCCAATCCAAGGCCGATCCTCGCCAGGTTGATCCGGGCCCCTAGCTTGGTTGTTCGTGCCGCTGCCTGCAACCCCGGGTTGGCTACAGGCCGGCGGCGTCGATGTCCACCAACAGCAGGCGACGACCGTTGTCGATGAACTGGCCAGCCGTCAGGCAGTACTGGTTGGTGGTGGCGTCGCGGTAGGTGGTGGACAGGGTCAGGCGCCGTTCCTCCCAGCCTTCGGCCAGCAGTTGATAGAAGTAGGGGCGCCACGACCAGTTGTGGCCGAGGTAGCGGTCATCTGCCTGCCAGGCGTGCTGGCGCCATTCCAGGTTCGGCGTCAGCTGGGTGCCATGGCGGTCGCACTGATAGGTGCGCAGCAGCCAGGGATAGTTATTCGGTGCGCGCAGGCTGCTCGCCGCAGCACCGCTTTCGGCCCAGGCCCGCAGCTCGGCCATCAGTTCGGTCAACTGCTGGCGCAGGTTGAGCAGACGCGCACGCTCGGCAAGTTTCTGCTGCACGTAGCTGTCGCGCAAACGTGCGAAACGGCCGACGAAGGCATCGCTGGCGAACAGCTCCCGCTCGGGCTTGGCGAAGAGAAAACCCTGCACATAGCGTGCGCCGCACTCCAGGGCGAAGTTCAGTTCGGCTTCGGTCTCCACCCCTTCGGCGATGATCCAGCAGCCGGTTTTCTCCGCCATCTGCGCCAGGGCCTTGACCACCTCGCCGCTGGGGCCGCCACGCGCCGCTTCCTGAAACAGGCGCATGTCCAGCTTGAGGATGTCCGGCTGCAAGGCCAGCACGCGGTCGAGCTGCGAGTAGCCGGCACCGAAGTCGTCGATGGCGATACGCGCGCCGGCTTCACGGTAGCGCGCGACCACGTCGGGCAGCCGCTGTCGGGCGCCACCCAGTTCGGTTATTTCGAAGACGATGCGCGCGGGGTCGATACAGCTGCGCTGGAGTTGAATCAGACTGGGAAGGGGTTGGGCGGGGCGCAACAGGCTGATCCAGCGCGGCGAAATGTTCAGGCTGAGAAACCAGTCGCTGGGGGCTTCGCCAAAGCGCCGCAGCGCATCTTCACGGACTTGGCGGTCCAGGCGCCGCAGGGCTGCGGTGGGCGTTTTCGGATCAGCGAAGAGGTGGCCAGCTGAACGCTCCTGACCACTGCCATCGCGCAGCCGGGCCAGCGCTTCAACGCCAGCTATGCGGCCAGTGGCCGTGTCGATGAAGGGTTGGAAGACGGCGAATGGCTGTCCGTCGAGCACTGAATGTCCTTAGCTGCGAGCAGTTGGCCGCATGAAGCGGCAGACTGCTCGACCAAGCAAGATTACGGCCACTCCTCGCAAGGGTGGCCGTATTTGCTACCTCATGGGACGGTGCCGAAGCAACGGAATGACCAGCAGCGCCAGGCGCAACAAGCTACGCATGCCCCGCTTGCGAACCAGCAACGCGGTCAGCGTCGCTGCTCCACCTGCGAGCCAGAATGGTGCAGTACCCTGGCGCAAGCGTTGTCCGTAGTCACGAGCCTGGCGTAGCGGGCTGGTGAGCTGCAACGCTTCATGGCGAACCTCCTGGCGGCGCATTTCCAGGCGCATACGCAGCACGGCCTTGCGCATCTCGCGCGGTGACGCGCCTGGGGGCATGGTTGGAGTGGTCATGGCAACAGTTGCTCCTTATCTCGTTGCAATTCTTCCAGCGTCGCGCTGAAAGGCGCTTCAGCGTTCCGCAAGCTCTGCACCAGCCAGGTACCGCAGGCTAGCAGGCCCGCTCCATGGAACACACACAACCCGATGGCCACTGCCAGGCGGTGGCTGTCCCAGAAGATGACCAACAACAGAACGGACAAACCGAACAACAGAAGCAGAGCAAAACTGAAGCACAGGCCCCCGAGCAGCAGCGCACGCAGTGCCTGGTTGCGCTGGTCCTCCAGTTCATGGGCGATCAGCGCGATGTGGCCTTGCAACAGGCCGAGCAGCGCTGCCCCTAGACGACGGGCTGAAGAGTCCTTGGACATGGGCGCTGTCAACGACGGCTCATCGTAAGGCCGAGCACCAGGCCGACAGCGGCTGCTACGCCGACGGCCTGCCACGGATGCTTGTGGACGTACTCTTCGGTGGCGTCGACGGCGACCTTGCCCTGCTGACGCAGGCTGGCCTCGGCATCATGCAGGGTTTCCCGGGCGCGGCCCAGGCTGCTGCGAATATCGTCGCGCAGGGCTTCGGCCTGTTCACCGGCGAGGCTGGCGGAATGTTGCAGGAGCTTCTCGGTGTCGCTGACCAGAGCCTGGAATTCATCCAGCAGGGCGTCCTTGGTGCTTGAAATAGCGGCTTTGTTTGGCATGGCGAGCAGTCCTCTGCATTGGGTATGTATGGTTTACGAGTGCTCGGCGGCGCCAGGGTTCCACAAGAATAGTCGCAGAGTGACCGGTTTGGCGTTTGGTATGGCGATTGCATTTTGCTGGTGCGCGAAAGCCAGCGATGCCCTGCAATGGGGCCTTTCGGGTTTGGCTCAGGATGGTCTGTTTCGCGCATAACCACTTGATTAAAAAGAAATAAGCATCGATCAGTCGATTTCGGTGGCGCCATTTCAGGGCCGCCTGTCGGCACTCTTCGGGGGCGTACCCTGCAGTCTGGCTGCATTGTGGTGCGAATTTTCGAGAGATGCCTTGGTTTGGTGCCTTTTCCTCTGCCTCCGGAGTTTTCATTCTTCGATGGAAAACATCAATAGTGCCGTGGCCACGCTGATTCACGGCTCCAATACTCTGTTCATCCTGCTGGGTGCGATCATGGTCCTGGCCATGCATGCCGGTTTCGCCTTCCTCGAAGTAGGTACGGTACGGCAGAAGAACCAGGTCAATGCGCTGTCGAAGATTCTTTCGGACTTCGCCATTTCCACGCTGGCGTACTTCTTCATCGGTTACTGGGTCGCCTATGGCATCCACTTCCTTGAGCCGGCCGCTGTGCTGACCGAACACCATGGCTATGGCCTGGTGAAGTTTTTCTTTCTGCTGACCTTCGCCGCCGCGATTCCGGCGATCATCTCCGGTGGCATTGCCGAGCGCGCCAAGTTCGGCCCGCAGCTATGCGCCACGGTGTTGATCGTGGCCTTCGTCTATCCCTTCTTCGAGGGCATGATCTGGAACGCCAACTACGGTGTGCAGGCCTGGCTCGGAACGCGCTTCGGTGCAGGCTTCCATGACTTCGCCGGGTCGGTGGTGGTGCATGCCATGGGCGGCTGGCTGGCGTTCGGTGCGGTGCTGCTGCTCGGTCGCCGCAATGGTCGTTACCGCGACGGCAAGCTGGTGGCCATGGCACCGTCGAACATTCCATTTCTGGCGCTGGGATCATGGATCCTGATCATCGGATGGTTCGGCTTCAACGTGATGAGCGCGCAGACGCTCGAAGGCGTCAGCGGCCTGGTGGCCGTCAACTCGCTGATGGCCATGGTCGGCGGTACCGTCGCGGCGCTGGCGGTCGGTCGTAACGACCCTGGCTTCCTGCACAACGGCCCGCTCGCCGGCCTGGTGGCGATCTGCGCCGGTTCGGATCTGATGCACCCGATCGGCGCACTGGCCACGGGCGCTATCGCCGGTGCGCTGTTCGTCTGGGCCTTTACCGCGACTCAGGTGAAGTGGAAGATCGACGACGTGCTCGGCGTGTGGCCATTGCATGGCCTATGCGGCGTCTGGGGCGGTATCGCCTGCGGCATTTTCGGGCTCGAAGCCTTTGGCGGCCTGGGTGGCGTGAGCCTGGCCAGCCAGATGATCGGCACGGCGCTGGGTGTGGTGATCGCGTTGGTCGGCGGCTTTGCGGTGTATGGCCTGCTCAAGACTTCCCTGGGCATTCGCCTGAGTCAGGAAGAGGAGTACAACGGCGCCGACCTGTCGATTCACAGGATTGGTGCGATGAGTCAGGACTGATACTTATCGGGCGCTGCCCGATCAGCGCCTTGATGGCCAATAAAAAACCGGGCATTTGCCCGGTTTTTTGTTCGTGCGCCAATCAGTCGCGGCGGCCTTCCACTGCCTTACCGGCGACTGTGCCTTCCTTGAGCATGATCTGGTATTCCTTGCCGTCGGTTTCCACCTGATGCAGGCGCACCAGCAGGTGGCCCCAATCCTTGGCGAACCACAGTACGGTCTTGCGGGTGCTCTGCGTGGGGTCACGCACACGCTCGACCTTGATCGAATCGATCAGGCCGGCCTTGGTGCGTACCACTTCCTCGCCCAGCACACGGAAGTCGTAGGTTTCGATTTCATCACCATCGACCACCTGGTAGCTCACGCTCTTCTTGCCGGCTGCAACGTCCTGCTGCAGGGCGATCTGGTAGGTCGATTTGTCCAGCAGGCCGCGGTTGAGGGGAAAGGTTACGGCATCGCCACGGTCGTTGCCGATAACCTGCTTCTGCTCCCAGTCGAAGTCCTGCTCGACCTTCTTGCCCTTGCCCAGGCCGCTGCGGTTGAGGCGATAGGTCAGCGGTAGCAGGGCTCCGTTGTCGACGCGGAAGGTGCTTTCTTCGGTCAGGCCGGCGACCAGCATCGAGGCCTCGAAATTGAGTGTCCAGCGACCGTCGTCCTCGTGCTTGAGGCTGCGCTCGGCGCTGCCGCTTACCGGCAGCTGCTTCCAGTCGGCGGTATAGCTGGCGGAGAAAGGCTGCAGGTCCTCGGCGAGGGCTGGCAGGGCGAACAGTGTCATGGCGAACAGCAGGGCACGACGCATAGAGTCTCCTAGGTTCGAATCAGGTGGCCGCTGGCGGGTAGCGGCTGGCCATCCAGCATTGCGCCTCGGACGCCGAGACGCAAGCGGCCTTCGGCAAACCAGCGTACGGCCAGGGGATAGATCTGGTGTTCCTGCTGATGCACGCGACTGGCCAGGCTTTCGGCCGTGTCGTCTGCCGTCACTGGCAGCACAGCTTGTACGACCAGAGGGCCACCATCGAGTTCCTCGGTGACGAAGTGCACGCTGCAGCCGTGCTCGCTGTCGCCAGCCTCCAGCGCTCGCTGGTGCGTATGCAGCCCCTTGTGCCTGGGCAGCAGCGAGGGGTGGATGTTCAGCAGGCGCCCAGCATAGTGCTGAACGAAGCCCGGCGTAAGAATGCGCATGAAGCCGGCCAGCACCACCAGATCGGGCTGATGGGCATCGATGGCCAGGATCAGGGCCGCATCGAAGGCTTCGCGGCCGTCGAACTGCTTGTGGTCAAGCAGTTCGGTAGCGATGCCGGCCCGTTGCGCCCGTTGCAGACCATAGGCATCGGCGCGGTTGGAGATGACCGCGGCGATGCGAGCCGGATTGCCGTCGTGGCCGAGGCTGTCGATCAGCGCTTGCAGGTTGCTGCCTGACCCGGAGATCAGGACGACGACATTGCAGGGCATCAGTGGGCTTTCAGGTTGTTCAACTGAACCTGAGCCGCGCCTTCGGCCGCTTCGGTGATCTGACCGATGACCCAGGGCTGCTCGCCGCTGGCGCGCAGGCTGGCCAGGGCTGCCTCGACCTGATCCTGGGCGACGCAGATGACCATGCCGACGCCGCAGTTCAGCACGCGGTGCATTTCGTGCTCGTCGACGTTGCCTTGTTCCTGCAGCCAGTCGAACACGGCCGGGCGATTCCAGCTGGCTACGTCGATCACCGCCTGGGCGCCTTGCGGCAGTACGCGCGGGATGTTGTCCAGCAGGCCGCCGCCGGTGATGTGGGCCATGGCCTTGACCGCGCCGGTGTCCTTGATCAGCTTGAGCAGCGGCTTGACGTAGATGCGGGTCGGCGCCATCAGCAGGTCGGTCAGCGCCTTGCCGCCCAGTTGCACCTGCTCGATGTCGGCACCGGAGACTTCGATGATCTTGCGAATCAGCGAGTAGCCATTGGAGTGCGGGCCGGAGGAGGGCAGGGCGATCAGCGCGTCGCCGGTGACGACCTTGGAGCCGTCGATGATTTCGCTCTTTTCCACCACGCCGACGCAGAAGCCGGCCAGGTCGTAGTCTTCGCCTTCGTACATGCCCGGCATTTCGGCGGTTTCACCACCGACCAGGGAGCAGCCGGCCAGCTCGCAACCGGCGCCGATGCCGGTGACCACGGTGGCAGCCACGTCGACGTTGAGTTTGCCGGTGGCGTAGTAGTCAAGGAAGAACAGCGGCTCGGCGCCGCAGACCACCAGGTCGTTGACGCACATGGCGACCAGGTCCTGGCCGATGCTGTCGTGCTTGTTCAGGTTCAGCGCCAGGCGCAGTTTGGTGCCGACGCCATCGGTGCCGGACACCAGCACCGGCTGCTTGTAGCCAGCCGGGATCTCGCACAGGGCGCCGAAGCCGCCCAGGCCACCCATGACTTCCGGACGGGCAGTGCGCTTGGCGACGCCTTTGATGCGCTCGACCAGGGCTTCACCGGCATCGATGTCGACGCCTGCGTCCTTGTAGCTGATGGAGGGTTGCTTGCTCATAGATCCGGGCCTTTGGATGGGGAGTTCGTGTAGGCGCCGACGTGGCGCAGGCTCTCAGGAGCCCGGTGCGCGTACCGGCTGGCGAAGGCGCGCGATTTTATCAGGCTTGCCCGGTAGCGGCCACTCGCGTGGATGCGCTTCGTCGCAGGCAATGGCTCTGGTTGCCGGGGCAGAGGCGGCTGTTTAAGGTATAGGCCTTTGCGCACGCCATTATCCCTTCGCGAGAGCCGCCCCATGCGTTTGTCTGTCCGCCTGATGTTCTTCCTTGTGTCGCTCCTGAGCCTGCCGGCATTGGCCGCGCCGGTTGCCGGCCTGTATCAGGTGCGTGAACCCGTAGCGGACCAGCAACCGGAAAGCCGTGACGCGGCGATGCAGAAAGCCCTGCAGACCCTGGTGCTGCGCCTGACCGGCGATGCCAAGGCGCTGCAGAACTCGGCGCTGGAAGGGCTGCGCAAGGACCCCCAGCAAATCGTCAGCCAGTACGGTTACGAAGGCGACGCACTGCTGGTTGAGTTCGATCCAGCCAGCACTGACCGGCAATTACGCCAGGCGGGGCTGGCCCTGTGGGGGGCCAACCGTCCGGCCATTCTCGCCTGGTGGCTCAACGAGTCGCCGGAAGGCAGTCAACTGGTCGGCGAGAGCCAGGGTGCATCAGCACTGCTGCGCGATGCCGCGCAACATCGTGGCCTGCCACTGCGTTTGCCGCTGGCGGATCTGAGCGAGCAGGCGCTGGGCAGTGCCGATGCCTTGCTGGCCAATGATCCGCAGGCGCTGCGCGAAGCGTCCGAGCGCTATGGCGCCGACGCTTTGCTGGCGGTACAGGCGGCCGAAAGCGGCGGCAACTGGCAGGCGACCTGGCGCCTGTGGCTGGGAGACGAACGTGAGCAGGGCAAGGCCGAGGCCGCCGATCAGGCCGCGCTGGCCGATGCGGTGATGCTGGCGGTGGCCGAGCGTCTGGCCCCGCGTTTTGTCGTCAAGCCTGGCGCGGCGCAAAGCCTGACGCTGGTGATCGAAGGCGCTGATCTGGGCCGTTTTGCTGCGCTGGAGCGCCTCCTCGAGCCGTTCGCCGCGCGTCTACAGGAAATCGATGGGCAGCGCCTGGTTTATCAGGTCAGCGCCAGTCCGGAGCAGTTGCGCGCGCAGCTGGCACTGGGGCAACTGCAGGAAGTCAGCGAACCGCTCGATGCCGCTGAGCCGGTCCAGGGGCCGCAGCAGAGCCCCGCAGAAGAGGCCCCTCAGGTGAAACCGCGCACCGATCAGCTGCGCTTTCGCTGGTAGAATTTCCACCGCTAGTCACAGCCCTGTTTCACGGCGCCTTTCGGGCGCCGTTTCGCATCGAGGACGCGAGCATGACCGATTCCACCCGCTGGCTATGGATGGCTGGGCTGTTTCTGCTCGGCTGGCTCCTGTATCTGCTGCACCCGATTCTTTCCCCGTTTCTGGTGGGCATCCTGCTGGCCTACCTGGGTGATCCGCTGGTCGACCGTCTCGAGCGGCATCGCCTGTCGCGCACCGGCGGCGTGATCGTGGTGTTCACCCTGTTCGCGCTGCTGTTGCTGATTCTTCTGCTAGTGCTGGTGCCCATGCTCGGGCGGCAGTTGGTGCGCCTGTATCAGCTGGCGCCGGAGATGCTCGACTGGCTGCAGGGCACCGCCTTGCCCTGGTCGCAATCGCACCTCGGATTGCAGGATGACCTGTTGCAGCTCGAGCAACTCAAGCAGGTATTCGCTGACAACATCGGCAAGACCACCGACGTGCTCAAGGTGGTGCTGGCCCAGGCCACGTCTTCGGGGCTGGCGCTGCTGGCCTGGCTGGGCAATCTGCTGTTGATCCCGGTGGTGAGCTTCTACCTGATGCGTGACTGGGATGTGCTGGTCGAACGCGTGCGAGGTTTACTGCCGCGTCAACGCGAGGGATTGGTAGTCAAGCTGGCCGGCGAATGCCATGAGGTGCTCGGCGCCTTCCTGCGCGGCCAGTTGCTGGTGATGCTGGCGCTGAGCGTGATTTATTCCGTTGGCCTGATGCTGGTGGGGTTGGAGCTTGGGCTGTTGATCGGCGTGCTCGCCGGCCTGGCCAGTATCGTGCCCTATATGGGGTTCATCGTCGGTATCGGTGCGGCATTGAGCGCGGCGCTGTTCCAGTTCGGCCTCGATCCCTATCCGCTGCTCGGCATCGGCGTGGTGTTCATGATCGGTCAATTGCTCGAAGGCATGGTGCTGACACCCATGCTGGTGGGTGACCGCATCGGTCTGCACCCGGTCGCGGTTATCTTCGCCATTCTCGCTGGCGGCCAGCTGTTTGGCTTTACCGGCGTGCTGCTGGCTTTGCCGGTGGCCGCGGTGATCATGGTGTTGCTGCGCCATGCGCATGATCTGTACCGGCTCTCGGGGTTGTACGGTGGTTCGCCACCCGTCAATTGAGTGATTGACGGCACTGGGTGTAAGCGCTTCGCGGAATTACCGCTGTACCAGCTTTGAATCGATGTGACCCAAGCTGAGTATGTAAATAAACGGATTGCCAGGGAGGAAAAATGGAGTTTTCGACTGTCCAGCTGGGAGTGGATGTGGCCACGAGCCTGGCGATTTTGGCTTCGGCGATCACCTTTATGGTGAACCAGCGCCTGAAAGCCCGCGAGACCAAGCGCCGTCAACTGGACGAATCCGTTCGTGCGGTGACTGTCGATGAGTTTCAATCTGCGCTGGGCGAGTTGTCGGGCATTTACGTGAAGGAGATCGTCGAGCGCGCTGCCCCTTTGCAGCATTCGGTCGGCGCGGGACTGGAGCGACTGGAGAAGAGCCTCAGGATCAACCCTGAACATTCCGCCGAACTGCTCGAGTCCATGTCGAGCACCAAGCGCGCCATGGGCGATTTCATCAACTCTATCTGTGCCTACAACTATCAGATCTACCCCTTGCTGGACAGCATCGAGGGCGGCAGCGCGCAGATTGCCGAGTTTCGCAGCAGCCTGAATGAGCTGATGGAGGGCTACAACCGCATCGGTGGCGGCTCCGAGTCATTGTTGCGGGAGGTTCGCGCACTCGCCACTTTCTGCAAGTCCAACCCGCTCGAGAGTGTGGATCAGGACCAGCTGCACTCGATGGTGAGGTCGATCATCATCGATGCGGATTATCGCCTCTGGGTGGACACCTTCATCCCCGATGGCTCAGAGGACCTGTATTGGGCCTGTATCGAGCAGGGTGGTTTCGCCGGCCATGAAGAACTGCTCAAGAGTGTTCATGTCAATGTGATCGGCAGCTTCTACCGCAGCCCCGAGCGCATGGAGGCACAGGTTCTGTGGTTCTCCTACGACGCTATCGCCGAGGCACGAAAGCGTTGCAAGGAGTTCCTCACCGACATGGCGGCGATCAACTATTGGCTGATCCGCAAGACCGGCGACGGGGAGACCCTGCCTGAGATGATACGCCGTTACCGTTCGCCAGAGGTTTTTGCGGTCGACTCGGCCATCCGCTGAACGCTGACAGGCCACGGATTGGTGGGAGCAGGCAACGTAGGCCCGCTCCGTTGTCCGGCAAGACGAGCTAACGCATTGAATTAACGAGAATAGTGCGTCAGTGACACCCTGCGGTGAAGGATATAAACTGCCCCGCCTTTACGGAGAGTCCAACAGCGGTTCCGATGAGCCGCCGAGCCCTGCATGAAACCTATCCAGCTGCCTCTGGGGGTGCGTCTGCGTGATGACGCCACCTTCGCCAACTACTACCCCGGCGCCAACGCCGCGGCCCTGGGCTATGTCGAGCGTCTGTGCGAGGCCGATGCCGGCTGGACGGAGAGCCTGATCTACCTGTGGGGCGCCGAAGGTGTCGGACGCAGCCATCTGCTGCAGGCGGCCTGCCTGCGTTTCGAGCAGCGTGGCGAGGCGGTAGTCTATCTGCCGCTCGGTGAGGTGGTGCAGCACGGCCCGGAGCTACTCGACAATCTGGAGTTGTGCGAGCTGGTCTGTCTCGACGACCTCGATGCAGTGGCGGGTCGTAGCGACTGGGAGGAGGGACTGTTCCACCTGTTCAATCGTCTGCGCGATAGCGGCCGGCGTCTGCTGCTGGCTGGCACCATGTCGCCGCGCGAGTTGCCGATCCAGTTGCCTGACCTTAAATCGCGCCTGACCCTGGCGCTGATTTTCCAGCTGCACGAGCTGTCCGACGAGGACAAACTGCGCGCTCTGCAACTGCGGGCCTCGCGTCGGGGCTTGCAGATGAGCGATGAGGTCGGCCGTTTCATTCTCACCCGCGGCGAGCGCAGCATGAGTGCGCTGTTCCAACTGCTGGAACGTCTCGACCAGGCCTCGCTGCAGGCGCAGCGCAAGCTGACCATTCCCTTCCTCAAGGAAACGCTGGGCTGGTAGGCAAGAGCGGCAAGCCTCAAATCGCGTAGTCCGGATGCGATCCGGGAATCCCGTTATTCCCGGATTTCGGGCTACGGGTCAACTCGCGCACAGTCCCTGCATGAATTCGGCGATTGCCCTCGCGCAGACCTTAGGCTGTGTCTGCAGGATGAAGTGCGGACCATCCAGGCGAATCTGGCGGATGTCGCTGCAGGCATGGGCCAGCTGCCTGGCCACCTTGTGTGCAACCAGGCGATCCTGCTGCGGCCATAGATGCAGGGCGGGCAGATCGAGCTGCTGTTGCGGTGCTTGCAGCGTCGCCAGCGTGTGAAGGCGAGCGCGTATCAGCGTCTTGTCCAAGCCAAGGATTTCTTTCTGTATCAGGTGCCGGGTCTGATCGCTCGCGTCCTGGCCAAGGCACATCGCGCGTAGCAGCCAAGGCTGCGTCGCGAGTCGCAAGGGCATGGGCAGGTGCTTGAGCAGCGCCAGGGCAGCGTTGGGGCGGGTCGGAAAAGAGGCGGCGAAGATCACGCCGCGCAGTCCAGAGGGATTGCGCAAGGCAAGCCTGAACGCGAGGGGGCCGGAAAAGGATTCGCCCAGCAGCACGAAGGGCGCGCTGCCCAGTCGCTCGGTTATAGGCTGCGCCAGGCTGTCATAGTCCTGCGGTCCATGAGCGGGCAGTTCGAGGGTGTGGCAGTCGAAATCCCCAAGCTCGGCGAGCAGAGGCGAGAAAAGGGCGCTGCTGCCATTGAGGCCAGGCAGCAGCACCAGGCGCATCAGGCTTCCCCGGCCTTCTTGCGGTCGTACTGAAAGCGCCAGCGGGTGTAGAGCAGGGCGCAGCAGAACAGGCCGAAGCTGATTACCGCCTCCAGAGCGCCGAACAGCGCGCGCGCCGGGTCGATGGCGGCGAGTACACCCTGAATGAAGTAGATATTGACCACGAAGCAGGCCCAGGCGTGAGCGCGTGCATTACCCATGGCGATGCCAGGTGCCAGCAGGGCCAATGGCAGCAGCTGGATGGCCAGTACCACGCCGACGCGGGCACCATGCAGGTCGGCGAAGGCCAGGTTCCATACCAGCAGCAGGGTCAGCAGCGCGATGAAGCTGAACAGGCTCAGCGCTCGGCTGAGTTTGACCCGTGGCTCCAGCCATTCGAGGCTGGGCAAAGGCTTTTTGGCTCGGGCCACGATCAGTGCTCCAGTTTGCCGGCGATCTGCGCCAGGCGTTGGCCCAGCGCGCGGCACAGGGCGACTTCATGTTCGTCGAGCGCGCGTTTGCCGTCGCCACCGGCATGGTGGCTGGGGCCGTAGGGCGTGCCGCCACCGCGGGTTTCGAGTAGAGCCGATTCGCTGTAGGGCAGGCCGCAGAGCAACATGCCGTGGTGCAGCAGTGGCAGCATCATCGACAGCAGGGTGGTTTCCTGGCCGCCATGCAGGCTGGCGGTAGAGGTGAACACGCCAGCCGGCTTGCCGACCAGCTCGCCGGTGAGCCACAGGTTGCTGGTGCCGTCGAGGAAATACTTGAGCGGTGCGGCCATGTTGCCGAAACGGGTCGGGCTGCCCAAGGCCAGGCCCGAGCAGCTCTTCAGGTCGTCCAGGGTGGCGTACATGGCGCCGTCCTCAGGCACGCTCGGGGCGACGGCCTCGCATTCGCTGGAAACCGCTGGCACCGTGCGCAGACGTGCTTCCAGGCCGGCCATCTCGACGCCGCGGGCAACCTGCTTGGCCATCTGCGCAGTGGCGCCATGGCGGCTGTAGTAGAGCACCAGAATGTAAGGCGTACTCATGCCAGCAGCTCCAGCACCTTCTCCGGTGGGCGACCGATCACGGCCTTGTCGCCGGCGATCAGGATCGGGCGTTCGATCAGTTTGGGATGCGCGACCATGGCTTCGATCAGTTGCGCTTCGCTCAGGCTGGTATCGCTCAGGCCCAGCGCCTTGTACTCGTCCTCGCCGCTGCGTAGCAGGTCACGGGCGGTGATGCCCAGCTTGCCCAGCAGGCTCTTGAGCTCGCTGGCGCTGGGTGGGGTTTCCAAGTAGCGCACCACCTCAGGTTGCAGGCCGCGGGCTTCGAGCAGTTCCAGCGCTCCGCGGGATTTGGAGCAGCGCGGGTTGTGATAAAGGGTCAGGTCGGTCATGGTGGCTCGCATCCGGCTTGAAGTGGCGGCTATTCTAACCGCCTGGTGCGTGGATGCACGAAAACCAGCGAGCCGCTTTGCTGCGACCTTTTTACGCGGCGCACTGTCTTTTTAGGTTTGAGGGCTAAGGAGAGGTCATGCAGGTTCGTCTCAAGGACTGGCTGGGATTCTGGCTGTGTCTTTACAAGCGCTTCGTGGAAAACCGCGGCGCGGGCAACGCAGCGGCGTTGACCTATACCACGCTGTTCGCCGTGGTGCCGATGATGACCGTGACCTTCGCCATGCTCTCGGCGATTCCAGCGTTCCAGGGCGTCGGCGAGGATATCCAGGGCTTCATCTTCCACAATTTCGTACCGTCTACCGGTGAGACGGTGCAGGAATATCTGCGCGAGTTCACCACGCAGGCGCGGCAACTGACCTGGTTCGGCGTGGGCTTGCTGGCGGTTACCGCTTTTCTCATGCTGGTGACCATCGAGAAGACCTTCAACGTAATCTGGCGGGTGCGTCAGCCGCGCCGCGGCATGTCCAGCTTCCTGCTTTACTGGGCAATTCTCAGCCTCGGGCCTTTGCTGCTCGGCGCCGGGTTCGCGGTCAGCACCTATATCGCCTCTCTGTCGCTGATTTCCGGGCCGGACGCCGTGGTTGGCGCCAAGACGCTGTTGGCGTTCGCTCCGTTGTTTTCGAGTATCGCCGCCTTCACCTTGCTTTACGCGGCAGTCCCCAATACCCGCGTGCCGCTGCGTCACGCGCTGCTTGGTGGCCTGTTCACAGCCATTCTGTTCGAAGTCGCCAAGGCACTATTCGGCCTCTACGTACGATTGTTTCCCGGTTACCACCTGATCTATGGGGCGTTCGCCACGGTGCCGCTGTTTCTGGTGTGGATCTATCTGTCCTGGCTGATCGTGCTGCTGGGCGCCGAGTTGGTGTACGGCCTGTCTCAGCCCAGGGACTGGCGTCGAGAGCCCATTCCAAGAGGTTTGACCCTGCTGGTGGTGCTGCGTCTTTTGCTGAAACGCCAACAGAAGGGCGAGGCCCTGCATTACGGCGACATGCAACGTGCCGGCTGGCGCCTGCCGGAGGACGAGTGGAGCCAGGTGATGGATTTTCTCGAACGCGAGCACCTGGCGTGCAGAGCCAGTGGCGGTGGCTGGGTCTTGTGCCGGGATTTGCACACATTCCCCGTCTACAAGCTGCTTGAGTGCAGCCCCTGGCCGTTGCCGAGCCTGTCGCAACTCCCGGCGCAGCTCGATGAGCCCTGGTATCCGGCATTGCGTGAAGGATTAGAGCGCGTGCAGGCGCAGCGCGAGCAGCAGTTTGGCACTAGTCTCGCTGAGTGGCTGCCGGGAAAGGGCTGACGGAGTCTCTTAAGAAATGTCGAACGGGGCGACGAGGTCGCGATACCACGTGACAAAAAACGTCAGTAAACGGCCTTGCCCCGCTGTGCTGTGGCCCTGGCACCAGACTGGACGTCAATGAATGCAGTGCCGGGGGCTGGCACGCTTCTGGCAATCGCAACAGCAATGGCCATCGAACTGCCAGCAGGGCAGGGGCGCTAAGGACGCATGCAGTAATGACAGGCAAAGACAGGGTGATTCACCTTCATCGACGCGATCCGCAAGAGGCGCTGACGCGGCTCAACCGCATTACCGGGCTGCGTTTCGCCCGCTGGCCGGAATCGCTGCTCGAACACGCGGTCAGTGAAGACCCGCAGCCTGAGGCCGCCGATTCGAAAGCATTGCCCTCGCGCAGCCCGGAGGCTTCCTCCGCCTGAAAGCAAAACCCCGCGACGATGCGCGGGGTTTTGCTTTTTCGTGCTGTCTCAGGCCATGGCCTGGCGACTCGCGCTGCTGGCCAGCTCGACCGCCTGAACGAAAAATTCCTCGACGACCAGGCTTTGCGCCGGTACTGCCGAACGCAAGCGTACCTGCATCTCTTCGATCTTCTGCCGCACCGGCATGCGGGCGATGCCTGAGAGCAGGATCTTGCCGTGGGCGTTGACCTTGCCGTGGTCGACATTGACTTCGCGGCGTTTGTCGCCGTCGCGATAGCTCACCAGCAGCGTTACCGGCAGGTTGGCCAGCCCGGGCAATTGCAGCCAGGTGGCAATGTTGTATTCGGCCACGCGACCCTCATAGGGCGTGACCAGCAGGTGAGCGACGTCAACGATGCGCGAGGGCACGGAGCCAATCAGCTTGTCTTGCACGTGGGACATGGCGACATTCCAGACTGGGTGAGACTTGGGTGCCCGGGATTATAAGCAGCCACCTGTTGGCGAAACTGTGCACTCGGCAGGCGCGCCGCGTGACTGGGGTCGCAGTTTCGCGTATCAGGCCAGACGCAGCGGGTGGCGGGTGACAGCCGATGTCTGCAGGTTGCTCTCGGGAAGCTGCACGATCGCCTGGTTGTGAACGTTGGCCAGTTGCAACCACAGATGTTCGTCGACGCTGAACTGGCCATTGGGCAGCCACAGGCCGTGGTACCAGCCGTTACCCGGCGCCGGGGTGCTCTGCAGGACGCCGGGATGGGTTTGGGCATTGGGCGCGCGCCGCAGCCACACCGGCCGCGGCAACCCCTTCAGATAGCGCAGGCCGAGGTGCAGACCCTCGCTGCCCTGATGGCGCCAGCGCACCAATGCCAGGGTCGGCGTACCGCCGGTAAGTAGCAGAAGCAACTGGCCGACCTGCAGCGGTGTACCTTCATTGGCGTTGCACAGCAGGCGCGCGCCACCGGGGCTGGCATCGAGCAAATTTGCCTCGGTGCGCTGCGGCAGCTTGTCCAGCAGTTGCGCGTGAATAGCCGCCAGGCCGACCACCAGGCTGCATTGGCCTTCGAGCTCGGCGCGCTGGTGACGCCGTTGTTGGCGACCCAGCCAGTGCTGGCGTACCCGTTCGAGAAGCTGGCGCTCCTGAGCGCTTTGCAGAGGCGCCGGTTCGTGCAGCGCGATCAGCAGTGCGCCCAGTTCGAAACGGCGCAGGTTGGCCGCCTCGCCCTCCACCGGCTGTTCGAAGCCCAGGCAAGCCTTGGACTGGCTGAGGTCGACGAGCGGACCCTCGGCATCATCTTCCTCGTCCCAGCTTTGCAGCCTGGCCACCGACGCCAACGGTGCGAGTGCGTTGAACAGGGTCAGGCATTCGCCTTCGTCGAGGTGAAAGGGGTTGCTCAGGGCCAGTAGCAGCATCTGTTGGTACAGCCCGCGCAGGTCGCTGGCCGGCTTCGGCTCGAAGGCGGCGGCTACCGGCTCGTCCAGGCACTGCTGGTGCTCGCCGATCCAGTACAGCAGGTGGCTGTCGCGCCAGAGTGCCGCCGGTGGCTCCTGATAGAGCTGGTAGTGGCGCAGCAACTGCTGGGCGAGGAAATGCTGGGCCATGTACAGGCACCAGGCCAGGTGCGGCAGCGACGGCTGACGACCTTGCAGAATCTGTAGCAGCAGGCGCTTGAAACCGATCGCCAACTCGCCACACAGGCGTACGAACAGCGTGCTGGGTGGCTGCTGGCGATTGGCGAGGCCAACGTAATGGCGATATTCGTCACTGAAATTTTGCAGCGTACGCTGCCTTTCCAGTAAGGTCAGAGCGCTGCGATTGAGCGTGAACAGTAGCCCCAGCACCTGTTGCAGGCCATGTTCCGGCTCCAGGTGACGGGCCGCCGCGAGTCGCTGGACTACCTCCGCTGGCGATACGTCGTTGTCCTCGCGGATATCCGGTACTTCCAGGCGCAGTGCATTGAGCGTCATATCAACCCCGAGTGGACGAGGATCGAGTACATGGGCTTACGGCTCCGGATGGTCGGCAAGGCTGTTTTGGGAATCTGCGCCGGTCTGCTGCTGGCGGCTTGCGCCGAGGATTTCGGCCCTGATCAGCATGGACGAAAGGTAACGGCTGACAGCCTTGATGGCCAGTGGCTGGTTATCAATTATTGGGCCGAATGGTGCGCGCCATGCCGCACGGAAATCCCTGAGCTCAATGCGCTGGAAGATGAGCTGAAAAACCGGTCGGCACGGGTGATCGGCGTCAATTTCGATGCGTTGCAGGGCGATGACCTCAAGCGTGCGGCGGACAGCTTCGACATCCGTTTCACCGTGCTGGCGCAGGACCCGGCCGCACGTTTCGAACTGCCACGCAATGATGTACTGCCGGTGACCTACATCGTCGATGCCGATGGCAAGCTGCGTGAGCGCCTGGTGGGCGAGCAGACGGCAGCCGGCCTGCTGGCGCATTTGCAACAACTGCGCGGTGATTGAAAACGCCTGGGATGCGCCGTGCCCATGTCGGACATTGCGCTGCCTGCAGTGTGCACAGCGCACCCGACAGGCACCCACGGCGCTGACCAAACTCGCCATCAAATATCGGGCAGGTGGTGGGCACTGCCTTGGCAGCCTATTAGCCGGATGCAAGCCGGAATGAGCGCCGCGCTTCCCCGGATTGCATCCGGGCTAGGATTCAGGCCCGTCTCGAGCGAATGCGGTAGTCAGTGACGCGCGGCGCATAACGCGCACTGCACTACCCTGGGCTCAGGGCGCACCATCCGTGTTGCCCGCGAACCTGATAGCACAGCGCTTACCAGCCCGGCACCCCGCTCATGTCCGGCAATTGGTGGGCGATGCCCTTGTGGCAGTCGATACAGGTAGCTTCACCGTTGGCCAGCGCGCTGGAGTGCATCTGCCGGGCGCGCGGGCTCTGTTTGGTGAAGTCCATGTAATCGAAGTTGTGGCAGTTGCGGCATTCCAGTGAGTCGTTGGCCTTGAGCCGCGCCCATTCGTGCTCGGCCAGCTCGCGGCGGTGGGCGAGGAACTTGTCGCGGGTGTTGATGGTGCCGAAGATCTTGCCCCAGACCTCCTTGGAGGCTTGCATCTTGCGTGCGATCTTGTCCGTCCACTGGTGCGGCACGTGGCAGTCGGGGCAGGTGGCGCGCACGCCAGAGCGGTTGCTGTAGTGAATGGTGTCCTGCAACTCGACGTACACGTTGTCGCGCATTTCGTGGCAGGAAATGCAGAATTGCTCGGTGTTGGTCGCCTCCAGAGCGGTGTTGAAGCCGCCCCAGAAGATGATCCCGGCGATGAACCCGCCGAGGCTGAGAAAGCCCAGGCTGTAGTGCACGCTCGGGCGACGCAGGATGCCCCAGTACTCCTTGAGCAGGGCCAGTAATGACTTCATGGGGCCTCCTCAGGGTTTCGCCGCGCCGGCTGCTTCGTCTTCGAGCAGATGGTCGATGTTGCGGAAGCTATTGCCGACCAGAGGTTTCACCTCCTGCTGGGTGACATGGCACTGGGTGCAGAAGTAGCGTCGCGGCGACACGGCGGCGAGCGGCTGGCCGTCGCGGTCCATGTAATGGGTGATGCTGATCATCGGTGCCTGGCTGCGGGCGCTGCCGGCTCGGCTGTGGCAGGTCACGCACTTGTTGCTGTTGGCGTCCACCTGATAGCCGCGAATGCTGTGCGGGATGGTCGGTGGCTGTTCCGGGTAGTTGCGCTCGCGGCGGACGTCCTTGTTCTCCTCGTTGCCCAGCACTGGTGCTGGCAGGCTCTGAGTGAGGGTGCCGCCAGGGCGGCGGCCGTCCGGCGCCGGGGCGTCGAGGGGGTAATCGAGCTCGCCGGCAAAGGCCAGGCCAAAAGCGGCAAGCAGTAACAGAGGCAGAAAACGCAGGCTCATGACGGCTCTCCTCAGGCCAGGCTGACCAGTTCGATCTTCACCGCACACTTCTTGTAGTCGGTCTGCTTGGAGATCGGATCGGTGGCGTCCAGGGTGACCTTGTTGATCAGTTTGTTGGCATCGAAGAAGGGCACGAAGACCAGGCCGCGCGGTGGCTTGTTGCGCCCGCGGGTTTCGATGCGGGCGCGGATCTCGCCGCGCCGGCTGATCACCTTGACCTCGCTGCCGCGCCGCGCCTTGAGCGCCTTGGCATCGTCCGGGTGCATGTAGACCAGGGCATCGGGCACGGCGCCGTGCAACTCCTCGACGCGCTGGGTCATGCTGCCGGTATGCCAGTGTTCCAGCACGCGGCCGGTGCTGAGCCAGAACGGGAACTCATCGTCCGGTGCCTCGGCTGGCGGCTCGTAGGGCAGGGCGAAAATCAGCGCGCGTTTGTCCGGGTAACCGTAGAACTGCACGCCGCTGCCTTCTTCGACGTATGGGTCGAGGCCCTCGCGGTAGCGCCAGCGCGTCTCTTGGCCTTCGACCACCGGCCAGCGCAGGCCGCGTGCGGTGTGATAGCTGTCGAACGGCGCCAGGTCATGGGCATGACCGCGGCCGAACTGGGCGTATTCCTCGAACAGACCCTTCTGTAGATAAAAGCCAAAGGCCTCGGCCTCGTCGTTGGCGTAGCCGGCCTCGATCTGCTCACTGGGGAACTGGTCGACCTGGCCATTGGCGAACAGCACCTGATAGAGCGTCTTGCCCTTGTACTCCGGGGCCTTGGCCAGCAGTTCGGCGGGCCAGACCTCATCGGTGGTGAAACGCTTGGAAAACTCCACCAGTTGCCAGAGGTCGGACTTCGCCTCGCCCGGCGCCTTCACCAGTTGATGCCAGAACTGCGTGCGACGCTCGGCATTGCCGTAGGCGCCTTCCTTCTCCACCCACATGGCGCTGGGCAGAATCAGGTCGGCGGCCTGGGCCGAGACGGTGGGGTAGACGTCGGAGACGATGACGAAGGCCTGCGGGTTGCGCCAGCCGGGCAGGATCTCCTGCATCACGTTGGGGCCGGCCTGCATGTTGTTGCTGACCTGGGTCCAGTAGACCTTGAGCACGCCATCCTTGAGCTTGCGGCTCTGCTCCACGGCATGGAAACCGGGCTTTTCCTGGATGGTGCCGGCCGGTAGCTTCCAGATCTTTTCGGCGGTTTCACGGTGCTTGGGATTGGCCACCAGCATGTCGGCGGGCAGGCGGTGGGAGAAGGTGCCCACTTCGCGCGCGGTGCCGCAGGCCGAGGGCTGGCCGGTCAGCGAGAAGGGGCTGTTGCCCGGTTCGCTGATCTTGCCGGTGAGCAGATGGATGTTGTAGATCAGGTTGTTGGCCCAGACGCCACGAGTGTGCTGGTTGAAACCCATGGTCCAGAACGACATGACCTTGCGCTTGGGATCGGCGTACAGCTCGGCCAGGGCCTTGAGGCGTTCGGCCGCCACGCCGCTTTCCTTGGCGGTGCGCTCCAGCGTGTAGGGTTTGACGAAGGCGGCGAACTGCTCGAAGGACATGTCCTCCCAGGTGTTGGCCTTGGCTGCGTTCTTCGCCTGCATCTCCAGCGGATTGTCGGCGCGCAGGCCGTAGCCGATATCGTCGGCGCCACGCACGAACTTGGTGTGCTTGCCGATGAAGTCCTCGTTCACCGCGCCGCTTTCGATGATGTGGTTGGCGATGTAGTTGAGGATCAACAGATCGGTCTGCGGTTTGAACACCAGCGGGATGTCGGCCAGATCGAAGCTGCGGTGCTCGAAGGTGGAAAGCACGGCGACTTTGGTATTCGGATGGCTGAGGCGGCGATCGGTGACCCGGCTCCAGAGGATCGGGTGCATCTCGGCCATGTTCGAGCCCCACAGCACGAAGGCGTCGGCGGCTTCGATGTCGTCGTAGCAGCCCATGGGCTCGTCCATGCCGAAGGTGCGCATGAAGCCCATCACCGCCGAGGCCATGCAATGGCGCGCGTTGGGGTCGATGTTGTTGCTGCGAAAGCCGGCTTTCATCAGCTTGTTGGCCGCATAGCCTTCCCACACCGTCCACTGGCCGGAGCCGAACATGCCGACGGCCTCCGGACCATGCTCGCGCAGCGCTTGCTTGGTCTTCTCTTCCATGATGTCGAAGGCCTGCTCCCAGCTCACCGGCTGGAACTCGCCCTGCTTGTCGTACACACCATTCTTCATGCGTAGCAGCGGCTGATTCAGGCGGTCGACGCCGTACATGATCTTCGACAGGAAGTAACCCTTGACGCAGTTCAGGCCGCGGTTGACCTCGGCCTTGACGTCGCCGTGGGTGGCCACCACGCGGTTGTCGCGTGTGGCGACCATCACGCTGCAGCCGGTGCCGCAGAAGCGGCAGGGCGCCTTGTTCCAGTCCAGGCGGGTCATGTCCGCCTCGGTGATCAGGTTGCTGGCGGTACTGACGATGGGCAGGCCTGCAGCCGCTGCAGCGATTGCCGCGGCGTTGGCTTTGGCGAATTCACGGCGGGAAAGCTTCATTTTGAGTCTCCTTCTGGCTCGAGGAGTTCGTGGTAGACCAGAGCTGCATTGAGCACGCCCGGCAATGCGTTGATCTGTTCGATACGCGCGAGAATGTGGCGCTCATGCTCGGTCTCCAGTACCACCACCAGCTTGCCCTCGGGGCTTTCCTGGTGCAGTTCGAGACCATCGAGCTGGCGCAGATTGGCTTTCACCGCGGCGAGCAGCTCGGGCCTAACGTGGACCAGCAGGCTGGATATGTGCAGGGGGGCGGCCATGTTCCGTGGCTCCGTCGGGTAAAAGGGGATCAGGTCGGTGGGCCTGGTGGCCCGAATAGCATCTGCGTGAACCAGATGATGAATCCGTAGCCGCCGACCAGCGCCACGGACAGGAGGGGGAATAGGCAGACGACAAGAAAGACGAACAGGCGGGTTTCCTTGCCTTTCGTGGCGCTGCGTTCGGGCGTGGTGTCCATTCGCTCGGCTCCATTGCGTTCCGTATCTCAGGCTAGACCCTAGCATTGGTAAGGGCAAAGTCAGTTGAGCTGGATCAAGGTAGAGGCAGAACGATCGAGATAAGGGGGACGCGTTCGAAATTATCGATAGCGTGCTAATATTTGCTCTTCGTTCGTTCGCAGGCGCGCGATCGCTCCGATCGAATTCGCTTGTCGAAGCGTCGCTTGTCCGCAACATGCTCCGTGAGTCATCCAGTCTATGTCCGCTTCTCATCTCAGCCGTGGCAGTGCCGGTTATCGGCGCGCCACGCTGGCGCTGTTCTGTGCCGGTTTCGCCACCTTCGCCATGCTCTATTGCGTGCAGCCGTTGCTGCCTCTGCTGGCCGCACACTTTCGTGTCTCGGCCGCCAGCAGCAGCCTGGCGCTGTCGCTGACGACCTTGAGCCTGGCGCTGTGCCTGCTGGTATCCGGTGCGCTGGCGGAAAGCTGGGGCCGCAAGCCGGTGATGGCGGCAGCGCTGGGCCTGGCGGCGATGCTGGGAATTGCCAGTGCGCTGGTGGAGGAGTGGGGCAGCCTGTTGATTCTGCGTGCACTGCTGGGGCTGGCGCTGAGCGGTTTGCCGGCGCTGGCCATGGCCTATGTCGGCGAGGAGTTCGATCCCGAGGCGCTACCCGCCGCCATGGGCCTGTACATCGGCGGCACGGCACTGGGCGGCTTGCTCGGTCGCTTGTTGGCCGGCCTGCTCAGCGATATCGGTGGCTGGCCCTGGGCGCTGGGTGGGATAGCCGGGCTGGGCCTGCTGGCGATGGGGCTGTTTCTCTGGCTGCTGCCACCTTCACGTCATTTCACGGCCCAGCCGTTGTCTCTGCGCGGGTTGCTGCGCAACTTCGCCCTGCACCTGAGCAATCCGCGCCTGCGCGTTCTGTTCGCCCTGGCCTTCCTGTTGATGGGCGGCTTCGTCGCGTTGTTCAACTACGTGGGTTTCCGTCTGGCCGGCGAGCCGTTCAATCTGTCCGCCACGGTGATTGGCCTGCTGTTCACCGTCTACCTGTTGGGGATCTTCAGCGCCGGCTGGGCCGGGCGACTGGTGCCGCGTTTCGGCGCACGCCAGGTGCTGCACGGCGGCATCGGCCTCATGCTGCTGGGGGTGGCCCTCTGCGCGACGCCTTGGTTGAGCGCTGCGGTGGTTGGGCTGGCATTGTTCACCCTGGGCTTCTTCGCCGCTCATGCGGTGGCCAGTGGGCAGGTCGGCGCGCATGCGCAGGGCGCCAAGGCGCAGGCATCGGCACTCTATCTGTGTGCTTATTACCTGGGTTCCAGCCTGGTGGGGTACGTCGGCGGTTACGTCTGGGAGCATGCTGGATGGCTGGCATTGCTTGGCGTTCTGGCTTCGTTGTTCATCACTGCAGCTGCTCTGGTGCGGCGTATCTAGCCTGTTCGTCGCTCGTTCAGTGCAGGTTCAAGGAGAGTTCAGCGGTGATTCAGTAGTCTTCCCGCAGACTTGTTGTCGAGTTGATCAAAACCGCAACGAGAGGAACGATTCGATGAAAATCACCCTGAACCGTATCGCATTGGCTACCTGCCTGGCCCTGGGCACAACTGCTGCCCAGGCCAACGACAATTTCGTCGGCCTGACCTGGGGCCAGACCGACAACAATATTCAGAAGTCCAATGCGCTGAATGCCAACCTGGGCAATCCCAAGCTGGACAAGGTGATCAATGGCGAGGGGACCTGGGGCATCCGCGCCGGTCAGAAGACTGCCGATAGCCGCTACTACGCGACCTACGAAAACGTCTCCGACAGTCACAATGGCTACAAACTGCGCCAGCAGAATCTGCTCGGCAGCTATGACATGTTCGTTCCGCTGGGTGACAACAACACCAAGCTGTTCGGCGGTGTGACCGGTGGCCTGGTCAAGCTCGAGCAGGAGAGCCGTGGCTTCTCCCGCGACAGCGATATTGGATTTGCTGCAGGCCTGCAGGCCGGTATCCTTCAGGAACTGAACAGCAATACCTCGATCGAAGCCGGCTATCGTTATCTGCGTACCAATGCCAGCACTGAAATGGCCCCGCATGGGGCAGGCAAGGCCGGTTCGCTGGACCTGCATAGCAGTTCGCTGCTGTACCTCGGCGCCAACTTCGCCTTCTGACGATGGCTTAGCGTTACCAGGCCGGGCATCTGCCCGGCCTTCGTATAACTGAAAAAGGGGGACGTCCCATGAAATTGCTGGTGGTGGAGGATGAGGCGCTGCTGCGCCACCATCTGTTCACTCGCCTCAGTGAAAACGGGCATGTGGTGGATGCCGTGCGCACTGCCGAAGAGGCGCTTTATCGAGCTGAGTCCTTCAATCATGATCTGGCCCTGGTCGACCTCGGTTTGCCGGGCATGAGCGGCATCGATCTGATCCGCCAGTTGCGCAGCCAGGACAAGAGCTTTCCGATCCTGATACTAACCGCGCGTGGCAACTGGCAGGACAAGGTCGAGGGGCTTTCCTGCGGCGCTGACGATTACCTGGTCAAACCCTTCCAGTTCGAAGAACTGGAGGCGCGCCTCAATGCCCTGCTGCGGCGCTCTTCCGGGTTCACCAAATCGACCATCGAGGCCGGTTCCCTGGTGCTGGACCTCAATCGCAAACAGGCCTCGGTGGATGAGCAATCCCTGCAGCTGACTGCCTACGAGTACCGTATCCTCGAGTACCTCATGCTGCACCACCAGCAGGTGGTGGCCAAGGAGCGCCTGATGGAGCAGCTCTACCCGGGCGATGACGACCGCGACCCGAATGTCATAGAAGTTCTGGTCGGCCGTCTGCGGCGCAAGCTTGAGGCCGTGCTGGGTGGCAAATTGATAGAAACCGTGCGCGGCCAGGGCTACATGTTCAACGAGCGCTGCAAGTGAGGCGAGCGCGCCGCTTTGTACGCAAGTTGCGCATTCGCTTCGGCTCGTTGCGACTGCGCCTGATGCTGGCCAGCGCGGCGCTGGCGATGGTGTTCATGCTGCTGCTGATGCCCGTGCTGCAAGGCGTGTTTCTCATGGCCCTTGAGCAGACCGTGGAGAAACGCCTGGCCTCCGATGCTGCAGCGCTGATCTCTGCCGCACGCATTCATAACGGCCAACTGCATATGCCGGAGAAGATGCCGGATGAAGAGTTCGATAATCTCGACTCTCACCTGCTGGGCTTCATCTTCGACCGCGACGGCCAGTTGATCTGGCGCTCACGCTCCTCCATCGACGAACTGGTGCGTTACCTGCCGCGCTACGACGGTCTCGGCCACGAGTTCGTGAGGATTCGCGACGACAGCGGCCAGGAATACTTCGTATATGACATCGAAGTGGATCTGCTCGGTGGCGACCAGACCGCCCTGAGTATCGTCACCATGCAGCCGACGCGCGAATACCAGGGGCTGTTCAACGGCTTTGCCTGGCAGTTGCGGCTGTGGCTGGGCATCGCGCTGCTGGTGTTGCTGGGCCTGCTCTGGTTCGGCCTGACCTGGGGTTTTCGCAGCCTGCGCGGCTTGAGCGATGAACTCGATGGCGTGGAGGGCGGCACCCGTCAGCGCCTGAGTGACGAACATCCACGTGAACTGCTGCGCCTGACCAACTCCCTCAACCGCCTGCTCGACAGCGAGCGACGCCAGCGCGAGCGTTACCGCGATTCGCTGGAAGACCTGGCGCATAGCCTGAAAACACCGCTCAGCGTGCTCCAAGGCATCGGTGAGACCCTTGCCGTTCAGCCTGAGAATCGTGAGCAGGCGCAACTGATGCAGGCGCAGATCGAGCGCATGAGCCAGCAGGTCGGCTACCAGTTGCAGCGAGCCAGTCTGCGTCGCAGCGGCCTGGTGCGCCATCGCGAACAGGTCTGGCCACTGCTCGATAGTTTGTGCCGTTCGCTGGACAAGGTCTACCGCGACAAACGCGTGGAGGCGACGCTGGAAGTGCCTGAGCACAGCCAGATCACCATGGAGCGTGGCGCGCTGATGGAACTGCTAGGCAACCTGCTGGAGAACGCCTACCGGCTGTGCCTGCATCGCGTTCGAGTCAGGTTGCAGCCACTGGCCGGGGGCTGCCTGCTCACCATCGAAGATGACGGCCCTGGCGTGCCGCAGCATCAGCGTGAGCGGGTACTGCAGCGTGGCGAGCGGCTGGACGCGCAGAACCCCGGGCAGGGCATCGGCCTGGCGGTGGTGGAAGACATCATCGAGAGCTACGACGGCGAGTTGAGCCTGGAAGACTCCGAGCTGGGCGGCGCCTGTTTCCGGGTGCGTTTGTACGACTGAGTCGTGAACGACTCAGGCGGCCCATTGCGGGTTCCACACCACTTCCCAGACGTGGCCGTCCGGGTCCTGAAAGTAGCCGGCGTAACCACCCCAAAACGTTGCGTGGGCCGGCTTGATGATCGCCGCGCCCGCGGCCCTGGCCTGTGTCATGAGCGTATCGACTTCTTCCGCGCTGGCCACGTTGTGACCAAGCGTCATTTCGGTAGGGCTGCTGGGATGCACGGCCAGGCCAGTGTCATGCGCAATGCTGGCGCGCGGCCACAGCGCCAGACGCAGGCCCGCCTGCATGTCGATGAATACCACTGCGCCATGTTCGAATTGCTGGCCGACGATGCCCTCTGTCGCGAAGCCCAAACCATCACGATAGAAACGCAGTGACGCCTCAAGATCCTCTACCCCCAGGGTGATAACGCTTACACGAGCTTTCATTCGATCTCTCCTGCTACTGATTCGGTCTGGGTTCGCGTGGCTTAACCTCCCTGCGCCCGATAGGCCCCGGGCGTCAGCCCGGTCCATTTCTTGAACGCCCTGTGAAAGGCCGAGGGCTCGGAGAAACCGAGCTGTTCGGCGATGTCCTGAATCGCTAGTTCGTCGCGGCCCAGGTGATAAATGGCGAGATCGCGGCGCAGGTGGTCCTTGAGTTCCTGGAAGCTGGTGCCTTCTTCGCGCAGGTGGCGGCGTAGGGTTTGCGGGCTGCTATGCAGCTGCTGGGCGACCTGTTCAAGGTCCGGCCAGGTACGGCAGTCGCGGCCGAGCAGGCGACGAATCTGGCTGATCAGGCTGTCGCCGCCGTCGGGGCGGGCCAGCAGGTCGGCCGGGGAATGCTGGAGAAACTGTTTGAGGGTGCGCTCGTCCTGCAGCAAGGGCATCGTCAGGTAGCGGGCATGGAACAACAGGCTGGTTTGCGCGGCAGCGAAGCGCCGGTTGCAGGGGAATAGCAGTTCGTACTCGGCGGCGTGCCCAGGTTCGGGGTAGGCGAAGGTGGTCTCTTCCAGACGAATGCGCTGGCCGATCAGCCAGCTGCCGAGGCGATGCCAGATCACCAGCAGGCTTTCCACCAGGAAATGATCAGGGTCCCACAACGTACTGTCGTCGACGCTCAGCCGAGCCCAGTCGCCCTCGCGTTGCAGGTGGATGCTCGGCGCGTCGGGAAACAATCCGTAGAACATCGCGCCCCGGCTCAGGGCCTTTTCCAGGCTGCGGCAGTGGATGATGGCGTGGCCCATCATGGCGAACGTGCCGCGCTTGCTCGGCTGGCGACCGAAGCCCAGGTACTCGTCGTCCAGCGCCTCCCACAGCAGTTGCATCAGCCGGGCAAACTGCTCGGGGGCGATGCGTGCGCGCGGCTCGACCAGCACCGCAGGCTGAATGCCGGCCTGGCGCAGAATCGCCTCGCAGGCCAGGCTGCGGCGGTCGGCACCGCGCAGGGCGGCGCGGACGAAATGGCTGGCGATGGTACGTTCGCGCATGCTCGAGTCTCGATAGCGAGGATGGTCGATGGTAGGCAGTTGCGCTCGGCTTGGGCAAGCCAGCCGAGCGATTGGGTCAACCGAGGCTGAGCGCATGGGTCATTGAGGGTGCGCGAGGCGGCCCTTAACCTCAAGGGCATAACAACAGCGGAGGATCCGCCCATGCAGCGCAGCCATTTCGACACCGAGCACAACCTGTTCCGCGATGCCTTCGGGGCCTTTCTCGACAAGGAAGTGGTGCCCCATCAGGAGGCCTGGGAAGAGGCCGGCGTGGTTGATCGCAGTGTCTGGCGCAAGGCCGGCGAGATGGGTTTTCTGCTGCCCTGGGCGGACGAGGAATACGGCGGCGCGGGGCTCAAGGATTTTCGTTACGAGCAGATCATGTGCGAGGAGCTGGCGCGCATCAACGAGCCCGGCTTCATGCTGCCGCTGCACTCGGCGCTGTGCGGTCCTTACATCGCCGAGTATGGCAATGCCGAACAAAAGGCGCGTTTGCTGCCGGGCATCATCAGCGGCGAGATGATTCTCGCGGTGGCGATGACCGAACCCTCGGCTGGCTCCGATCTGGCCGGCATGCGCACCACGGCGGTGGACAAGGGCGACCACTGGCTGCTCAACGGCTCCAAGGTGTTCATCTCCAATGGCTACCTGGCCGATGTGGTGATCGTTGCGGCCAAGACCGATCCGGCCAACAAGCACGCCATGGGCCTGTTCCTAGTGGAACGCGGCATGCCGGGTTTCGAGCGCGGCAAGAAGTTGAAGAAACTCGGCATGCACAGCCAGGACACCGCCGAACTGTTCTTCAACGACGTCAAGGTGCCGAAGGAGAACCTGCTCGGCGATGCCAAGGGCGGTTTCTTCTACCTGATGAACATGCTTGCCCAGGAGCGCTTGACCAACGCCTGCGGCGCGGTAGCCGGGGCCGAGGCAGCATTGCAGACCACCATCGATTACGTCAGGGAGCGCCAGGCCTTCGGCCGCCCGGTGGCGCACTTTCAGAATACCCGCTTCAAGCTGGCGGAAATGCGCACGCAGATCGACGTGGCGCAGGTCTTCACCGACCGCTGCGTGATGGATCACAACCAGAAGAAGCTCAGCCCCGAGGTGGCCGCCGAGGCCAAGCTGTTCACCACCGAACTGCTCGGCAAGGTGGTCGACGAGGGCGTGCAGCTGCATGGCGGCTGGGGCTACATGTGGGAATACCCGATCTGCAAGATGTACGCGAACGCGCGCATTCAGCGCATCTTTGCGGGTACTTCGGAAATCATGAAGGAAATCATCAGCCGTGGGATGAAGCTGTAGTTCCGCGCCATGACGGCCCATGGAGGTCTATCGTCATAGCGCGCTCACCGTGATGAGCCATAACAACAAGAAGGCGATCACTCATGACCCTGCAACTGCCTCTCGAACGCTTCAACCACTGGCTGGACCGCCAGCCTGACGCCATCTGGCTGCGTCAACCGGTCAACGGCGTGTGGCACGACTACAGCTGGCGCCAGGTCGACACACAGGCGCGGCGCCTGGCCAGTGCGTTGCTGGCGCTGGGCTGCGTGCCGGGCGAGCGCGTCGCCCTGTTGGCGAAGAATTGCGCCGAATGGTTCATCAGCGACCTGGCCATCCAGCATGCCGGGTTGATCAGCGTGCCCTTGTATCCGCTGCAGGCTCCGGAGCAGATCGCCTACGTACTGGAGCATGCCGGCTGCAAGGTGATTCTGGTCGGTAAACTGGATGAGCCAGACAAGCTGGCCAGCGGTATCGCACCGCATATCACCCGCATCGCCATGCCCTATCCGACCATGCCCGCCGAGCATCGATGGGAGGCCTTGCTGGCCGCGCATGAGCCGCTGCCGGGCACACGTGTTCAACGGGGTGATGATCTGCTGTCGATCCTCTATACCTCGGGTACGACGGGGCACCCCAAGGGTGTGATGCTCACGGCCTACGCCATGGCGTTCTCGTCGGCCAACGCCACGGCGGAAATGAACATGACGCCGCAGGATCAGTTTTTCTCCTACCTGCCGCTGTCGCATGCTGCCGAGCGCTTTTTGGTGGAGTTCAACAGCCTTTATTGCGGTGCACCGGTGGCCTTCGTCGAATCCCTGGAAACTTTCGCCAGCGACCTGCGCCAGGTACGGCCCACGGTGTTTTTCTCGGTGCCGCGATTGTGGACGCGCTTTCAGCAGGGTGTGCTGGAGAAACTGCCGGCGCACAAGCTCGAGCGCCTGCTGCGCATTCCGCTGCTCGGGCGGCTGGTGGCGCACAAGGTGCGCGCTGGCTTGGGGCTGGATCGCGCGCGGATTCTGGTATCGGGCGCGGCGGCGATTTCCACCGGTTTGCTGGAATGGTATCGGCGGTTGGGCATGACCATTTGCGAGGGCTACGGCATGACCGAGCACTTCGCCTACGGCTGTTTCAATCGCCCCGGTCAGGTGCGCTTCGGTACCGTTGGCAGGCCAATGCCGCATCTCGAGGTGCGCATCGACGACAGCGGCGAGATCCTGCTGCGCAGCGAGACGCTGATGCAGGGTTATTACCGCGAGCCGGAGAAAACTCGCGAGACGCTCAAGGACGGCTGGCTGCACACGGGTGATCGCGGCCAGTTGGATGAGGCTGGCTACCTGCGCATTACCGGGCGGGTGAAGGATATCTTCAAGACCAGCAAGGGCAAGTACGTGGCGCCGGCACCCATCGAAGGTGAGATCGCCAAGAGTCATTGGGTCGAGCAGGTGTGCCTGATGGGCAGCAATCTCGACCAACCCCTGGCGCTGATCGAACTGTCGCCCGGCGCTCGCCAACAATCACGCGAGGCGCTCGAGCAGTCGCTGACCGAACATTTGCAGGCAGTGAATCGGGGGCTGGAGCCGCACCAGCGCATCAGTCATTTCTATCTGGTCAGCGAGCCCTGGACAGTGGATAACGGCAGCATGACGCCCACCATGAAGATTCGCCGCAATGTACTGGAGGTGCGCTATGCCGAGGTCATCGCCGCCATGCCCGCTGATGCTGTGATCATCTGGGAATCTTGACCCTTCACCGGCATGCAAGCCGTTAAGCGCCAACCCGGATTGCATCCGGGTTACTTCGAACAAGCCAATCTGGAGTCACCATGTCCGGTCCCTTGTCTTCGCTGAAGATTCTCGACTTTTCCACGCTGCTGCCGGGGCCGTTCGCGTCGCTGCTGTTGGCCGACATGGGCGCCGAGGTGCTGCGGGTGGAGTCGCCCACGCGCATGGACCTGGTACGCGTGCTGCCGCCTCATGATGGCGGAACGTCCACCAGCCACGCCTATCTCAACCGCAACAAGCGCAGCATCGCCCTGGACCTCAAGCGGCCGGAGGCCGTGGAGGTGATCAAGCAACTGGTGAGCGAGTACGACATCGTCCTCGAGCAGTTCCGCCCCGGCGTGATGGACAAGCTGGGCGTTGGCTACGAGGCGCTCAAGGCGATCAACCCGCGGCTGATCTACGTGTCGATCACCGGTTATGGCCAGAACGGCCCTTATCGCGACCGGGCCGGGCATGACATCAACTACCTGGCGCTGGCCGGTATCGCCAGCTACACCGGGCGCCAGGACAGCGGCCCGTTGCCGCTTGGCGTGCAATTGGCGGATCTGGCAGGCGGCTCGCTGCATGGGGTGATCGGCCTGCTCGCAGCCGTGGTGCAGCGCCAGGTCAGCGGTGTGGGGCAGCAGGTCGACGTGAGCATGACCGACTGCGCCTTCAGCCTGCATGGCATGGCCGGCGCCGGTTATCTTGGTGCGGGGGTCGAGCCCGGCATGGAAAACCAGGCGCTCAATGGTGGCAGCTTCTACGACTATTACCGCACGCGCGACGGCCGCTGGTTCTCCGTCGGGAGCCTGGAGCCGCAGTTCATGCAGCAGTTCTGCGCCGCCATCGGCCGGCCCGAGCTGGCGGCGCGTGGCTTGTCGCAGAAACCCGAGGACCAGCGCGCGCTCAAGCGTGAGATCGAGATCGAGTTCGAGAAGCGCGATTTCGCCGAATGGGGCCGTGTGTTTGCAGAGCTGGACGCATGCGTCGAGCCCATGCTGCCGCTGTCCGAGGCGGTGCAGCACTCGCAGATCAGGGCGCGCGAACTGGTCGTCGAGGTGCCGCGCGAAGGCTTGCCGGCGCAGGCGCAACTGGCCTGTCCCTTGAAGTTCTCCGACGGCGTGCCAGCGCCCCGGCATGTCGGCGCGGCGCTCGGCGCGCATACCGAAGAGGTACTGGCGGAGTTGGGTTATGACGCCGAGCGGATTGCCGCGCTGCGCGAGTCGCGCGTGTTCGGTTGAAGCGAGCCATGGCGCCCGCTTAGGATGGGCGCCTTTACCGCACCGGGGCGTCAGCCATGAAAGGAATCACAGGGGTGGCGTCGAGCGCCGTGAGCTGGATTTTTGCGTTGGGCGTGGCAATCGCGCCAGCACAGGCCGCTGAGGACCCAGACGATCCCTGCCAGCAAGGTAGCGCCATGGCCGCGTTCATGTGCCAGGGACCGGTGTGGAAGGCGGCCGAGCAGGAGCTGCAGGGCACTTACGATCGCGTGATGGCCTCGCTCAAACAGTATGAGCCGGCCCTCGCCACGGAGCTGCGCGATGCCCAGCGCCTGTGGATCAAGCTCCGCGAACAGGATTGCAGCCTGTACGCCCGCAACCGGGTGCAAGGCTCGCCCTGGACCGGCTTCTGGGAGGCGGAATGCCACGCTGAGCAGGCGCGAGCGCGCACCGAGTGGCTGAAAACCTTCGAAGGCTAGTGTCGCTATCGCTGCGCTGGCGCCCGATCATTCCTGGCGCTGTTCGCCGGTGAAATTTAGCGTCGCCTTGCAGCGCCTGCAGTAATAGCGCCGCCCCTTGGCCACCAGCGCGTGACGCTGAGCGGAGAAGGGAAATTCACCATCGACGCAGCTGCAGCGGTAGATGAAACGGGCCACCTTGCGCCGTTCGACTTCGTAGCTGTGGCAGCGATGCGGCGGCAGTTCGTAAACGCCGCGCATGATCAATTGCCATTCCTCGCCGTGGGGTTGAATGCGCGGGCCGAACAGTTGGTGGGCGATCATGTGGGCGACTTCGTGGGGCACCGTCTGGCGCAGGAAGTCTTCGTGGTTGTCGCGGTACAGCTGCAGGTTGAAGCGCAGCTTGTTTTCCGTCAAATGAGCGACACCGGCCTTCTGCCCGCGCAATTTGAAGCTGATTTCGGGGCGGGCGAAGGGCTGCTTGAAGAAGGCTTCGGCCTGCTGGTAGCAGGCTTCGACGCGAGCGTGAATCTGTTCGGGCATGACGGGCGCAGGTACGGGCTGAGCGCGGATTATGCCGCAAGCAGCCCGCCTGCGCAGGTATCACTCGTCTCCTGGCGGCTGCATGCGCTCCTGCTGCGTGCCGCGGCTCTGATCCTGATCCACCGTCCGCTGGTACTCCGGCTCGAGGGTGTAGGACCAGAACAGAATCATGCTGACGAGGATGGTGACCACCACCAGTAGGCCGACGCCAATCATCGAACTGGCATAGAGAAAACCCTGATGGTTATCGATACGCATGAAGCGCGGCAGGCCGACATAGATCAGGTAGGAGGTATGCGCGCAGGCCGCCAGCAGAGCCAGTATCGCCAACCAGCGGGTGGGGTAGAGCGCGGCGATGCCGGCGAGGAAGAACGGGGTGCAGGCGTAGGCGATGAAACCAATGCACTGGTTGAAAGTGGGCCGGGCTTCGAAGGTGCGCGACATGTAACGCAGGAAGTAGCCCATGATGAAGATGCCGATAAGCGTCGTGACATAGAGCAGCACGCTCAACTGCACTGCGCTTATCGCCTCCAGGCGGATGCGCTCATCTTCGACCAGACTCCAGCCTACCCAATGCGTGCCGATGAATAGACAAACCGCCGGCAACAGGGCGAACAACAACAGGTAGGGCAGGTAGTTGGCACTGTTGCGTTCTTCGTCCTGACGAATCGCCGTCCAGGCGCGGTCCGGGCGGGTGAGAAGGGTATAGAGATTTGCGTACATGGTATGTCCATCCGCTGGCTGCCTTTATATCTGGGGCAGCTATTGCGGCGCAGGGTTCAATTCAAATTCCCCCAATAACGTTGTGGACAAAAAAGGCCGCCCGAAGGCGGCCTGTCGATTTTGCGTGAATGCCATCAGCTGATATAGATCGGGCCAACGCCCATGCCCCAGAGAATGACCGAGCTGGCGATCATCGCCACCAACACCACCAGACCCACCGCCAATACGGAGCTGGAGAACATGAAACCCTCGTCATCGGGAATGTTCATGAAGGTCGGTATACCGACGTAGAGCAGATACACCGTGTAGCAGATTGCGACCGTGCCCACGACCATGCCCAGCCATAGATGTGGATAGAGCGCTGCAAGGCCTGCGATGAACAGCGGGGTTGCGGTATAGGCGGCGAAGACCACGCACTGGGTCAGGCTCGGATTGGCATCGTAGGTACGTGCCATCCAGTGAATGAAGGCGCCCATCACGGCCACGCCTGCAAGCATCGCCAGGTAGGACATGATGGTCATCACCATCGCACTGCCCTCGGTCAGCATCACCGGTGTTCGGTCGCCGATGGCCCAGCCAACCTGAGTTGTGCCGATATAGGCTGAAATGGCGGGAATCGCCGCGAGAATCAGCACGTGGGTCAGGTACATGTGGCTGATGGATTCCTCCTCGCCACGGATTTCTTGCCATTCTTGATCGGGATGGGTGAAGAGCCCCCAAACGTGGTGGATCATGCCAGACACCTCCTTTTCTTATGACGGTCGCCCCCCAGCGAACGCCCGGGGCGCGTGTACAGCGCCGCCGGGTGTCAGGCCGAAATTATGCGACCTTATGTCGCAGTATAGACAGGGCCTGGAGCCGGCGTGGTGTCTGGCTTTAGAGCAAATTGCTCTCTAGCGATCAGTGGTAATAGCGCTCAAGTATTTCCATGGCCAGGTTGATCGACTGCAACCGCTCTGTACTGCCGCCTCGGTCCGGATGATGGATGCTGACCATTTGTCGGTAGCGCTGCTTGATTTGTGGCAGATCGAGCGTGCGTTCGTTGCTGAGCTCGAACAATTCGAGGGCTGCCTGTTTCTCGTCGCCGCCCTGCATGCGCGTCCAGAAACTGGTCAGCAGGCGTTCTACGTCGCGTTCGTCGGTATCGCGCAGATGGTTCATGTCCAGGTAGTAGTCGCGCAGTTCATCGCGTTGGCTGAGCCCCGCAGTGCCGGGCTGATAGGGCAGCAGGCGGATGCGCAGCGGGCTGATCTCGAGCAGGTGCGTCTGTTCCTGCCAGAGCTGATCACGCAGGCGGTAGAGGGCGTTGAACAGCAGAAAATGGGTGCGGAAGAGCACCAGCTTGTCAGTCAGCGGCAGGTTGGGCAAATGGCCGCTGTGGCGGGCCTTGAGTTGCTGGATAAGGGCATATTCGGCCAGCCCGTCGGGGGCGGCCTGGAGCAATTGCAGCACCTGCTCGGCTAGGTCCTTGTTGGGGTCGAGGTCGTCTTTCATCGGCCGAGCCTAGCATTTAACCGTCAACGGGGTAGGGGCGCGGCGCCTTTGTGCGTAAAATGTCGCGCTTTCGTTCCCACCCCTCGGATTTCGACGCACCATGGGCACCCTCTCGGTCAACCAGAACAAACTGCAGAAGCGCATTCGCCGCCTGGCCGGCGAAGCCATCACCGACTTCAACATGATCGAGGATGGCGACAAGGTGATGGTCTGCCTGTCCGGCGGCAAGTTATAACCAAAAAAATATTTGTAAAGCCTATAAACCTGTAGACATTGCCTGTAAGCCCCGCCTTCCGTCGCTTTTCCTTTCCTCTCGTTTGACAGAACTCATTTGTGGACTAGTTTGTAACTAAATCGGTTATTGGACTAGCTTTTTTGTCAATCATGAAAGTCAAACGATACCAATTCAATTCGTTGCCCTTCGTGTCGATAGTGGACGAAGCGGATTGCCCTATTGATCCGTATGTTTCCTGCTACCTCAATGGTGCTTTATCTGCTAAATCGGCCAATACGAGATTTAGGTACGCAAATGAACTGCTGTTCGTGCTGCAGTACTTTTCGGAAAAAAATATTGACCTACCCGAACGAGTTGCGTCGGGCATTTTTATCTCCCAGATGGAGTACATGCAGTTCTATGACAGATGCTGCTTAAGTAAGGGTTCTGGTGATGAAGGTATAAATATAAGATTTCTAGATATAAATGATAAACATCTAAGGAACATCATTGTTGCCAATCAGAAAGGGATGGCAAAGGTCGCTAGCGAAACCTTGCAAGGTCGCATCAGACGACTTCGACAATTTCTTTTATGGTTGTTCGATGAGTTTCACGAAGTGCAAGATGCTGACGAAAAAACAAAAAATAAATTTAATGAGCTTATTGCAAAAATTAGGTTAGATGAAGATGCCCTTGGCAAGAATGGAGGGCAACATGTTGGCGATCCTGAGGAATCGGTGATCCCGGATGACGTTTTCGTAAAGTTTTTAGAGATGGTGATGCCGTCCTCTCCTAATAATCCCTTTAAAGCATCTAGGGTGAGGAATTACTTGATCGTCAATTTGCTAGTCCTAAGCGGCATCAGAAGAGGTGCGCTGGCAAAATTGAAGATTTCTGACTGTCTATTTCATGGCACTAACGATCAGCTAGCTATTTATCGATCTGCAAATGATCCAACAGATCTGCGCTCTGAAAAACCCAATCAAAAGACAAAAGCACACTTCGCCTCGGTTGATCCAGGTTTTTTGGAGAAGGTTAAGTTCTATATTGACAACGTTCGTATTGCCTTTCCTCGTGCGCAATTCCATGACTTCGTGTTTGTCAGCGAAAATGACTCTAAAGGCACTGCGGGTCAGCCTCTTTCTTTAAAGGCAATAAATGCAATATTTCAAAAGCTCTCTAGGTCGCTGGGCTTTCATGTCCATCCTCATTTGTTGCGCCACAAATGGAATGAAATTTTTGATAAGAAAGGGGAGTCGCTTGGGGTCAATCCGGCTTTGCTTGAGGATGCTAGAAAATATGCCATGGGCTGGTCGCAAAATACGACTCAGAACAGACGATATAATGAAAAGCGAATTGCGCTGAAGACGAGAGAGATATCAATGGCGCATCAAAAAAGAGTGGATCCGCAAAAATGACTCGCGAGAAGAGGCGGGAAGTTTTTAAGTCTCTGACTAATGAAGGCTCATGGATTACGGCCAAATCTGGCCTGATGGTGAATACCTCGGAGGATGTATGGATATTACTGCCGAATAATGGAAAAGGAAAACGGTTGTGCGTTGACTGGGTTCATTCGTCTAACATGCCAGATGATGATAAAAAATTAATTCTGAGTGTATTTGTGGACTACGTGCGAACCAAGGCTGCGAGTACGGCGTCAGGTATCGTTTGCAATGTAAAGCCATTTATGTTGAATGGCATTCCGTCCCTAGCCAGAGTTAAATCTATATGGAGTGGGCTGCAGACAAACAATAAGAAGGGCCTCAATCAGTTCTTTGGGACGCTCTCTAGGCAAGGTAATACACGGTATGAAGAATATCACAAGTATACGCGGACACATTTGGACAAGGGTAAAGACAATACTCTTGATCCTTCCATTGGGGCACTAAGCGATATTGAGTTTGACTCGTTAGCCAGGCAGATCAATGAAAATATACAAGAGTTCGACTGGGGCGCCAGTCGGGATCTTTTGTTTTTTCAGTCGCCGAGGCTATATGCGCGGCTCAGAAATATAGTCACTAACAAGTTGTTGCTCTCCATCGTAAGGCGGCCAATTCAAATTGCGCTATTGAAATGGTCTGATTTGATCCCCTCGGGTGCGAGTTTTCGCGACGCGGGAATTCTTCCTGTGGACGAAATCGGCACGGTAGGGGGGCAAACATTGCAGCTTAGAGTGTTCATAGTTAAGTCTAAGGGCGCACAATTCTCAAGGGAGCGGCCCGAGCGCTATCCAATACATCTTTCCGAATATATCTCAGGGGTTCTTATAGACTATAAACGGGTGGTATTGGAAGGGCTCAGACTAGTGATGGACTCAGCAGAGATTCAAGTGGATCAATCTGAACTCTTGAGCCTCATGAATGATATGCCTATGTTTCCAGCGGTTGATTTTTTTAAAGTGCGATTTGACTCTTTAGATTTGTTCAAAAGCATGTTTACGCCAAAGTCTACTGCCTACCACATATCGGAGACTGCAGTTGCACACGCCATGAGATGGGTTCCGGTTGCCTCTGATCGAACTGTCGAATGTATGGCTACTTCCAATAGAATTCGTCACACCGTATTAACTCGCGGTGCTCAAAATGGTCTGCCCGCCGTTCAATTGGCCAAGATGACAGGTGTCACCGTGCCGGCTGCAAGGCATTACATAGATTTGGATTATGTATCTAGGAGAGAGATTGACACAAAGTATATCGGAAATGAGTTTCTAAAGAAGGCTTTTAGCCATACCTTAACTGTCGTTCCGGAAGGCGATGAGGTCATTGTCGACAATAAGTTCAACCCTGTTGGTGGGGCACTCAACAAGCATTCCTGCGCGACCTGTTCAACTGTTTTAGGGAGACCATTGGGGTGTTATGGGTGCCCAAACTTTCGTCCGATGCTAGAAGCTGATCACAGGTCGGTATTGGCTGATGCAGAGGGCAAGCTTGCTGCAAACCGCAACTCCCTAGTTAGTCCTATTTACGCCCGAAGTATTGAAAAACTGGAGAGACAGATTGTTTGGGTGAAGCAGACAATAATGGTTTGCGATGAAGAACTCGCAAGGCAGCGCACAATCAATGCTTAACAAATACCTTGGCCGATTGGAGCGGCTCATCAACGAATATCGCGAAGCCGAGCTAGCGCAATTTGAAGGACATGGCGGCAAGAAGGCGGAGTTTGATGATTTGGTCTGGTATCACGTGGACCCCAATACTGGCCGCCGAACCAGATTCTTGTGTGGTGTACATGGGCGTAAGGGCAAAGGCAACGCCGGCAACCATCCCATATACGCCCTTCCTTACCCCTATGACCACCTGATAAAAGTGTGGATCATAGAAACAACGAACACACCACTTTCCGTCAACGAGAAAAAAATTCGGACGTCGGTAGCTAGGAAATTGTTGTCACTCATGGATGGTGATCTCTATGAGCAATCAGAGTGCACAATCACCAGTCTTAATTTGGGGGCGCGTTCAGCTGACCGCTTGCGGCCGTTTCTCGCGTTCTGCGCTGAAAAGGGGGTGATGCGAAAGGTCAACCTGAAGGGCAGCGACAGCAGAGACAGGACGGGACATGCCACGTTTGACAATACGCTGGAGAAACTTCCAGATATCCAAGCAGTGCTTGCGCTAGCCGACATCTTCTCTACTGTATTTGAGTATGTGGATGAACATGGCTCGCTGCGCCCTGGTAAAGAGATAAAAATCCATGATGCCTTAGTAGTGACTTTTGGAACGCTGTCGCTGGCGTCGCCTAATCGAACTTCTGCGGAAATACCTGTTCTTCCTAAACAAAGACTGCATTGTTACTCTGAAAGCAATGGAGAGCTAGTTTATTACCTCGACTGGATTGGAAGTAAAGGCTACGGGAACAACAAGAACCACATACTTGCGGTGCTCGCTGATCCGATAAAGAAAGCCATGAACTTCTTTTACAAAGCATGCGAGCCAGCGAGAATTCTATGTCGATTCTACGAGAACCCGGACCAAAGCTTGAAAGCGTTGCTTGGTGGGTTCGAGATAGCGCCAGAACTAAAGAGGAATTTAAATTTAGCCCAGCGGCCCAATCTTTTCACATTGGGTTATGCATTAGGGTTCTATGGGGCTAATGATTGCGTTCCGATCCTTAAGGAAGGAGTTGATCTGACTTCCACCTATATAAGTCAAAGAGGCCATTTTTTCGAAAAAAAACCGATTTATTCATTGCGGCCTAAAGATCAGTTGTCCGTGTCGCAAACAAGAAGTGCAGCTTTAGCAGGATTACCCCACTTGTTCGGGTACGCCAATATGCCAAAAGTTTTTTCCGATAAGTCTGTCGTTTCGGTTGAAGAAGTGCAGGAGTGGTGGATTGCTTTCTATAGGACATCAATTTTGCCGGAATTTCCACTCTCATTTTCAAGCGGAGAATCAAGTATCAAGCTTAAGGATGCCATGTTCTGCTTCTTGGGGAGTTGGCTTTATGGTGCGCCCGAGAGTGTCGGAAGTGGTGGGAAAGTTTTTCAAAAGACAAACTATGCGGTGGTGCCATTAGCGTCGCTAGGCGCCTCGGTTCTTACTCGACTGGTCGGCCAGGGGCGCTACACGACATCGATTTTTCAGGATTACGGATTTTCGTCAGAATTAATTCTGCGACCGCATAGTCTGCGGCACTTATCTAACACCCTTGCTGATTTAAGTAGCATTCCAGTTGAAATTATCACTGCTTGGTCTGGCAGAAAGAATCCCGAGCAAACCCATACTTATATTCATACGACTCACGACGAGAAAGCCAGTCGTGTGAGTGCGATATTGAATCCGCCAGATATCGACAGGCGGGATATTCGAGTCGTTTCCCAAAATCAACTTACACAAACCACCAACCTGCCGGCATCTGTCACCTCCACCGGTCTTTGTACTCAAAATCTTAATGTAACGCCTTGCAATTATTTGAACGATTTCGTCTCGCAGTGCTTCATGTGTCCGGAGACTTGTCACATAGCAGGCGATGTGAAGACAATCGAGTTTTTTGAGAAAGATTTATCGTTTCAAACTTTGAGATTAGAATCGGTAGCGTGTGATCCACGCTTACCAAACTCCCAGGCGATGAGGCGGTGGTATCTAATTCACTCGCGAAATACCCATATTCTATCCATGCTGAATGATTTGATGAAAAGTAAGCCTGTCGGAACGATGATTCGTTACTCAAATAAAAATTCTGAGTTCAGTTTGACCGATCTAAATACCAAGATCATTACAAAGGTCGCGTGTGCCCTACCGGATTTTGAGGCTCGCCTGAAGGGTATTATTGAAGATAAGACTGCCAGAACAGCATCTGATGCTAATCCCGAGTTGCGCACTCTTTTATCCTCTTTCGGTCTGTCTGAAGGGGAGGTGTGATGTGGTAGTACCAAAAATATCAGCTCAGCAACAGCGTAAAATTGAGATTATGTTAGCTAAGTGGGTAGGTAAGCTGACTTGGGACGCGCTGGTCGCTAAGGTAGAGCTTGAGCTTGGCATAAAAACAACTAGACAAACCCTATGCACTTATGTCGGTATCAATACATATTATAAGAATAAAAAAGCTCAACTTCGTGGCACAACTCCTTCCCTGCTCACAAAGATAACTGCTTCTGAAGTAAAGCTTGTGGAGCAAATAGAGCACTTGAAGGCTGAGGTTGCGGTTCTCAAAAGAAATAATGCAGAGCAACTGCGTATGATTGAGAGGATGCTTTTGAACGCCAATGCCATTCCCAACCTTGATCTCTATGCCTTGATCAAGAAAAGACCTGAAGAGATACAAAATGGCTAATCATTCGTACACCTCCTCGACTATGCCGTATTGGGCACACGCTTGGTGTGCAATCCAAGGGGGCATCCAGGAGAGAAGAATTGCTTTCTCCCGGATATGACCATCACGCTTTAATTGCCCCTTCGCTGACTAGGCGAGCTGTTTGCGGGTCATACGCAAAACCGGTAATCGACCCATCTCGAATGCGCTCAACCGCCTCATCAATCACATGCAGCGGCACCAGAAACCACTCCCTAGGTTTGACCGGATGGCCGAAGCGGTCTTCGATGGTCAAGTCCAGCTGCGCCGCGCCGAACAGGCGGTGGAAGATGTTTTCCAGCCGGGTGCGGTTCAGGTTGTGCAGCTTGTAAGTAGCGACCACCTCCACATCAGCCAGCAGGTAGGTGGCGTCTTTGTCTGCGCCTGCGATGCGGGTTTCCACTCGGCCTCCGGTTACGCCGATCTTGTGGATCAGCTCGCGGTGCTCGGCCACGAAGGGGTGGTTAGACTGGCTGCGCAGCACATAGATAGTGCCGCTTTCTATGTCGTCCGGCTCGGCGATGTCGCTGAACAGTGGGCCTGAGTCGACCTTGATCAGCCGAGATCCGGCACGCCCCTCACTGTCCTTGTAAAGCGCCCGCTGTAGGGATCGTAGCAATAGATCGCTTTCCGTCTCATTGGAGTAGATGACGCGCAAACGCCCATTCGTCTCCGCATTCGGCGTTTTGTAGGTGTCCCCGACTTCTGCGACGTAGGCAATGAGCCCGCTCAGAATGAAGAAGTCTCCAGCCTCAATACTGGCGTTCTTGCCAAAAGGCTTGGTCACCCAGCGCTTTTGCTTCAGGCCTACTTCCACTTCATCAAACAGCGGCTTGAACTTCTCGAAGTCTTTACAGGGGTTCCGAGCGGCCATCTCTTCTGCCGCCTTTATTGCCGCACTGGAACGCACATGCCGCAGTACCGTGATGTCGTCCTGCTCGACGGACTCACTGCCGATGCCAAGCTCGGCGAGCAAGGCGTCCTCATCCAGGTCATCCACATTAGTCGTGGTGACCGCAGTACCTGACAGTAGGCCGTGAGTATCCAGACCGGCCAGTAGGGTTTGTGCCTCTGGCAGTTTGCGCAGTTGATCTAGGCGCACGGCATACAAGCGCTCAAAAATGTCGCGGTCTTCGCCATGCAGCGGAGCGCGGCCGTGGGTCTGATAGAAGCGCTGAATGTCCTCGAAGCCTGAGATGATGCGTTCTTCGCGAGGGGTTCGAGTGGCTTTCTTGAACGTGGAAACTTCTACCCCCAATGCATCCAGCAGGTCGTCATCGTTCATATCAGCCATTGGCGGATTCCCCCTGCGCCGCTTTGGCTTGGGCGCGGTAGCGTGCCAATGCTGCTACGCCTTCAGCCAGGCGTTTTTCCCAGGCATCGGCAGAGTTGATGTCGGGCAGGCGGCCGCGCTCGTTCTTGAACTGCAGGGCACGCTTGGCCAGCTCTCGCGCCTCATCTTCGGGGATGCTCACCTTCTTGGCAGCAATGCTGGCCTGAACCTGGCGCAGAGACTTTTCATCCATTGCCTTCGCCAGTACCGCATAGGCGGCATCGAAGGGGTTGATGCGGTCGATCAGGTCAATGTCCAGCTCGCGCACGTTAACGAATTTGCGCACGCCATCAAGCAGTGCTGTGCTGCCCTGCACGTTGTCGCTACCGTTTGCATCTGCCTGCGCCAGAGCCAACTTGGCCTGCTGGGTAATGTTCATGGCGGCGATGGCGTGCTGGCGGATGGCTTCCTGGTCGACGTCGCTCAAATCGGGGTACCGCTCGCGCACGATCTTGCCCATGCGCAGTTGAGTCAGCTCTTCCGGCAGGGTGTTCTCCTTATCGAACAGGCCGCGCTCCAGCACGGTTTTGTCCTGCAGGAAGCTGGTCACCACCTCGTTCAAATCTTCTTTGCAGATGCGCGTGGCTTCTGTGCTTTGCGGCGTGGTCAGGCCGTTAATCTCGACATGGAACTGGCCCGTGGTTTCATTCACACCCAGGTTGGTGCCGCCCGGTTGATACCCCTCCGGGCCATAATTGAAGCCTTCTTTCGGCCCGGTATCTTTCGGGGTGAACTCATAGCGCGGGGCGAGCACCTGTTCCATCAGCAGGCTGGCAGAAATGGCCTTGAGCATATCGTTTACCGCTTCGGCTACAGCTGCTTGATCAGCCATTGGCTCTGCGATCAGGTTGGTGAAGCGTGAGCGCTCTTTACCTTCTGCATCGCGGGTGGCACGGCCAATGATCTGCACGATTTCGGTCAGGCTCGAACGGTAGCCGATGGTCAGCGCATGCTCGCACCAGATCCAGTCAAAGCCCTCCTTCGCCATGCCCAGAGCGATGATCACATCGACGTTGTCGCGGTTGTTTTTCTGCGCCGGGTCTTTCAATGCGCCGAGCACTTTGGAGCGTTTGCCTGGGTCGCTGTCATCCACCAGGTCGGCCACTTTCAGCGTGCGGCCGTCCTTGGCTTTGATCAGGTGAAAGCCGGTGGTCGGGTCTACACCTTGCCAATCGCCGAGCGCGCTCATGATCTCGTTGACCTCGCGCTCTTTGTCCTTGAGGCTCTCGCGGGCATTTACGTTTGGAATGTGGACGATGGTTTTCAGTGCCGGGTCCAGCACCTTGGCGACCGCATCCACGTACCGGCCGGTGTAGAAGAAGTAGCCAATATCCAGCGACTTGAGCCAGCGGTAGCCGTTGAGCTGCTCGTAGTAGGTGTAGGTGACTGTCTCAAATTTGTTCTCTTCCGACGGGGCCAGCACGGCCTCGCTGTCACCACGGAAGTAGGAGCCGGTCATGGCAACCAGATGCACCTTGTCGCGGTTGATAAACGCGCTCAGTTGGCTACCCAATTTGTTGTCCGGGTTGGCGGAAACGTGGTGGAACTCGTCGATGGCAATCAGGCGGTTGTCGAAGGCGTCAATGCCCAACTCTTCCACGGCAAAGCGGAAGGTGGCATGGGTGCAGACCAGCACCTTGTCGCTGCTGTTCAGGAAGGCGCGCACTGCATCTACCTTGGACTTGGCCACACGCGGCTCATCGATGCCTGGGGCATTGCACAGGTTCCACTGTGGGGCTACTTGCCAGTCCCAGTAGAAGCCATGTTGGCTCAGCGGCTCATCGGCAAAGCTGCCGCCAATGGAACGTTCCGGCACTACGACTATGGCCTGCTGCAGTCCCTGGTTGTGGAGCTTGTCCAGAGCGATAAACATCAGGGCGCGGGACTTGCCTGATGCCGGTGGCGATTTGATCAGCAGATACTGTTCGCCGCGCTTGGTATAGGCGCGTTCCTGCATGGTACGCATGCCCAGCTCATTGGCCTTGCTGGATGCCCCAGTATGCGCGGTAGCAATGGATACCGACGGCACTGTGTAGCTGTTGGTCGGGTTGGTAGTGTTAGTCACTGTGATTCTTCCTCCGTGAGAGTGCCGTCGCCTGGGCATTGTGGATGCAGCCTTTGAGATCAGCTAACCACTCGCTGTAGCCTTCGGGGGGCGTGGTCAGGTTAGCAAGGGTATCGCTCATGCCTTTTTCCCTCGAGACTGTTTCGGCGTGGCCTTTGCCGTGTCTGCTGTCATCTTGGTGTAGAGGTCAAACAGCTTTTCCAAACGTTCGGTATCGTTTCTAAAACGCCGACCGATATAGATGCGCTCCAGCACTTCATCGCTGTGCTCGTGGGCATGGCGCAGGTTGTCCGGCATTTTTTCCGGGTCGTACAGGTCAGCAATTGTGGCGGGGAAGTGGGCTTCGCGGGCCAGCAAAATAGCCTCGGCGCAAGCAGTAAGATCGGCCTTATTTTGTTCGGTGAGCAGCGGTACAGGGAATGTGTTCCAACCGAGGGTATTGGAGTAGCGAAAGTCACTTTTTATCTTGCCGCAAATTGTAGCGATCCAGACAAGGTGTAAGCGAGAGGCATAGATCGCCATATTCCAAAGTGGGGCGTCATATAAAGCTGAAGCGCTGTCAGCGACAATGTCACCTTTAGCTCCAAGCGCAAAAGGCAAAAAATCACGGTTTTCAGAACTGTGGCGCGGAATGATGAACGGATGCTCATCACCTGTCTGGCGGATCTCGCCAAACAGATGTGGCGTCTTAGCCAGTTCTTGAGTCGGCTTTTTGTCGCTATCCATACGCATAGATTTTACGGCGGCCAGCCGTTCGGAAATCTGTGTGTTGGCCAAAAGTTCCGCTTCAGTCGATTTGCTCAGCCATAGACAGAAGCGCTCTTTCCCTTGGATAGAATCTTCCGAGCCAAGGAATCGACGCACAACTTGTTGCTGCTGATGTTCGGTCAGTTTGAGTGACTCAATTTCGTCTCTATCGAGCAATAAATTTCCCCCGTCAGTAGGGGCGCTCCCTTTTGTCATGGTGCTAAGCCCGCTAATGGGGGTAGGCCTTTTTGCGACAATTATATTTTGTGCGGGAACCAAGTAGGCGTTTATATTATCGGCTTCTTTTACGGAAAAATTCCCGTCTTTGTCCAGAGCATACAGGTGGCGCTTCTTGCTGGCTTGGCATGAGATGCCAACAATCACAACTGTTACGCCTGCGTTGTGTGCGGCTAAGTTGGTCCACTTAAATGAGGTGTGCGCGAATGTGATTTGATGGCCCGTTGAAAAAATAAGCGGCCATAAGGCTGGAACTTGTTGCCCCTGGCAAATGGAGTTTGTTGATACAAAAGCAGTCGTGGTCTTGGTTTGGCTGCCGTAGTCCGCTGCCTTCATAAACCAGCCAGAAACATAATCAAGTGATTTCCATGTTCTCGTACGATGACTAAAGATGGATTGTAGGTCTGCCTTGCGGCTTTCATCTTCTTTTTTCAATCTCTCCTTAACTTCTTTGCTGGCACCTTTCGGGGCTTTTACTGTCGCGCCGACATATGGTGGATTACCACAGATATACGTTTCTCCTCCTTCATTCTCAAAGTCGATCTCTGTCTGATCCAACGGGGTGCTGAACAAGTCATCACCAACCACCTTCACCCCAGTTCCCGTTGGTGGGCAGATGCTTAACCAATCCAGGCGTAAAGCGTTGCCGCACACAATCCAGTTCTGCGAATCCAGTGGCAGAAATTCGGCCAGTGCATCCTGCTGGCCTCGATACAGCACGTCGCATTGAAACTCGGCAATGATCAACGCTAGCCGGGCAATTTCTGCCGGAAAGTCGCGTAGCTCGATGCCGCGAAAGTTGGTCAGCGGTATTTCGGACTTATTGTGAGCCTCCCCCCGGCGGAGATTGATCTCCGCCTCGATCTCGCGCATCTGCTTGTAGGCGATAACCAGGAAATTGCCGGAGCCGCATGCTGGGTCAAATACGCGGATGCGTGCCATACGCTTGCGTAGGTTAAGCAGCTTGGATTTGTTATCGCCTGCAGTATCTAGTTGCGCGCGTAGATCATCGAGAAACAGCGGGTTTAACACCTTGAGGATATTCGGCACGCTGGTGTAGTGCATGCCTAGTGCGCTGCGCTCTTCATCATCGGCCACTGCCTGAATCATGCTACCGAAGATATCTGGATTGATTTTCTCCCAGCTCAGCTCGCCGGCATTTCTAAGATAGACACGTGCTGCTCGGGTAAAGCGTGGTGTGTCTGTACTGCCAGAGAAAAGGCCACCATTCACATAAGGGAAAGCATTGGCCCAGCTGGGTAGGCGCGGTTCGGCACTGATACGCTCGGCCTTCTTGATGTTCATGGCACGGAAGATTTCAGACAGTACCTGGCCGGTGTTGGAGCCGTCGCGCTCGCTGCACTGCTCTACCGTTTTGGTAAACAGGCCATCGCCCGGAAAGATGTCGGTATCTTCGGCAAAGAAGCAGAAAATCAGCCGTGCCATAAAGTGGTTCATGTCATGGCGGCGTTCGGCCTTGGCCCAGTCCGGATTCTCGTTCAGCAGTTCAACGTACAGCTTGTTCAGGCGGCTGGTGGCGCGCACGTCGATGGGGTTGTCCTTGATCTCCTTGATGGTGGAGATGCCGGCCAACGGCAGCAGGAAACCGAAATGGTTGGGAAGGTCTTGATAGTCGCAGGTGATGGTTTCACCCGTGATCAGCTCTTCGGCCTCCAGCGTTTGCCCGTCGGTGACGAGGATGAACTTGGCTTTGGCTTTTGTGGTGGCCGAGCTGGTGCGCAGCGCCTTGAGCGTTTCGCCCACGGTGCCGGGCTCGCAGGCGGCGATATGAATGTTATTGCGCAGTAGTACGCCGCCGGGTACGTCCGAAGCGTTGTTGTTGCCAGCGCGTAGACGCTTGATCTCTGCGTCTTTTCTGCCAAATGCAGCCAAGAAGGAGAACGGGAATTCTGCCGCGTCAAAGGGCTCAAGAGCCAGCTCCGATATGGCGGACTCAATTTCTACTGCATTCATGGTTTACCACTGTCCAGATCGCTGATGCGCGAAGGCGGCGACTTTGGCCGCAAAAATTTTGGGTAATGGCTACATCCCCTGGCCGGCACATGTTGCTCTGTCGGCTTGGCGTCAGCATCGGCAACTCAGCTCTGTTCAGCAGAATTGGCGTATGCCTAATGCCATCGGCGGCGACAGCCGAGCGCCCTGAGCCAGTGACCGGGAAATCAACCACTACACGATGCCGGGGGATGATAAAGGAAGGCGCTTCTTTAATGCGAAAAAGCCGCAGACCTCCAAGTGTTGTCTGCAGTTGCAGGGGCCATCCGAGAGCGAAGTTCGGCCCGGACTGGTCAGGCCTTCTTGAACACCGCTCTCGATCAGACGCGGAGCTACAGCTCTGACAACCGAGGCAGAAGGCAGGATGGATCGCAAGCGAGCTCGCTTGCGATTCGATACAGCTTCTCGACGGTGATGTTTACTTCGCCACGCTCGATTCGCCCCATATAGCTACGGTCCATACTGCAGGCCAGCGCTAGAGCATCCTGAGAAATCCGGCAAGCCTTTCTCTGCGTCCGGATGCGTTCCCCTAACGCCTTCGCCAACTTATCCATGACCGTCTCAATTCCAGTTGAGGCGGCACTATCGTGTGTTTGCGGACGTAGGAGCCACGGATTATAATCCGCATTTCCTCTGCGTTAACTCTTCTGGTGCCTCAATGAAATCGGCCTCGTTTACCTTCGACAGGCGTCTGTACGAGCTGCTTCAGGAGGAAGGGCGTTCAAGGTTCACGACGCGTGAACTGCGTGATGCCTATGCCAAGCGCCTTGATGGCATGACTTTCCGTATCGGTGATGTGCGCCGCTATGTGTATGAGCAGATCCGCCGAATGCTGCGCATGGGTTGGGTTGTGCTCGATGAAGAGCGCCGTTCGCGGGGACAGGTCTACCACTTGCAGCCGATTCCGGCACATCTGCAATTGGAGCTGATCGACAACGGGTTCGAGAACAGCCATAAGACTGCTTGTGAGCCAGAGCAGGAGCCGTCAGCGTTCGATAATGCGGCGGTGCCGCAACCATCAGTCGATGCGGATCAGCACCTGGAGGCGCTCCTCAAGGAAATCAGGCTGGACTTCCTCGCATCGATGGGCGAGGCGGAGCGATACAAGCTGCTCCTCGATGATATGCCGCATCTCCGGGATAAGGTCGAAGGCGAGTACCTAGAAGCTAGAGACCGAAGCTCGCGCCTGCTGGGCCATCTTCGCGCCATCGAGAAGACACTCAAGACGCTTGCCTCCGCACGATGACCACACTGCTGCGAAACTGGCAACGCCGCTGCATCGACGCGGCACTGGAGCACTTTACTGCCACGCCGCACTTCTTCTGCCAGGCAACGCCGGGTGCCGGTAAGACGCGTATGGCGGCAGAGCTGGCCAGCAGGCTGCTTGAGCAGGACCGGATCGATCTGGTGCTCTGCTTCGCACCATCCTGCCAAGTTGTCGAGGGCTTTCGCTCGTCCTTTGCTGCGGTGCTCGGCAGACGCTTGGATGGCCAACTCGGCGCAGTTGGGGCAGCGTTCACCTATCAAGCCATGGAATACCGAGATGAGGCGTTCTGGCGACTCCTCGATGACTACCGTGTATTCGCGGTTTTTGACGAGATTCACCACTGCGCCGGCCACGATGTACTCCTGAGCAACACCTGGGGCCAACAGATTCTTCAGCGGGTACAGGACAGGGCCACCTTCACCCTGGCCCTCTCCGGCACCCCATGGCGTTCGGACGATAGGGCCATTGCCCTGGCCCGCTACTCGACGCCCGAGGGGCACCTGATCTGCGACTACCGCTACGGATTGAAAGAGGCCATTGCTGATGGTGTGTGCCGCTCCCCTCGCATTGTCCTGCTCGACAACCAGAAGGTGAAACTTACCGAGGAGCTGGACACAGAGAGCACTGTCAGGATGTTTCCCAGCATTGCCAAACTATTGGGGGAGTCCCCTGTCACCTACGAAGAGCTGTTGCGTCATGACGAGGTGATTGATCAGTTACTCGGTCTCGGGTGCAGCAAGCTGGATGAGCTTCGCCTGATCAAGCCTGATGCGGCAGGCTTGGTGGTTGCCACCGACATCGAGCACGCCCAGCAAATTGCCTTAGCCCTGGAAACCCTGGGTGAAGGTTGCCGCATCGTGACCAACAAAACCCCGGCTGCGCAGCAGGTTATCAATGCGTTCAGACACAGCGCCTGCCGTTGGATTATCGCAGTTGGAATGATCAGCGAAGGCACGGACATTCCTCGACTCCAGGTGTGCTGCTACCTCAGTCGCATCCGCACTGAGCTGCATTACCGACAAGTGCTGGGGCGAGTGCTTCGGCGCACAGGCGAGCCCGATAATCAGGCGTGGCTGTTCATGTTAGCGGAGCCGACACTGCAGTGCTTGGCTGAGAGAATTGCAGATGATCTACCGGATGACCTGGCAGTGCTGAACGAGGTAGGGATGCCAGCCTCCACTTCAGGTTCAATATCTGGCTGGATTGGGGCTGCTGGCAATATCGATGTCGTGGATGACAGTAATGGAAGTGGCATTGCGCAGGTAATTGGGGCAGGTGCTACATGCACCTTATCCCTGGGGGGCTCTGCCGCTGAGCCAAACCATCTGGTCAGCTTTTCCAAGCACTACCGGCAACAGTTGCTGGCTTGCTTTTGATGCTTGTATGGAGGACAGAATTCAAGCGTCGGCAGACGTGCTTGACTGAATCAGGAGATAGCCGCATTGACCCTTCCTCACGAAAGAACCCGCAGCGTCATCAAGACCGAAGAGTTCCTGCGAGAACTCGCCCGTAACACTGAGCTGCCTCAGGATATCCGCAGCTATGCGAAAAGCCTGCTCAGGCACTACCCGTCGGCCGACCAGATACTCTCGTTGGGGCGCCTTGAAGAGTGCCTGTTGAGCGATGCACCGGATGATGAATATCGACGGCGGGTGATCGCTTTCCATCAGCCGCTGTTCAGCTCGTCATTGGACTTCACGCGATAGAAATGAGAGCCGCAATGTCCAGCACTGATTTTGCTCTGTCGGTATCCACCCGCATTGCGCAACGGGTCAAGCGCTTACCCAAAGGGCAACCCTTCTGCATCAGCCGCTTTGCGGAGCTTGGAGCGCGTGGCGCCATATCCAAGGCGGTAGCTCGGCTGGTCAGCCAAGGCGAACTTGAACGGGTGCATCGAGGAATTTACATGCGCCCGAAATCCAGTCGATACGTTGCACGGGTTCGCCCAAATGTATGGGAAGTAGTGAGCTTGATCGCTAGGCAGAACCGCCATGTTCTACAGATTCATGGCGCTCATGCGGTCAGGTTGTTTGGACTGAGCACCCAGATGCCGCTCATTCCGATCTATTACACCAGCGGACCCAGCCGATCATTTTTTATAGGTAAGGGTGAGGTCCGGTTGGTACATGCGGCACCAATGGTCATGCAGCGTGCCGGGACCGAGGTAGGGGCGGCTATCAGCGCACTATTTTATCTCGGTAAAGACGGCTCGACCCCGGAATGCATTGCCGCGATCAAGAAGGTGCTCAGGCCTGAAGACCTAACCACATTAATGGCCTGCAAAATGCCGAAATGGATGCGCATGGCGTTGGAGCAGTCAGCGCGCATACACACCGTCAACACGCTTGCTCCTTAACGCTCTGTCAGGCAGATTTCCGTTGCTGGCCGAGTCCGACCAAGCGACATCGGCGGCATCCCTTCACCCCTTGACCAAACGAAGATGGGCACCTGATTTCCCACCAGAGTCCGATGGGTTAGCGCTCTGCCCCTTCAACACGTTCAACATCAATCCGAACGTCAATTCATTGATCTCCTCAGGACTGATTGCCAGTTCTCCCGCGACGCCAGCTTTCCCAACCCCATCTGCACGTAACGCGGCGAAAATCTTCTCCAGGATCACTGACCGCTCATGAGCAATAGATTCCGGCTCTTCGGTGCGATAGCCCTCTTGAGCAATCTGAATACACAGCGTTCGGTAAGTCCACTCCGTGGAAAGCCCCAGGCTATGAAGCCGGTAATTTAAGGCTGCCACAGAAACGGACCAGAGCTTCTTGTATTTGATGAGGCTTTTGATAGTGATCGAACGTGGAGCCATTGCTAGAACGCTTGCACGTGGCATTAGAAAAGCCGACGCAAAGGCATTCGCCTCACGCTCTAAATCAGGTCCTTGTGGGTGGGCATGCTGGTGCATAACCAAATGTCCTAATTCATGAGCTGCGTCAAAGCGGCAACGCTCGGCCGACTTAAAGGTATTCAAGAACATAAATGGGCGGCCGCCACTCCACATCGAGAACGCGTCGACCTCCTTTGCATCAATTGCAAGTGAGTAGACACGAACGCCTTTCGACTCAAGAAGCGCAATCATGTTCTTAACCGGCTGCTCACCTAAACCCCAGTGTGCCCTCAGCATCTCCGCAGCGGCCTCTGGCGCTTGGGCACTGCGTGATAGTGCCAGCTTATCGAGCGCCTCAAAATTCGTCAGTGCAGCGCGTTCGGACCCCAGGTCCGGAAGATCTGGCTCTGGCAAATCGAAACGTTGCTCGATCCAGTCATTCAGCAGGAGCGCAATTGCGCCTGCACCGAGAGCTGAATCCCTAAGGCCAGCAGTCATCTTTGAGAGCGACCGGAAACTGGCAACATCCGGCGTTGGCACCTCAGGATCATCACCAAAGAAAAACGCTTCGGGGAACCGAAGCGTTTTAGCGATTTTTGCCAGGGTTCCAGGCTCAGGCTCCTGCGTGCCACTCTCGTAGCCGGAGACTGATCGCTCCGTTACTCCTATATGAGTGGCAAGCTCACGCTTTTTCATACCTCGCCGGCGACGGGCGAGCGCAAATCGTTGTGGATTAAACATGATCTATCACGAGCTTTTACGGCGAATTTCGATGTCGATATCCGGACCGCCTGGGGAGGTAACCTCAAAGAAATCATCATCAAGAGCAAGGGTGCCAAGCATGATGCGTTCAGACCAGAAATTGATCTTGCCGCCTTTACCCATTCCCGATGGACGTGAGAGCTCGATGCGGATTTCCTTCTTCACCGTGTCGGTGTGGTGGAGCAGGATCCAGGTCTCATGAGGGCCTGATTCAGGCAGCTCCTCCGGATCGGGCAGCAAGTCATCAAACATGTCGAACTGGCAGTTCCGCTCAACAGCATCAACTGTATTTTTACCCTTCCTGGATCGGCTGCTCGGCATCCCCAGCAGATTTCCAACATAGCTATCTCCCGATGCGACAGCAATCGCGAGATTGAGCGCCGAGTGAACGGTAAGAGGGTAGTTCGACTGTTCATGCGCGACCCACCCTAGTGGGCGCAGCTGATCGCGCACCGCTCCTACCAACCAGCCCCACATTTCAAGGCCGGGAAAAATGCTGGGATGGTTAGGAGTCAGGCGAACCCGCTGTAGGTGAGCTTGATTGATAGCCTCACGCAGTGGCTCGCGCTCCAGACTCAACTGTTCAAGACGGGCGGCGATTTCATCCTGATCACTGAATACCTGGCAAGCCTGCATCTGAGGACTCCTAACACAACGGTGACTTCCGGTTATTCTTCCTCAAATGAGGTAAAAAAACAAGAAGCACACGTCGCGGAGGGAGACCGAGAGGACGTTGCAGCATGCGTGTTGCCGCCTGTGCATTTTCCACCCACATGCCGGAATTTCATTGACCCAGTTTCGAGCACCAAGCGAGTTGTAGAATTTCGCTTTCAGACTGCTGGGTTAGGGCAGAATAGCGTCGGCACCTGGGTTAAAAATGCACTGGCGATAACATTTGATGTTTGCGGCAGTACCGCCTCCCGTTCCGGATTGGCACAGTAATAGACTTGATTCAAATTCGGAGGAAGCATGGGTATTTCGTATTACCTCGCATGTTTGGAGACCCGGCAATATGTCTGGGTTGGCAGGCTTGACCCACAGGGGGAGGTGCCGGCGGTGGACGTCGAAGGCTCCATCGCCATGTTCGCGCTGGAGAATCGGAACAAACCGTTGATCGTCGTTAGTGAAAGCCATCCGATCCTCGAAGAGGGAATGGAGTGGTCGCCGCCCGCAACGCAAGAAACGTGCAGCGGACAACCATGACGAACCACCGCCAACCGCATCTGTCGAAGACCTGCCATATCCACCGCCGGCATGGCACACCAGACCATGCTTGAGCTAACGCAGCGGGGCTGGAAAACTGGCAAAAGGCGCTCCGTTGCGCAGTGCCCTCGGTTACTCTTTTTAATACGAAGATGAGGTCTGCCCGGTGACAGAGAGCCATAAAGACACCATTTGCGATGTATGCGCTACCAGTACGAGGGTGCCGGGGTACGGCGAGCAGTTCGGGACGCTTCAGGCGCTCTGGGGCTATGGCGCAGGGCATGATGGCGAACGCTATCGAGTCAATCTATGCGAAAGCTGCTTTTTCGCGGCACTAGCGTTTTTGAAGCAGGAGCGCCGCACGCAGAATCTGTTCAGCGATGAGCAGCCCTGCGAGGAGCGCCCATTCGGACTAGTCGCCCGCGATGACTACTTTGGTGATTCGTAGCCATATCGCAGAGATGAGGTTATTGGCTCGCCAGCATCGAACTCAGGCCATGTCTGCACGACTTCTCGGTACAATGGCGTCACCGGCAATCGCTCTAGGGATCTCGCTTGACTGGCGCAAAACTCACTGAAGTCGAGATGCGGCGCGCGCTTGGCCTAGACCTCGCGCCTTCGAAATCGAAGCAGCCCATACCCAAACAGCACTCTACCGTCACACTCGTTGAATTGAGCGTGCGTAAGAACGGTGGTTCGCCATTCCGCTTCGAGCACCGCTCCCGTTCCATCAGTACTCTCGCTGCCCAACTCGAGGCCGAGAAAACAGCACGGGAGAAAGGGTATGAGGTCTGGGTCGTGTTGGATATCAGGCAGGTTTCATCATAGAGCCGCAACAGCCGTCAGTCAGTCCACGCCTCGCTGATTGCTCTGGGGCAGTGAACGCTTGAGTCAACTAGATCGAGTCAGTTCGCACTCGGGCAGCTCTTGGCCGGCACCTGTCTCTTCCAGGGTAAGCCGCCTCAAGCCCTTACGTTACCGTCCATAACTGATCAATCCGCGTCGTATAGCTCGGGCTCATCATCTCCCGACGCATGCCCCAGTCCGGTTTCGCCGGCACCCCTGCAGGTCGCATCGTTCCACGCCCCCATCGTGCATTGATCGCATCCATCACCCCCATCACCCGCTCGGCAGCCATCGGCGGTGTCGCGACGAACAGGTCATCAGTGAACTCGCCACGCTGGCGCAGATCGAGCAACAGGATCTCCGCCTTACTGAATGCAAAGCCGGCCCGGAAGATCAGTTCCAGCCCCGCGGAGGCGGCTTTGGTTATCAGTCGGGTATCGTCGGTCGGATAGGGCAACTCACAGATAATGCCCTTGGTGAACTTCGGCTCGTCCGGGTTGAACATGCCAGTACGAATGCTGATCCGTACCTTCTTGCACAGGGAGTGCTGCGCGCGCAGCTTTTCACAAGCCCGAGCGGTGTAGGAGGCGACCGCTTCGCGGATCGGCGGCAGTTCATGTAAACGCTTGCCGAACATCCGGCTGCAGCAGATCTCTTGCTTCGGCGGTACTTGCTCCTCGAGCGCCAGGCAGGATGTGCCACGCAGCTCACGGGCCGTCTTCTCCACCACTACCGAGAACTTGCTGCGCAGTGTCCAGGCGTCAGCCTGGGCAAGATCCCAGGCAGTACGAATGTTCATGTCGGCCAGGTGGGCGGTCATCTGCCGGCCGATGCCCCAGACCTCGCTGACATCCATCACCTGCAGGAGCCTGTTGCGCTTTTCGGGCTTTCGGATGTCCACGACCCCACCGGTCTGCCGTTGCCATAGCTTCGCCGCACGATTGGCCAGCTTGGCCAAGGTCTTGGTCTGGGCAATGCCCACCCCCACCGGGATGCCAGTGCAGCGCAGCACCCGTGCACGCATCTCCCGCCCCAACCTCTCCAAACTGCCAGGCATACCGGTCAGGTCGGCGAACGCTTCATCAATGCTGTACACCTCAAGCACCGGAGCCATCCCCTCGAGAATGGTCATCACCCGCTGACTCATGTCGCCATAAAGCGCGTAGTTGCTGGAGAACGCAAAAATGCCGTGCTGCCGAAGCTTTTGCCTGATCTGAAAATACGGCTCACCCATCTTGATGCCCAGCGCCTTGGCCTCGGCCGAGCGGGCGATCACGCAGCCGTCGTTGTTCGACAGCACGACGATAGGCGTACGCAGCAGGTCCGGGCGAAACACCCGCTCGCAACTGGCGTAGAACGAGTTGCAGTCGATCAGGGCAATTGCCGACTCAGCCTGGGGCATGGCAGCGCACGCTGTGGGTGACCACGCCCCAGATCAGTAGCTCATCCCCCTCGAGTACGTAGCGCGGCGCGTAGGCCTGGTTCTCCGCCCGCAGAACGATCTGTTCGCCTTCCTTGGCCAAACGCTTCACCAAGGCATCGCCGTTGAGCGCAGCGATGACAATCAGGCCAGGCCGCCCCTCCATCGCCCGATTCACGATAGCCAGGTCGCCATCAAACATCCCTGCGTTGATCATGCTGTCGCCGCTGATGCGCACCAGATACATATGCGGCGCGCGGAGGTCGAGAAGCTCGTCGAGGGATATCTCGGCTTCGATGTGATCCTGCGCCGGCGAGGGAAACCCGGCCGGGACGCGGAAGGAATACAAAGGCAGGCACACGGAGCTGCTGCTCAGTGGCCCAAGGATCGTGCAGGACATAGTGCACCCGTAATAATGCTGTATTTATATACAGTATAAAACAAACCAACCCACCTACAATCAGAATGAGAAAGGCGATGACGAGCGGACGGTCATGTGCGGACGATTTGCGCAGTATCAGGGGATGGCGGATTACCTGCGGGAGCTGAACAGCGAGCAGGAGGTGATCGGCGGCTACGACAACCTGCCGATCGAGCGCTATAACGTGGCACCACAGACCAACGTGCAACTGCTGCACGCGGAGGGAGGGGGCCTGACGATCGCCGCGGTGAGATGGGGGTGGGCACCGCACTGGGCGAAGAAGGGAAAGATGCCAGCACCGATCAACGCCCGCGCCGAGACGGTGGCGAGCGGCAAGTTCTTCAAGCAGATATGGCCGTACCGCGCGCTGGTCGCAGCTGACGGCTGGTATGAATGGGTGAAGGACGAGACCGATCCGAAGCACAAGAAACCCTACTTCATCCGCCTGCGCAGCGGCGAGCCGATGTTCTTCGCCGCCATCGGCCAGCTCCCCCACGCCGGCAGCGAGATTCGCGAAGACGATGGGTTCGTGATCATCACCGCCGACGCCCAAGGTGGCATGTTGGATATCCATGATCGCCGGCCAGTGGTACTGCCAGCGGACTTGGCCCGAGAGTGGATAGACCCAAACACAACTTCGCAGCGTGCCGAGCAGATAGTGCAGGAACTGGGTCTGCAGTCCGAGGCATTCGAGTGGTACCAGGTCAGCAAGGCGGTGGGTAACGTGAAAAACACCGGGGCAGCGCTAATTGGCCCCCTTGATTCCAAGGAACCACCCGACAGGCTCTGATCGACCGGAGGCGAGATGCGCCAGTCAGCTGCGACTGGCGGGAAGCGGCCCAGAGTGTGTAAAAACACTTTCGCATCTTGTATGCCCCAGCCCACTGCTCCTGGGCGTAGTGATTTCCTAAGCATTTGCCACGATCAGCGCCGGTGGCGAGTCAGAGCGCTTATGAAGCACT
>NZ_CALNWT010000013.1:0-181970 GCF_940789645.1 Pseudomonas sp. Marseille-Q0931 | reverse complement strand
CCCTCTCCCCCGACCCCTCTCCCGCAAGCGGGAGAGGGGAGACAAGCGGGACTGCAAGCCATTGACGAGCTGTGGCTGCCGCTTGTGGAGAAGGGCTTTTGCCTCAGTTCGACTTCACCGGGGTATCGGCTTTCTTGTCGTTGCCTTCGATGAACGGGCTCCACGGCTGGGCGCGGATCGGGCCCCCGGTTTCCCAGACTACGGAGAACTGACCGTCTTCCTGGATCTCGCCGATCATCACCGGCTTGTGCAGGTGGTGGTTCTTCTCGTCCATCTTCAGGGTGAAGCCGCTCGGCGCCGCGAATTCCTGGCCAGCCATGGCTTCACGGACCTTGTCGACCTCGGTGGTGCCGGCTTTCTCGACGGCCTGCGCCCACATGTGGATGCCCACGTAGGTGGCTTCCATCGGGTCGTTGGTGACCACGGTGTCGGCGTTCGGCAGCTTCTTGGCCTTGGCGTAGGCCTTCCAGTCGGCGACGAATTTCTCGTTGACCGGGTTCTCCACGGACTGGAAGTAGTTCCAGGCCGCCAGGTGGCCGACCAGCGGCTTGGTGTCGATGCCGCGCAGTTCCTCTTCACCCACGGAGAAGGCCACCACCGGTACTTCGGTGGCTTCCAGGCCCTGGTTGGCCAGTTCCTTGTAGAACGGCACGTTGGAGTCGCCGTTGACGGTGGAGACCACGGCAGTCTTGCCGCCAGCTGAGAACTTCTTGATGTTGGCGACGATGGTTTGATAGTCGCTATGACCGAAGGGGGTATAGACCTCTTCGATGTCCTTGTCGGCGATGCCCTTGCTGTTGAGGAAGGCGCGCAGAATCTTGTTGGTGGTGCGCGGGTAGACGTAGTCGGTACCCAGCAGGAAGAAACGCTTGGCGCCGCCACCGTCTTCGCTGAGCAGGTATTCCACCGCCGGAATGGCCTGCTGGTTTGGCGCAGCACCGGTGTAGAACACGTTCGGCGACATCTCTTCGCCTTCGTACTGCACCGGGTAGAACAGCAGGCCGTTCAGTTCCTCGTAAACCGGCAGCACTGATTTGCGCGACACGCTGGTCCAGCAGCCGAAGGTCACCGCGACCTTGTCCTGGGTCAGCAACTGGCGGCCGCGTTCGGCGAACAGCGGCCAGTTCGACGCGGGGTCGACCACCACCGGCTCCAGCTGCTTGCCGAGTACACCGCCCTTGGCGTTGATCTCGTCGATGGTCATCAGCGCCATGTCTTTCAGCGAGGTTTCGGAAATGGCCATGGTCCCGGACAGCGAGTGCAGGATGCCGACCTTGATGGTCTCGGCGGCCTGGATGGACCAGGACAGGCCCATCGCGGCGATGGAAGCGGAAAGGGTGAAGGCCTTGATCAGGCTGCGACGTTGCATGGTGCGATCTCCATTCACGAATGTGAGTAAGCGGACAGCGTTGTTATGGGCATGCAGTGAAGGTCATGGCGCGGTTGTTCCGGCATCGGCTCGACGCGCTGGCGAGCGGCGTACAGCCAGGACTTGGTCTGTGCCTTGTTGACCTCTATATGGCCCTTGAGCAATTGCTGTGCCTCTTCTGTGCGTCGGGGCGGGATCGCTCTTCAGAACTGACCCGTGCGCGGTGTGGATTCCGTCTGGCGCGCAGCGCCTGAACGCTGCCCAGCCGCCCTGGAATGCGGATTTTCTCGCTGACTTCGGGCGCGCACGGGCCTCATCGCGACTGTCGATAACGGATGCAAGTTGGCAGTGCAGCGCTTCGTCGAGGCGCGACGGACGTACGCTAATCGCAGGTGCCGCACCATACGGGTGCGCTTCGGCAGTGGTAGTGCAGGCGTATGTTCGTCTGTGGGGCGCTGCGCTCGTCTGCCGGTCGGGCGCGAGATGAGGGCATCGCGAAAGCGCAGCGGCTATCAGAGGGGATCTAATAACGCGGTGCCGGGCCTGGGGGAACCCGCTCAGGCGCGCAGGTACTGCTAGCAGGACGAGTGGAGGGTGGTTATCTCAAGGATGCGCAGCGACTTTTTCAGCGCCGCTGATCCGGGCGCGATGATCGGCAGAGATTAAGGCACGAGGTAGTTCTTCACCCCGGTGAAGATGATCTGCGCCGCCAGGGCACAGACGAACAGGCCCATCAAACGGCTGACGATCTGCAGGCCCTGGTCCCCGAGCAGGCGCTCGAACTGGTTGGACAGGTACAGCACGATGCCCACGGTGAGGCTGGCGAGAAGGATCGCCGCCACCGCCACCAGCTTGTCGTCCCAATGCGGCTGGCTGGCGCCCATCAGCAGCAGGGCACCGATGGTGCCGGGGCCGACGGTGATGGGAATGGTCAGCGGCACGATGGTAACGTCCTGCTGTACGTTGTCGCTCTGCACCGCCGATTTGCCCTGGGCCATGCCCAGAGCGGAGATGAACAGCACCGAACCGGCGCCGATGCGAAACGCGTCGATGGTGATGCCGAACAGGGTGAAGATGTGCTTGCCGAACAGGTACAGCAGTACGCTGGCGATCAGCGTCGCCAGCGCCACCTTCCAGGCCAGGCGCTTGCGCTCCTTGAGGGTGTAGCCACGGCTCAGGCCGATAAAGCAGGACAGGACGAAGAAGGGGCTGTAGAGCACCAGCATCTTCAGATACAGGCTGAACAACTCGGACATGGGGCGCTCGTTTGAGAGTGGGGCATCGATAGTCGGGCGGGTTTCACCCGCCCTACGACACTTCACGCTGGCGGCGCAGTTCGCGTTCGGCGATCCAGTGCTCGATCAGCTCGCGCAGCTGCGACAGCTCCACCGGCTTGGACATATGGCCATCCATGCCTACCGCGCGGGCGCGTTCCTTGTGTTCGCTGAGAATATGCGCGGTCAGTGCCACCACTGGGGTTCGCGGGCGCTTCTCGCTCTGTTCCCAGGCACGCAGCTGTTCGGTGGCGGAGAAACCGTCGAGCACCGGCATTTCGCAATCCATCAGCACCAGGTCGTAGGGCTGCGCCTTGATCGCGCTGAGGGCTTCCTCGCCGTTGCTGGCGGTGTCCGGCTTGAGGTTGAGCTTGCCGAGCATGCCGCGGATGACCTTGGTGGAGATGCTGTTGTCCTCGGCCACCAGGATGCGGAAGTCGGCCGGTACGTTCAGCGGCGTGCTCACCGGCGTCGGCGCGGCCTGCGCGGGGGTGTCGTTGGGGCGCTGGGCCAGCTCGTCGGCCAGAGTGGTCTTGAGCGTATAGCCGGCCACCGGCTTGGCCAGGATGCGCTTGATCCCGGCGTTGCGCGCGATCACCTTGCTCGGCGCGTTGCTGATGCCGGTGAGCATGATGACCAGGATGTCGTGGTTGAGGCTCGGGTCTTCCTTGATCTTGGCCGCCAGCTGCATGCCGGTCATGCCGGGCATATCCTGGTCGAGGAGCACCGCATCGAAGTACTCGCGCATATGTGCCCTGGTGCGCAGCAGCGCCAGCGCTTCCTTGCCGGACGGCACGGCACTGACCTGCATACCCCAGGCGTTGCACTGTTGCATCAGCACCTTGCGGCAGGTGTCGTTGTCGTCCACCACCAGCAGGCGCGCGCCCTGTAACGGGCTGTCCAGGTCGGTCTCCGGCTGCTCCAGGCGGGCGGCGTCCAGCGGCAGGGTCAGCCACAGGGTGGTGCCCTGGCTGCCGCTGCCCTGGATGCCGAATTCGCCGCCCATCAGGCGCACCAGCTGGCGCGCGATGATCAGGCCGAGGCGCCCGCCCAGTTGCGTGGCAGCAAGGAAATCACGGCTTTGCAGTTCGGCATTGAGCAGCGCGTCGCGCTCCTCCGGCAGCAGCGGGCGGCCGCTGTCCTGGACGGCGACGCGCAGGCGATGCTGGCCGTCGCTGCTGTCCAGCGCCGCGACCAGCAGGATCTCGCCTTCGTCGGTCTGCTTGAAGGCATTGTCCAGCAGGCTCAGCAGGGCCTGGCGCAGGCGCGTGGGATCGCCGCTGATCACCCTCGGGACTTGCGGCTGGATGAAGCTGATCAGCTCCACCTTCTGCTGCTCGGCCTTGGCGCGGAAAATATCCAGGCAGTCCTCGATCAGCGCGCCGAGATCGAACTGCACATCATCCAGCTCGATCTGCCCGGATTCCAGCTTGGAAATGTCGAGAATTTCGTTGATCAGGGTAAGCAGCTCGTTGCCCGAGCTGTGAATGGTCTGCACGTAGTCGCGTTGCTTGGCCGACAGCGGCGTGCCCAGCAGCAGCTCGGTCATGCCCAGCACGCCGTTCATGGGCGTGCGGATTTCGTGGCTGATCTTCGCCAGAAACTCGGCCTTGGCCCGCAGCTCGGCGCTGCTGGCCGCAAGCGCTGTGCTCTTCAGCAGGGTGTCACTCTGAATCTGCCGTTGGCGCTCGGTCAGCGACACGCTGAGGATCAGGCCGGCCAGCGTGGCCACGCTGAATACACCGAGCACCAGCCAGCCCGGATTGAGCTGATCGAAACCGAGCAACACCGGCACGAAGAAGCCGAAGCCGAGATTGAACACCACCATGCCGATGGTGATCAGGCGTGCCGGCTGATAACCCGAGCGCCAGTGCAGGCTGCTCACCAGCAGCAGATTCAGTGAGCTGAGGACTACCAGCAGGTACACCAGTGAGCTGTACCAGAACAAACCGGTAACGGTGATGCACAGGGCGTAGGTCAGGATCAGCAGGGCATTGCCCTGCAGCAGGCGATTGAGCGGGCTGTGCTGCACCGGCGTGCCATTCATGAAACTGAGGCCAAAGGCCAGCGCGCTAAACGCGGCGAACAGTGCGGAAAGGTCGGCGATCAGGGACTGGTTGTAACCCAGGCTGGGCAACCACTGGGCGAAGATGCCGAGGTTGGCCGACGAGCACACCGCAAGGCCGATATTTACCCCGGCCAGCCACAGGCCGCTGGCGCTGCGGTTGTAGAAGAAGCGAATGAGGTTGTACAGGGTCAGCAGCAACAGCGCGCCGAACAGCATGCCGTAGAGGTAGGCAGGCTTCTCCAGGCTGACCAGCTCGGCCTGATCCATGACCTTGAACCAGGTCATCAGCGGATGGTTGGAGGTCAGGCGCACATAGGCGACGCGGGCCTGGCCGTCGTTTGGCAGGGGCATGAGGTAGAAACGCGATGGCAGCGGTCGCGAATCCAGTGGCATGGCTTCGCCGGTGTGCAGGTTCTGCTCCAGCTGGCCGTCTTTCAGCAGGTAATAGTCGAGATACTGCACCCGTGGCGAGAAGATCCACAGCCAGGCCGGCTGCTGCTGTGGCGCCAGTTCGGCGCGAAGCCAGACCGCGTGGTCACTGGGCGGGGAGGTGAAGGACTGTTTGCTCAGCGGCTTGAACTGCTGGCGCTGGGCGCGCACTTCTTCGAGGCCCAGGCGGGCGCTGGCGTCGACCAGATAGGACCAGCCGTGGGCGATCGTCGGGGCTGAGTTCGCACTGGCTGTCAGGGCAAGGCCGAGCAACAGCAAACTGGCGAGTAGTCCGATGGCAATCCTGAGCCGGCGCACGGGCAAATCCTTCTAAATGAGTGGCCGGATTATAGCCAAGCATTTGCTCGCGGGAATACGGCGCGGCGGGGCTTTTTATGCCTGTCGCGCCGTATTCCCTGAGCGGCCTCAGCCTTCGCCGCGCTCGCGTGCAATGGCCCGATAGCCGATGTCGTTACGGTGGAACATGCCGTTCCAGCGAATTTTCTCGGCCAGGCGGTAGGCCTGCTGCTGGGCTTCGGCCACCGTACGACCGATGGCGGTGGCGCAGAGTACGCGACCGCCAGCGGTGACGATCTGACCATCCTTCAGTGCGGTGCCGGCGTGGAATACCTTGCCGTCGAGCTTGGCGGCTTCCTCCAGACCTTCGATCACGTCGCCCTTGGCGTAGTCGCCCGGGTAGCCGCCAGCGGCCAGCACCACGCCCACGGTCGGACGCGGGTCCCAGGTCGCCTCGACCTTGTCCAGCGCCTTGGCCAGCGCAGCTTCGACCAGCAGCACCAGGGAGCTTTCCAGGCGGCACATGATCGGCTGGGTTTCCGGGTCGCCGAAGCGGCAGTTGAACTCGATGACCTTCGGCGCGCCGGACTTGTCGATCATCAGGCCGGCGTAGAGGAAACCGGTGTAGACGTTGCCTTCGCTGGCCATGCCGCGCACGGTGGGGTAGATCACCTCGTCCATCACCCGCTTGTGCACCTCGGCGGTCACTACCGGTGCCGGCGAATAGGCGCCCATGCCGCCGGTGTTGGGGCCGGTATCGGCGTCGCCGACGCGCTTGTGGTCCTGGCTGGTGGCCATCGGCAGCACGTTCTGGCCGTCGACCATGACGATGAAGCTGGCTTCTTCGCCATCGAGGAACTCCTCGATCACCACACGCGAACCGGCTTCGCCGAAGGCATTGCCGGCGAGCATGTCGCGCACGGCGTCTTCGGCTTCCTGCAGGGTCATGGCGACGATCACGCCCTTGCCCGCGGCCAGGCCGTCGGCCTTGATCACGATCGGAGCACCTTTCTCGCGCAGGTAGGCCAGTGCCGGCTCGATCTCTGTGAAGTTCTGGTAGTCGGCGGTGGGGATCTTGTGGCGTGCCAGGAAATCCTTGGTGAAGGCCTTGGAGCCTTCCAGCTGGGCAGCGGCAGCGGTCGGGCCGAAGATGTCCAGCTTGCGGGTGCGGAACAGGTCGACTACGCCTTTGACCAGCGGCGCTTCCGGGCCGACGATGGTCAGTTGCACGTTCTTCTCGGCGAAGTCAGCCAGCGCTTCGATGTTCAGCACGTCGATGGCGACGTTCTCGCACTTGGCTTCGACGGCGGTACCGGCGTTGCCCGGGGCAACGAAGACTTTCTCGACGCGCTTGTCCTGCGCCACTTTCCAGGCCAGGGCGTGTTCACGACCGCCGCTGCCGATGATCAATACTTGCATGTCAAACCCTCGATGACGCTGAGTTCAGGGGTGTCCGGAGTGCTTTGTGGGAGCGGGCTTGCCCGCGAATATGGCGCTGATTTCGCCATCCTTTCGCGGACAAGTCCGCTCCCACGGTATCTCGACTGGTCCGGATACCTGCGTAACTTTGATCGTGCCCACGCAGAGCGTGGGCACGATCATCAATGGCGGAAATGGCGCATGCCGGTAAACACCATGGCAATCCCGGCTTCATCGGCAGCCGCGATCACCTCGTTGTCGCGCATTGAGCCACCCGGCTGGATCACCGCGGTGATGCCGGCCTTGGCGGCGTTGTCGACGCCGTCACGGAACGGGAAGAAGGCGTCCGACGCCATTACCGCGCCCTGCACCTGCAGGCCGGCATGCTCGGCCTTGATCGCGGCGATGCGCGCGGAGTTGACGCGCGACATCTGGCCGGCGCCGACGCCGACGGTCTGGCGGTTCTTGGCGTAGACGATGGCGTTGGATTTGACGAACTTGGCCACTTTCCAGGCGAAGATCAGATCGTGGATTTCCTGCTCGCTCGGCGCGCGCTGGGTGACGATCTTCAGGTCTTCTGCCTTGATCATGCCGATGTCGCGGCTCTGTACCAGCAGGCCACCGTTGACGCGCTTGAAGTCCCAGCCAGCAGCGCGCTCGGCCGACCATTCGCCGCATTCGAGCAGGCGCACGTTGGCCTTGGCGGCCACCACTTCACGGGCGGCGGCGGAGATTTTCGGGGCGATGATCACTTCGACGAACTGACGCTCGACGATGGCCTTGGCGGTTTCGCCATCCAGCTCGCGGTTGAAGGCGATGATGCCGCCGAAAGCCGACTCGGTGTCGGTAGCGTAGGCCAGGTCGTAGGCCTTGCGGATGCCGCCTTCGTCTTCCGGTACCACGGCCACACCGCACGGGTTGGCGTGCTTGACGATGACGCAGGCCGGCTTGACGAAGCTCTTCACGCATTCCAGCGCGGCGTCGGTGTCGGCCACGTTGTTGAACGACAGTTCCTTGCCCTGCAGCTGGATGGCAGTGGAGACGCTGGCCTCGCCCTTCTTCGCCTCGACGTAGAACGCCGCACTCTGGTGCGGGTTCTCGCCGTAGCGCATTTCCTGCGCCTTGATGAACTGGCTGTTGAAGGTACGCGGGAAGGCGCCGCGGCCTTCGGTGGACAGGGTGTCCGCCGCCTGGTCGATGGTGCCCAGGTAGTTGGCGATCATGCCGTCGTAGGCGGCGGTGTGCTCGAAGGCCTTGAGCGCCAGATCGAAGCGCTGGGCGTAGGTCAGGCCGCCGGCTTTCAGGGACTCGATGATGCCGGCGTAGTCGCCGGTGTTGACCACGATGGCCACATCTTTGTGGTTCTTCGCCGCCGAACGAACCATGGTCGGGCCGCCGATATCGATGTTCTCGATGGCGTCGGCCAGGTCGCAATCAGGCTTGGCCACGGTGGCTTCGAAGGGATAAAGATTGACCGCGACTAGATCGATCGGCTTGATGCCGTGCTCGTCCATCACCGCGCCGTCCAGCGCACGGCGGCCGAGGATGCCGCCATGGATCTTCGGGTGCAGGGTCTTGACGCGGCCGTCCATCATTTCCGGGAAACCGGTGTAGTCGGCGACTTCCACCGCGGCCACGCCGTTGTCCTTGAGCAGCTTGTAGGTGCCGCCGGTGGAGAGAATCTCGACACCGAGGGCGGCCAGCTCGCGAGCGAACTCGAGGACACCGGTTTTGTCGGAAACGCTGATCAGCGCGCGGCGGACGGGCAGAAGGGTGGTCTGGTCGGTCATTTCACTATCCATCAGAGCGGGGATATCAGCAAAAAAGGCGGCTCATGTTGGCCGCCCTTTTCGGAGTTCGGGGTTACAGCAGGTCGTACTGCTTGAGCTTCTTGCGCAGCGTGCCACGGTTCAGACCGAGCAGCTCGGACGCCTTGGTCTGGTTACCTTTCACGTGATTCATGACGGTTTCCAGCAGCGGCGCTTCGACTTCGGTGAGCACCAGGTTGTACACGTCGGTGACGTCCGCGCCCTCAAGATGGGCGAAGTAGTTGTGCAGCGCCTTTTCCACTGCGCCGCGCAGGGTCTGACCCTCTTCGCTTGGCGTGTTCAGGTGCTGTTTAAGGCTGGTGTTGTCACTCACGGGTGCAATTCCACTCACTAGGGTCTCTGTCATCAACGTCATGCGGCCACCTCGTTTTCATCGTTGTGCCGTTCGCGGAAGAACGCGCGAACGTGGGCGCACTGTGCGTCCGTGCTGTCCAGACGGTTGAACTGGGCGCGAAACTCCCTGGCGCCCGGCAGGGTTGCCAGATACCAGCCGACATGCTTGCGGGCAATGCGTACGCCCATCAATTCGCCATAGAAGGCGTGCAGTGCGGCCAGGTGTTCCAGCAGAATGCGTTCCACTTCGAGCAGGCTCGGTGCCGGGAGGATTTCACCGGTACGCAGGTAGTGCTCTATTTCACGGAAGATCCACGGTCGGCCCTGAGCGGCGCGACCGATCAGCAAGGCGTCGGCGCCGGTGGCGTCGAGCACGGCCTTGGCTTTTTGTGGGGAGTCGATGTCGCCATTGGCGAACACCGGAATCGATACCGCCTGCTTGATGGCGGCGATGGTCTCGTACTCGGCTTCGCCGGTGTAGAGGTCGGCGCGGGTGCGGCCGTGTACGGCCAGGGCGGTGATGCCGGCATCTTCGGCGATCTTCGCCACGGTGATGCCGTTCTTGTTCTCGCGATCCCAGCCGGTGCGGATCTTCAGGGTCACTGGCACGTCCACCGCGCCGACCACGGCGTCGAGTATCTCGCGAACCAGCGGCTCATCACGCAACAGGGCGGAACCGGCGGCCTTGTTGCAGACCTTCTTGGCCGGGCAGCCCATGTTGATGTCGATGATCTGCGCACCCAGTTCGACGTTCTTGCGCGCGGCGTCGGCCATCATCTGCGGGTCGCCACCGGCGATCTGCACCGAGCGCGGCTCGGGATCACCGCCGTGCAGCAGGCGCAGGCTGGATTTACGGCTGTTCCACAGGCGCACATCGCTGGTGACCATCTCCGACACCACCAGGCCGGCACCGAGACGACGGCACAGCTGGCGGAACGGGCGATCGGTGACGCCGGCCATGGGAGCCAGGATCAACCGATTGGGCAATGTGTAGGGGCCAATACGTGGGGCCGACATGGGGCGTCCCTGCTTGTTGGTTCGCAGTTGAGACAGTAAGCGATCAACACCTGGCCTCCACTGTGTCCTCAGGGGAAACGATGGTGGGTTGGTGCTCGCGAAAGGGTGGGCATGATACCCGCTCTGGATGACCGGATAAAGGTCGTTTTGAACAAATTCTGAACAGCTATGGGCTTATCGCCAGCAGTTAGATGGAAGCTCTGCGACCACTGGTCGCAGAGCCTTCAGGCTACTCGGGGGAGTGGAAGCTGAGGCTGTAGTTGACCGCGCGGGGGCCCGGGTCGAGGATGTCCAGCGAGATGTGGATGGGCGTTTGCGGCGGCATTTCGCTCTGCCCGGCCAGTTCGCCGGCGAGGTATTCGCTGGGCTTGAAGCGACGGCTGGCGACCAATTGCCCGCCCAGGTCGGCGAAGCGCATTTCCAGCAGCGGGAAGGGCTGGGCGAAGGGCGCGCGGTTGTAGAGGATGGCGTCAACGATCAGCGCACCGGAGAACTCCGGGTGGCTGCGCACCACCAGGTTGCTGCTGCGAATCTGGCCGATATCGACTTTCGACGGCAGGGTGCAGCCGATGTTCGGACACAGCTGTTCGAACCAGGGGCGATAACGCTCCTGACGCGCCAGTTCATCGAAGTTGTATGCCACGTACTGCGCCAGCAGGCCGCCCGCCGCCAGCAGGTTGAGCAGGCCCCAGCCGAACACGCGTCCCCAGGCGATGCCCTGTGGCTGGCGCCATTCAAGTTGCAGAGGTTCGTCGTCCAGTTCGAACAGTCGCTCCTCGCGCAGGCCAGGCTCGTTGCGCGTCACCTTGGGCGCTTCACGCTCGCTGTGCAGCTCTTCATCCTGGTGCTCGCGCTCATCGGGTTCGTCATCGAGATTGCCCAAGCGCGGCTCGTCGGTTTCGTCGAGGTCCTCGTCGATGGCCTGCTTGCGGGGGGAGACCGGCGAGGCGAACTCGGCGTTGACCTTGGGTTCAGGTGCGGCAATCGGTTCGGGCTGGTGGTCGGTCGGTTGCAGTTCGAAGCTGTCGCGCTCGTGCTTCGCCGGCTCGTCACGCAACAGGGCTTCGGCCCAGGCTTCGTCATGCGCTTCTTCGCGTTCATCCGCCGCGTTGCTGTCGAAGTTCTCGCTGTAGCGCGGCGCTCGCTCCAGGGCGAGGAACTGCTGCGACAGTTGCTGCTCCTGCTCTTCCAGCCTGGCCAGTTCCTCGTCCAGATCGAGGCTGTCCAGGTCGAGGTCATCGTGGATCCACAGGGTATCGTCGACCGGCTTCTTTACCGGCTTGGCACTGGTATCGGCTTGAACCTGGCTGACCTGAGCGCTCGTCGCTTTACTTGGCGTTGGCGTCGCCGCGCGGGAACCGAACAACTGTTCGGCGGCGTTGAACACGTGCAGGCAGGCCCCGCAGCGCACGGCGCCATGGGCAGCAGCCAGCTGTGCCTGGCTGACACGGAAGCTGGTACGGCAATGGGGGCACTGGGTGACGTGGCTTTCGCTCATGCGCGGGTCCGGAAAATCCAAGCAGCTAGTCTAAAGGAGCGGCTTCAGGCTGCAAGCCACAAGCTGCAAGTAAGGGCAAAGCAGCCCGGCCTTCATCCGGGCTCGCTTGCAGGTTGCGGCCTCCAGTCTTGCCGCGTGCTTAGCGCTTGACGCCGCTGATGCGCACCCAGCCGTCCTTGGTGGCGGTCGGGTCGAGGTCGAAGGCGCCGGCATAGGCAGCGCGGACTTCCTCGGCCTGTTCTGCGAGGATGCCTGACAGCGCCAGGCGTCCACCTTCTTTGACCAGCGCGGTGATCTGAGGTGCCAGGGAAACCAGCGGGCCGGCGAGGATATTGGCGACGACCACGTCCGCCGGCTGCTGCGGCAGATCGGCCGGCAGGTAGACCGGGAAGCGTGCCGGGTCGATGCCATTGCGCGAAGCGTTGTCGCGCGAAGCCTCCAGGGCTTGTGGGTCGATATCGGTGCCCACGGCCTGCGGTGCGCCGAGCAGCAGGGCGGCGATGGCGAGGATGCCCGAGCCACAGCCGAAGTCGAGCACGCTGCAGTTGTCGAGCGTCTGACCGTCGAGCCATTCCAGGCACAGTGCAGTGGTCGGGTGGGTGCCGGTGCCGAAGGCCAGACCTGGATCGAGCAGCAGGTTCACGGCGTCCGGCTCCGGTGCGGCATGCCAGCTCGGCACGATCCACAGGCGCTGGCCGAAGCGCATCGGCTGGAAGTTGTCCATCCATCTGCGCTCCCAGTCCTGATCCTCGATGCGCTCGACATGATGCTCCGGCAGCGAGCCGCCACACAGCAGTTGCAGGTGGGCGATCAGTGCGGTCTCGTCGGTGTTGGCTTCGAACAGGGCCAGCAGATGGGTGTGCGACCACAGCGGGGTAGTGCCCAGGTCCGGCTCGAAGATCGGCTGATCTTCAGCATCCATGAAGGTCACCGATACGGCGCCTACTTCCAGCAGGGCGTCCTCGTAGGTTTCCGCCTGTTCGGGAGTGATGGCGAGACGGACTTGTAACCAGGGCATGGGAAACTCTCTGTGCGAGCCGCGCGGTCGAACTGGGCGCGGCGTGTTTGGTTCGGACGCCCGAAGGCGGGACAATGGGCTACTCAGGTACTGACGTCGGGATTGTCCCAGTCGTTCTGGCCATCGTTATCGATTAGCCAGTTTAAAGCGGCGTGGCGTTCCATGACTACGCTTGCGTTCATGCCCGCGGGCATCGGCGCCTGTTTCAGGCGGGCGTCGACGCAGGCCCAGTGGTAGCGATAGATAAGATCGGCTTCGTCGAGGATGCTGTGGATGTCGCGTAGCCGAACGTGCTGCAGGAACGCCGCGAAATCCTCATGCCGTGAAACGGCCTCGATGGCGAAATCGCAGTCGATGGTGTGGTCGGGAAAATCCAGCGTCTCGACGATGCCCAGGGCCCAGAGCAGTACCCAGTAGGCTTCGTACTTCCAGACCATATTGATGACGTCCTGCTGCTCGCCCTGATTGCTGAGGATGTGCACCTCGGCGGGAGTCAGCTGGGTGATGCCGTATTGCTCGAGCAGTTGCTGGCACCACTGGGCCGTGTCGGGCGAGTAGTTGCCGGCATTGCGGTCACAGGCGGCCTGGATGGTGATCAGGCAGGCAATGGCGCGCTGGGCGATTTCCTCTGCACTGCGTATGCGAACCTCGCTGGCGGGTTTGATCATCGGCAGGTGGTCGATGTAGGGAATACCGGCTGCCTGGAGTCTGGCGATGGAGGCGGCCTTGCGCTCCGCGGGGGTGAGTCCGTTCATGTGGTTCATCCTTCTGGAGTGGAATGAAAAAGGGAGCGGCCATGGCCGCTCCCTTTCGATGCTACAAGAACCGGCTCAGTGCCTGTCCATACCCAGTTTCTTTTCAAGGTAGTGGATGTTCACGCCACCTTTGACGAAACCCTTGTCGCGGGTCAGGTCGCGGTGCAGCGGCACGTTGGTCTTGATGCCATCGACCACGATCTCGTCCAGGGCATTGCGCATGCGCGCCATGGCTTCGTCACGGTCCTTGCCGAAGGTGATGAGCTTGCCGATCAGCGAGTCGTAGTGCGGCGGCACGCTGTAACCGCTGTACAGGTGCGAGTCGACGCGAACGCCATTGCCGCCCGGAGCATGGAAGTGCTTGACCTTGCCGGGGCTGGGCATGAAGTTGTCCGGGTCTTCGGCGTTGATCCGGCACTCGACCGAGTGACCGAGGATCTTCACGTCTTCCTGCTTGATCGACAGCGGGTTGCCGGCGGCGATGCTGAGCATCTCTTTGACGATGTCGATGCCGGTGACCATCTCGGTGACCGGGTGCTCCACCTGAACACGGGTGTTCATCTCGATGAAGTAGAAGCGACCGTCTTCGTAGAGGAACTCGAAGGTGCCGGCGCCACGGTAGCCGATCTCGATGCAGGCATCGACGCAGCGCTTGAGCACTTCGGCGCGGGCCTTCTCGTCGATCAGCGGGGCCGGCGCCTCTTCGATCACCTTCTGGTGGCGACGCTGCAGCGAGCAGTCGCGGTCATACAGGTGAATGGCGTTGCCCTGGCCATCGGAGAGCACCTGGACTTCCACGTGACGCGGGTTGCCGAGGAATTTTTCCAGATAGACCATCGGGTTGCCGAACGCGGCACCGGCTTCGGTGCGGGTCAGCTTGGCCGACTTGATCAGGTCTTCTTCCTTGTGCACCACGCGCATGCCGCGACCACCGCCGCCGCCGGCGGCCTTGATGATCACCGGGTAGCCCACTTCACGGGCGATGCGCAGGGCCTCTTCCTCGTCTTCCGGCAGCGGGCCGTCGGAGCCGGGAACCACCGGTACGCCGGACTTAATCATGGCGTCCTTGGCCGACACCTTGTCGCCCATCAGACGGATCACGCTGGCGGTCGGGCCGATGAAGGCGAAACCGGAGTTCTCCACCTGTTCGGCGAAGTCGGCGTTCTCGGCGAGGAAGCCGTAGCCCGGGTGGATGCCGGTGGCGCCGGTCAGCTCAGCGGCGCTGATGATCGCCGGGATGTTCAGGTAGGACTGCGCGCCAGCTGCCGGACCAATGCAGACGGATTCGTCGGCCAGGCCCAGGTGCATCAGTTCGCGGTCGGCGGTGGAGTGCACGGCCACCGTCTTGATACCCAGCTCCTTGCAGGCACGCAGGATACGCAGGGCGATTTCGCCACGGTTGGCGATAAGGACTTTTTCCAGCTTCTGCATTGCAGGCTCCCCGTGCATCAAACGATGGTGAACAGGGGTTGGTCGTACTCAACCGGCTGGCCGTTTTCCACCAGGATGGATTCGATCACACCGCTGGCTTCGGCTTCGATGTGGTTCATCATCTTCATCGCTTCGACGATGCACAGGATGTCGCCCTTCTTCACGGTCTGACCGACTTCGACGAAGTTGGCCGAGGTTGGCGAAGCGGCGCGATAGAAGGTACCGACCATCGGCGAGCGAGCCACGGTGCCGTTCAGTTTCGGCGCAGCGGCCGGAGCGGCTTCAGCGCCCGGAGCGGCGGCTGCGGCTACAGGCGCGGCGGCTGGAGCGGGTGCCGGGGCGTAGATCGGCTGGGCGGCATAGGCCGGCTGCTTGCTGTGACGGCTGATGCGTACGGACTCTTCGCCCTCTTTGATCTCCAGCTCGTCGATACCGGACTCTTCCAGCAGCTCGATCAGTTTCTTGACTTTACGGATATCCATGAAGGGTCAACTCCCAGAGGTGAGGTAGGACTTGTCTACCAGGCTACGCATCAGGCGCGCCCGGTCAGTTGTTCGAGTGCTGCTTCCAGGGCCAGCCGGTAACCGCTGGCGCCAAGCCCGCAGATCACCCCTACGGCAACGTCGGAAAAGTAGGAGTGATGGCGGAACGGTTCACGCTTGTGCACGTTGGACAGGTGCACTTCGATGAATGGGATGCTCACCGCCAGCAACGCGTCACGTAATGCGACGCTGGTATGAGTAAAAGCGGCAGGATTGATCAGGATAAAGTCGACACCTTCACCCTTTGCGGCGTGAATGCGCTCGATCAGCTCGTACTCGGCATTGCTCTGCAGGTACAGCAAATGGTGACCGGCCTCGCGGGCGCGCTGCTCCAGATCCTGATTGATCTCGGCGAGGGTGGTGGCGCCATATTTGTCGGGCTCGCGGGTGCCGAGCAGGTTCAAATTGGGGCCGTGCAGCACCAGTAGGGTGGCCATGGTCGCGTTCCTTGTTGTTCGGGCTGCGCCGGACTATGCCGTAGCGCGTACGATATCGGCAATAGCCGACACGATGCCCGGCGTTTGCGGCAGAAATATGACTATAGCGCTGGTTTCGGTCGTTGCCAGGCCGCCTGGCTGCGTGCGACGAGGGCGCCGGACGCTCTAGCGGCCGGCCTGGCGGCTGGCGGCCCGGTCCAGGCGGGTGGCGAAGGTGGCGGCATCGACCTCACCTACGACACGCAGATCGAGCAATTCGTCACCATTGCCGGCGAACAGCTGGATGGCGGGCGGGCCGAACAGCTGGTAGCGGTCGAGCAGGGTGCGCTGGGCGGCGTTGCTTTCGGTGATGTCGAAGCGGATCAGGCGCCAGCCGGCCAGCTTGCTGCCGACCTCGGCATTGCCGAATACCTCGCGTTCGATGACCTTGCAACTGATGCACCAGTCGGCGTACCAGTCCAGCAGCAGCGGCTGGCCGCTGGCTTTGGCCTCGGCCAGGACGGCGTCCAGTTCGGCCGGGCTGCTCAGGGTTTGCCAGGCGCCGCTCTTGGCGCTGCTCTGGCTTACGCCAGCCTGCAACTGGCCGAGCGGCTTGAGCGGATCGGTGGCGCCTTGCAGGGCGCCGACCCAGGCGGCCAGGGCATAGACCAGCAGCGCCAGTCCGGCGATCTGGCCGAGCTTCTGCCGGTGCGTCTTGGGTCCGAACTCCAGCGCGCCGAGGAACACCGCCACGCCGCCGGCCAGCAGGCCCCAGAGTGCCAGGCTGAGGCTGCCCGGCAGGACGCGCTCGAGCAGCCACACCGAAACGGCCAGCAGCAGCACGCCGAAGGCGTTGCGCACGGTGACCATCCAGGTGCCGGTTTTCGGCAGCAGTGCACCGCCGCCTACGGCGAACAACACCAGTGGCGTGCCCATGCCAAGGCCGAGCGCGAGCAGCTTCAGGCCGCCGCCCAGGGCATCGCCACTGGCGCTGATATAAAGCAGCGCGCCGGCCAGCGGTGCAGAAACGCAGGGGCTGACCAACAGGCTGGAAAGGACGCCGAGCAGGGCGGCATTCACGTGCGAACCACCCTGAGTCTTGCCGGCGAGACGATCCAGCGGCTCGCTGATGAAGCGTGGCAGGCGCAACTCGAACAGGCCGAACATGGCCAGCGCGAACACCGCGAAGAAGGCCGCGAAGGGCACCAGCACCCAGGCTGATTGCAGACGCGCCTGCAGATTGAGGCCAGCACCGAACAGACCCATCAGGGTGCCGAGGACGGCGAAACAGATCGCCATCGGCAGCACATAGGCCAGCGACAGCGTCAGGCTGCGCAGGCCACCGAGTTGCCCGCGCAGCACCACGCCGGAGAGGATCGGCAGCATCGGCAGTACGCAAGGCGTGAAGGTCAGTGCCAGGCCGCCGAGGAAGAACAGCGCCAGCTCCTTCCAGTTCCAGTCGGCCGCGACGGGTGCTGCATCGCCGCTGGCGGCGGGCATGTCACCGATCTCGATGAACTCGGTTTCCGGCGGGTAGCACAGGCCCTTGTCGGCGCAGCCCTGATAGCCGACCTGCAGGCGCAGCGGGCGGTTGTCAGGGTTCTCCAGCGGCAGACGAATATCCAGCACGCCGTAATAAACCTCGACATCGCCGAAGAATTCGTCGTGCTTGGCCTGGCCCGCGGGCAACTCGGCCTCGCCGAGCGTGAGGTCGGCCGGCTCGATGCTGAAGTTGAAACGATGGCGGTAGAGGTAGTAGCCCTCGGTGGCGACGAAGCGCAGCGTCACCGACTGCGTGTCACTGCTGACCAGGCTCAGCTTGAAGGCTTCACGCACGGGCAGGAAATCGCTGCTGTTATTCAGCGGGGCGCCAAGCGGCGAGGCGGCCGGGCGCTGATCGAACAGGCCGGCGCTGGCAGGCAGGCTCAGGCAGAGCAGAAGCAGGGGAAGCAGCAGGCGACGCAGTGACATCGGGCGAATATCTCGGCGAAAGGTGGCGGCATGATACCGGAAAGCGCTCAGCCGCATCGCTGTCGCCACGCCGGAGCGTCGAATGCCGGGGATGAGCGGAACCTTGGAGATGGCCGGTCTGCGGGAGTTCCTGCCGAGAGTTGCCTGCGCTGCCGTGTCGCAGGCCCTGTTCGTTCAGTGCCTAGACGCGAAACGCCTGCACGGCGCTGTGCAACTGACCGCCAAGCTGCAGCAGACGTTCGCTTTCGTTGCGTCCGCTGGCGATCAGACCGAGATTTTCATCACCTAACTGATGGATGCGTTCCCCATGTTCGCGGATCTCGCCGACTGCGCCGCTCTGCTGGGCAGTGGCCTCGGCGATGCGCTCGGCCATGCTGGCGATGGTGCGGATGGCGCTGACGATCTCGTCCAGCGCGCCATCAGCCGCCTCGGCCTTGCCGGCGGTGGCTTCGGCATGCTCGACCTGGGCGCGCATGGCCTGCACGGACTGGTGGGCGGCTTGCTGCAGGCGACCGATCACCTCCTGGATTTCCGCGGTGGCACTGCCGGTTCGCTTCGACAACGAGCGCACTTCGTCGGCGACCACGGCGAAGCCGCGGCCGGCCTCACCGGCACGCGCAGCCTCGATGGCGGCGTTCAAGGCCAGCAGGTTGGTCTGTTCGGCGATGCTGCGAATCACCGTCAGCACGCCACCAATGGTCTCGGTTTCGCTGGCCAGGCGCTCGATGGCCTGGGCATTGTCCTGTACCTCGCTGACCAGCGCATGCAGGCCCTCCAGACTCTGGCCGATGACCTGCTGGCCGTGCACCAGGGCACGGTCGGCGTCACGGCTGGCATCCGCGGTCTGGCTGGCGTCCTCGGCGACCTGGCTGATGGTCGCTTCCAGCTCGCCCAATGCATCGCGGATCAGCGCGGTATCCCCGGCCTGGCGTTCGGCGCCGCCGTGCAGACCGCCGCTGAGGTCGGCCAGTGTGCGGCTGGAACCTGCGACCTGTTCGGCATGGCCGCGAATGCTGGCGACCAGTTCCACCAGATAACGACGCAGATGATTGAGGGAGTCTTCGATGTCGCGCAGCTCGCGGGTGCGCGAGTTGATCGAGACCGGCGTGGCGAAATCGCCGCCGGCCCAGCGCGACAGGGCCGGGACCAGGTTGCCAAGCACCTGCGACAGGCGCCGCTGGATGCGGTCGATGAGCAGGGCGATGAACAGAATCAGGCCGATCATCAGGCCCTGGATCACTCGCACTTCGCCCTGAATGCGCGCGTACTCGCCTTTGACCAGCGGCTCCAGCGCAGCCAGAGCCTGCTGCACCTGGCTCACGCGCTCGGTCGTGGTCACGGCCAGTTGCTGGCGCTGCTCGACCAGCTCCCGGGTGCGCTGCAGTTCACCGGGATAGCGGCGCACCAGCGTGCTCAGCTCGCGCTTGAGGTCGATACCGCGGTCCTGCGTCTGTTGCTCCTGCTCGTCGTCATCCAGCCCGAGCAGGGCGGCGAAGCCAGCGCTGGCGGAACTGTCGGCCTGCTGCACGCCAAGCAGTGGCAGGCTGTCGAGCGCTTCCACCTGCTGGCCCAGGGCCTTGAGTTCACGCTCGACGTCACCGAGCAGTTCGCTACGCCCCTGGCTGGTGAAGCGTTCACGAGCATGCGCCAGCTTCAGCAGGCGTGAGCCTGCCTCCTGCAGCGGCTTGCGATAGCTGGCGGCGCCTGGGCTGCTGGTGCTGTCGACGTACTGACCCAGTTGTTCCAGCGTGGCGAGCATTTCGCGTTCGGCCTGTAGCAGCAACCCTTGCGGATCGCCCGCCAGCTTGCCGGCGGCGAGTAACTGGTTGGCGCTGAACTCGCGCAACTGTTGCAGGCTTGGGCGCAGTTCACTGGCCAGCTGTTGCGGGAGCTGTTCGAGGGATTCGTCGAAGGCGTCGATGGCCTGGGTCGCGGCGCTGTGTTGCACGGCATTGCCACTGGCCAGGTAGGCCTGGATGTTGTCCGCCACTTCGTGCTGGAACTGCTGAGACAGCGTCAGGTAGCGCTCCATCAACTGCACCGGCTGCTGCAACGCACGCTGCGACCACCAGAGTGTTGCTGCCAGGGCGACGCAGACGGTGACCAGCAGCAGAGTGTTGAGATTGGTGAGCAGCTTGAGGCGCATGGCGGGCTCGATCGACAACTGAACGATGCGCGCGAGCTTATTGCGGTTTGATTACAGGCTTATGACGACGTGCGCTGCATCACGTTTCGTGGGCAGCCGCAGCGGCCGTCAATCGACGCTGAATAGCTCGACCCGGTTGCGGCCGCCATGCTTGGCCTTGTAAAGCGCTTCGTCGGCGCGCTTGGACAGCGAGTTGCCGTCGAGGCCCGGTTGCAACATGGCAATGCCGCAACTGAAGGTGCAGGACAGGTCCTGCGGCTGCGCCGGGTAGTGGATCTCGGCAAAGCGTTGGCGAATTTCCTCCAGCACCCTGAGCGCCGATTGCTCGTCGGTATCGGGCAGCACTACGGCGAACTCTTCGCCACCGTAACGGCCGATATGGTCGGTCTTGCGCAGGCGCTGCTTGAGGAACAGCGCCAGACTTTTGATCACCCGGTCGCCCATCGGGTGGCCATAGGTGTCGTTGACCTTCTTGAAGTGGTCGATGTCGAGCATGGCGAAGGCCAGCGGCTGCTCTTCGCGGCGCGCGCGGTAGCAGGCGTCGTCGAGCAACTGCAGGGTGTGGGTGTGGTTGTACAGGCCGGTGAGGCTGTCGCGCACCATGCGCGCCTTGAGGTTGCGCGCGCGCGCCGCGCGGTTGCGCACGGTGGCGATCAGATGGCGCGGCTTGATCGGCTTGGTCAGGAAGTCGTCGCCGCCCTCGCTCATGGCGTCGAGCTGCTTGTCTAGGTCGTCCTCGGCCGACAGGTAGATGATCGGCACGCTGACGTAGCGGTCGTTGTGGCGAATCACCTTGGCCAGCTCGGTGCCGTTGCACTCGGGCATATACATGTCGAGGATGATCAGGTCCGGCTGGAACTCGGCCAGCGCATCCATCGCCAGGATCGGCTCGGTGAGCGTATGGGTGAGGATGCCGGCGCTGTTGAGCACGCGTTCGGTGTGAGTCGCCTGGGCCTTGGAGTCGTCGACGATCAGCACCTTGTACGGGTCGTACTGCGAAACGTGGGTCAGCACCTCGATGCGTTCGAGCAGGCTCGAGGCATCCAGCGAGCCGGTGAAGAACTCCTGGCCACCGGCGCGTACCGCGGCCAGGCGCGTGGGCGTGTCGGTGTCGCAATGGCTGAAGAACAGCAGCGGAATCTTCTGTTCCAGGCCTTCCTGCACCGAATTGGCCAGTTCCAGCCCGGCGCCAGCGAAGTCGACGTCCATGACGATGGCCGCAGGATGGCGTTCGGTGATGGCGGCGCGGAAGGCGCGCTCATCGCTCAGCGCCTGCGCGGCGAGGCCGAAGAACTCCAGCTGCTGGGCCAGGCGCTCGCCACGCTGAGCATCCTGCAGGGTGATGTAGACCGGCTTGCGCAGCGGCGGCAGAAAGGTCTGCTCGAAGGCATCGCTGTGGCGCAGTCCGGTACGTGAGAGGCGCTGCATGGCCTGATTGAGCCGAGCGATCAGGCTACTGTTGAGTCGGCCACGGTTTTCCGCTACTTCATCCAGGCTGGCGCCGATGCTTTGCGCCAGCTGTGCGTGCTCGACCTGTTCGAAGCGCTCGGCATAACGCAGCAGGCGCAGGTTGGCCTCGGTCAGCTCGGTCATGCCGACATCGTTCCATTCGCTGCGTTGTAGGCGTTGCCAGACTTCCAGCACCTGACGTGCCTGGTGAATCACGCGCTGGGCGAAGTGATGCTTGAGGCGATCGCGACTGGGGTCGGGGTGCTCGGTCATGGGCCGACTTCTATAAGTGGTTAAGTCCGTGGTGGCTTGATGCTATCACTTGAGGGTGGCGATGACATTGCCGTCGATCAATTGACGTCGGTATTTCTGTCGAATAAGCGACACAAATAGCGTTTTCCCGTACCAACGGTAAGTTTGCCTCTGTTCCCTGCGCTTTGCTGTGGGCTTGTCTTATAGTGCGCAACAGGTCGCAACCCGTTGCCCGGGTTGTGGTCGAACACTCGAATTCGTTTGAAAAGGACACTGCCATGCTGGATTGGAAGAATCGTGCGACGAACTCGCCAGACGGCGCTGCCGCGGCCTCAGGGGGCAGCCGCAGCGGCGGCAGCCTGATCGCCCGGGCGCTGGGCGGCCTGATCGGCGTCTATCTACTGATCGCCCTGGTGGTCGGCTGGTACTGGAGCCAGGAGCCGTCTGCCTTCCAGGTGCAGCAGCACGCGCAGAGCGCGGCGCAGCAGGCGCAGCGGCAGATAGTGACCGGCTACACCACGGTGGAAACCCTCAAGCAGGTCGCCACTACGCTGCTCGACAAACCGGGCGGCTACCTGTCCAACGACCTGGCCCCGCCGGGCCTGTGGCTGGACAACATGCCGAGCTGGGAATACGGCGTGCTGGTGCAGGTGCGTGATTTCTCCCGCGCGCTGCGCAAGGATTTTGCCCGCTCGCAGTCGCAGTCCACGGAGAACCCGGACCTGGCCAAGGCCGAGCCGCGCTTTCACTTCGACAACAAGAGCTGGGCGCTGCCGGCATCCGAGTCCGAGTATCGCGAAGGCATCAAGTCGCTGGACCGCTACCTGGCCGACCTGAGCCAGAAGAATGCGCAGTTCTATGCCCGTGCCGACAACCTCAACAACTGGCTGGGCGATGCCGGCACGCGTCTTGGTTCGTTGTCGCAGCGCCTGTCCGCCAGCGTCGGCCAGGTGCGCCTGAACGAGAACCTGCAGGTCGGCAACGACGCCGAAGAATCCGGCCTGGTCGGGCGCGACGGCGTATACGAGACGCCCTGGCTGCAGATCGACAACGTGTTCTACGAGGCCCGCGGTCAGGCCTGGGCGCTGGCTCACCTGCTGCGCGCTATCGAGGTCGATTTCGCCGACGTGCTGGCGAAGAAGAACGCCACTGTCAGCGTGCGCCAGATCATCCGTGAGCTGGAGGCTGCGCAGGCGACTCTGTGGAGCCCGATGATCCTCAATGGCAGCGGCTATGGCATTCTCGCCAACCACTCGCTGGTGATGGCCAACTACATCTCTCGTGCCAACGCCGGCCTGATCGACCTGCGCCAATTGCTGAGCCAGGGGTGATGGAAGCGATTTCGGCGACCGAGGCGGCGCATCGCGCTGCTTCGGACCGGGAGCGGGTCGCCTGGGTCGACGAGCGCGATCAGCCCTTGGGCGGCGTCACCCGCGCCGAGCTGCGCGAGCGCCGGCTGATCGGGCGTGGCACCTATATCCTGTTGTTCAATTCGGCCGGTCTGCTGTGCGTACACCGGCGCACCTTGAGCAAGGCGCTGTATCCCGGCTACTGGGATGTCGCCGCTGGCGGTATGGTGCTGGAAGGCGAGGACTATCGGCTTTCTGCCGAGCGCGAACTGGCCGAGGAGCTGGGCATCGTCGACGCCGAGTTGGTCGAGCATGCGCACTTTCTCTACGACGCGCCGGAAAGCCGCTTGTGGTGCATGGCCTACTCGGCGGTGTCCGATGCGCCGCTGGTGTTGCAGCCGGAAGAGGTGCTGGAGGCGCGCTTCATCAGTATCGAACAGGCGCTTGAGGAAACTCGCCACCTGCCATATTGCCCGGACTCGCTGGCGGCGCTGCAGCGCTATATAAACCGGCCGCTTGCGGCCGGCTGATGTCCCTCTCCCATTTATGGGAGAGGGTGCCCGAAGGGCGGGAGAGGGTGGTCGTGTCGGCTCCCGTATTTCGTCGAGTTTTCGCTGTGGCGGGTTGCACCCGCCCTACCAGTTCTCTGGCAGGGTGTCAGGTGCGTCGCCAAAGTGCCGCACAATGACGCAAATCTGGACTTAGCAAGCCTGGCCTTTGCCGTTACACTGCGCGGCCTTTTCGGCGGACGCCTGTCCGCCTGCGCTGCCCCTGCCTGAGTGGGGCTTCGCGGTCGACGCCTGTCGGCCAATCGCTATCCTGACCCCTATGAGGACAAGCCGGTGGTCAAGAAAGCCTCTTCATTCTCGGCCCTTAGCGGTCTCGTCTATTCCACCGATGGCGGTCGCCATTGCCCGGACTGCAATCAGCCGCTGGATGCCTGCATCTGCAAACAGACGCGCATCCCTGAAGGCGATGGCATTGCCCGCGTTCGTCGTGAAACCAAGGGCCGTGGCGGCAAGACCGTCACCACGGTGAGCGGCGTGCCGCTGGCCGAGGAGCCGCTCAAGGAACTGGCCAGTGCGCTGAAGAAGCGCTGCGGCACTGGCGGTGCGCTCAAGGACGGCGTGATCGAGATTCAGGGTGACCACGTCGAACTGCTGCTCGCCGAGTTGAGCAAACGCGGATTTACCGCGAAGAAGTCCGGCGGCTGAGCCAGCTTTTTCTAAACTTTCGACGAGCTTTGGTGGTCGACCGCCGAGCAACCGTCATCTATCGCCTTTAATTTCTGACGCGACCTTCGGTTGCGCAAACCCATTTCCAGGGAGAACTAGATGTCCGCACGACGCACCCGCAAAGACGACGGCAGCCAATGGACCGTAGCCGATAGCCGCAGTGTCTATGGCATTCGCCATTGGGGCGCCGGTTACTTCTCGATCAACGATGCCGGACGTATCGAAGTGCGCCCCAACGGTCCGGACAGCCAGCCCATCGACCTCTATCAGCAGGTCGACGAGCTGCGCCAGAGCGGCCTGTCGCTGCCGCTGCTGGTGCGCTTCCCGGACATCCTGCAGGACCGCGTGCGCCGCCTGACCGGTGCCTTCGATGCCAGTATCGAGCGCCTGGAATACCAGAGCCGCTATACCGCGCTGTACCCGATCAAGGTCAACCAGCAGGAGGCGGTGATCGAGAACATCATCGCCACGCAGAACGTCTCCATCGGCCTCGAAGCCGGCTCCAAGCCCGAGCTGCTGGCCGTGCTGGCACTGGCACCGAAGGGCGGCACCATCGTCTGCAACGGTTACAAGGACCGGGAGTTCATTCGCCTGGCGCTGATGGGGCAGAAGCTCGGTCACAACGTGTTCATCGTCATCGAGAAGGAGTCGGAAGTCGCCCTGGTGATCGAGGAAGCGGCCGAGCTCAAGGTCGCGCCGCAGATCGGCCTGCGCGTGCGCCTGTCCTCGCTGGCATCCTCCAAGTGGGCCGACACCGGCGGCGAGAAATCCAAGTTCGGCCTGTCCGCCGCTCAGATCCTGCAGGTGGTCGAGCGCTTCCGCGCGGCCGGTCTGGATCAGGGCATTCGCCTGCTGCATTTCCATATGGGCTCGCAGATCGCCAACATCGCCGACTACCGCAAGGGCTTCCGCGAGGCCATCCGCTATTACGGCGAGTTGCGTGCCATGGGCCTGCCGGTCGATCACATCGATGTCGGCGGTGGCCTGGGTGTGGACTACGACGGTACGCATTCGCGCAACGCCAGCTCGATCAACTACGACATGCAGGACTATGCCGATGCCGTGGTGGACATGCTCAAGGAGTTCTGCGACCGCCAGGAAATCCCCCACCCGCACATCTTCTCCGAGAGCGGCCGGGCGATGACCGCGCACCACGCCGTGCTGCTGGTGCAGGTCACCGATGTCGAGCGGCACAACGACAAGGTGCCGGAGATCGACCCGAGCGTGGAGCAGCCGGAAGTGCTGCACTGGCTGATCGAGCTGCTCGACGACAGCGACCCGGAAATGGTCGCCGAGACCTACTGGCGGGCCACCCACTACATCGAGGAAGTGGCCGCGCAGTATTCCGCCGGCAAGCTGAGCCTGGCGCAGAAGGCGCTGGCCGAACAGTGCTACTTCGCCATCTGCCGTCGCCTGCACAACCAACTCAAGGCGCGCCAGCGTTCGCACCGTGCCGTGCTCGACGAACTCAACGACAAGCTCGCCGACAAGTACATCTGCAACTTCTCGGTGTTCCAGAGCCTGCCGGACACCTGGGCCATCGGCCAGATCCTGCCGATCCTGCCGCTGTCGCGTCTGGACGAGGAACCGCTGCGCCGCGCCGTGCTACAGGACCTGACCTGCGACTCCGACGGCAAGATCCGTCAGTACGTCGACGAGCAGTCCATCGAGACCAGTCTGCCGGTGCATGAGATTCGCGAGGGCGAGGACTACGTGCTGGGCATCTTCCTGGTCGGTGCCTACCAGGAGATTCTCGGCGACATGCACAACCTGTTCGGCGACACCGACTCGGTGAACATCTACCAGGCCGCTGACGGCAGCGTGGTGCACGCCGGTATCGAGACTCACGACACCATCGAGGACATGCTGCGCTACGTGCACCTGTCGCCCGAGGAGCTGATGACCCACTACCGCGACAAGGTGGCCAGCGCCAGGATCAGCGCGCGTGAGCGTACCCAGTTCCTCGATGCGCTGCGCCTGGGGCTGACCCGCTCGTCCTACCTGGCCTCGTAAGCCACCGACGGCATCCGGGCTACGCTGCTGCTCTGTGGGAGGCGCTTTAGCGGCGAAGCTTTACGTCTCTCGGTTCAGCCAATGATGCCGTGGCCACGTGCCATCAGCGTTGCCAGCAGCGGGATCGCCAGCAACAGCATTAGCTCGACGCGAATGCTCCAGGTTACCAGGCGCACCTGCCGTGCGCTTGGCGTCGGCACCTGGCCGGCCTTCACAGCGCTACGCCACTTGATGAACACCAGGGTAGGCAGGATCGACAGCAAGCCGACCAGGATGAACAGGCCGAGCTTGGCATGGAACAGGCTGTTGCCCATGTAGTAGGCCGCGCCCTTGCCGAACCACAGCACGCGGGCGATACCGGTGATCAGCACCAGGCCGGCGCAGATGCCGTAAGCCAGGTCGGCGATCATCAGGCTGCGTGCCCGCGACAGATCCAGCGGCGCCTTGAACAGCACGTGCTCGATGCTCAGCAGGGCGAACAGGGCGAAGATCGACAGGTAGTGCAGATAGGCGACGAACGCGGCGGCCATGTTTGCTTCCCTTCAGTGGGCGCTGGGGGCGAGCTCACTGCGGTTGCGACCGCCGTGCTTGGCCCGGTACAGCGCCTGATCGGCACGTTTTAGTGCGTCCATGGCGCTCTCGCCTACGCCGAGCAGCGTGCAGCCGAGGCTGGCGGTCTGTTGCAATTCGGCCTTTTCCAGCTGCATCGGCTGGCTGGCGATGGCCAGGCGGATGCGTTCGGCAATTTGCAGCAGCTCCTGCTCATCGTGCACCTGGGTAAGGATGACGAACTCCTCGCCGCCATTGCGTGTGACTACATCCTGCGGGCGCACCGCGGCACTCATGCGTCGCGCACTTTCCCACAGCACGTGGTCGCCACCATCGTGGCCGTACCGGTCGTTGACCTGCTTGAAGTGGTCAAGATCGCAATAGATCAGGCCCAGGCGCCGCTGGTTGTGCTCGGCAGCGGCTTGCTCCAGCGGCAGGAAGTGCAGCAGCCCGGCGCGGTTCCACAGTTGGGTCAGCGCATCGAGCATGCCCTTGCGCTGCTCGCGGCTGAGGGCGTCGCGCAGGTCGCTGGCCTGCTGCGAGCAGTGCAGCAGGTGCAGGTAGTGTTCGGTGAGGTAGGCCAGGTCGCGCAGCTTGAATCGATCCTGGTGGCCGAACTGGCGTGGCTTCGGGTCCGCCAGGCACAGGGTGCCCAACGGCATGCCGTCGGCATCGTGCAGCGGCCAGCCGGCATAGAAGCGTACGTCCGGGGTATTGCGCGCCAGCTCGCTGCCGGCGAAACGTTTGTCTACTTGGCTGTCCTCGACGATCAGCGGCTCGTCGTACAGTACCGCCTGCGAGCAGTAGGACAGGCTGCGCGGCGTTTCCGCGGCGTCCAGCCCCTGGCGGCTCTTGAACCACTGACGGTCGCGGTCGACCAGCGTGATCAGCGCCATCTTCACCTGGAACAGGTCGTGGGCCAGGCGAGTCAGGGTATCGAGATAGGGATCGGCAGGCGTGTCGAGCAGCTCGAGGCGATCGAGTGCCTGCTGGCGTTCGGCTTCATTCGACGGGACTGGCACGCTGAGCATGAGCGATCTCTCCTTAAGCTGGGGAAGGGAACCACAGGTCGCGACGGCTCAATTGCCAAGCATAGCCAGCCAACACCAGGCTGCGCAGCCCCATAAATGCCAGAAATGCCAACCACAGCCCGTGGTTGCCCAGGCTTTGCAGCCACCAGCCCAGCGGCAGCGTCAACGCCAGGGCGATGAGCATGGCGTCGCGCATTTCCCGGGCACGAGTAGCGCCGATGAACAGGCCGTCGAGCAGATAGCTCCACACCGCCAGCAGAGGCAGCAGCGCCAGGTAGGGCAGGAAGTTCAGGGCCAGTTCGCGGACCTCGGCAATGTTCGTGAGCATGCCGACGAACCAGTGCCCGCCGAGCAGGAAGAACAGCGCAAAGCCGGCGCTGGCCAGCAGCGACCAGGTGCCGGCGACCAATAGCGAGCGGCGTAGCGCATCGCGATCTCGCGCTCCCAGGGCATGGCCGCACAGGGCTTCGACGGCATGTGCCAGGCCGTCCAGGGCATAGGCAGTCAGGGTCAGGCCATTGAGCAGCAGGGCATTGGCCGCCACCGTGGCATCGCCCAGGCGCGTGCCTTGTACGGTGATGAGGAAGAACACCAGCTGCAGTGCCAGGGTGCGGATGAAGATGTCGCGGTTGACCACCAGCAGCGGGCGCCAGTTGCTCCAGCTTTTCAGCGCGCTGCCGTCGAGTTGGCCTGGATAGCGAGCCAGTGCTCCGCGGGCCAGCCACAGCCCGAGCAGGGCGCCGCTCCATTCGGCGATCACCGAAGCCCAGGCCGCGCCGGCCACGCCCCATTCGAGGCCGAGCACGAACAGCAGATCCAGCGACACGTTGATCAGGTTGGCGGTGAGCAGAATGGCCAGCGGGCCACGGGCGCTTTGTGTGCCCAGCAGCCAGCCGATCAACGCGTAGGTTGCCAGGCTGGCGGGCAGGCCGAACAGGCGAATCTGGAAGTACTGGCGCGCCAGTTGGTCCAGTTCGGCCGACGGCTGCATCAGACTCAGCGCCGCGCTGCTGAAGGGCACGGCCAGCAAACCCAGGAGCAGCGCCAGGAACACGCCCAGGCCGAGCCCCTGCACCAGCACCTGGCGCAAGGCGCCGCCGTCCTCGCGGCCTGCGGCCTGGGCGGCGAAACCGGTGCTGCCCATGCGCAGAAAACCCATGGCCCAGGTGAGCAGGGTATAGAGGCTGCCGCCGACTGCGACCGCAGCGAGCTGGTGAGCATGCGGCAGGTGGCCGACCACGGCGGTATCGACCAGCGCCACCATGGGCACCGAGAGGTTGGAGAGAATCATCGGCGCCGCCAGCGCCCAGACCTTGCGCTGGGTTGGGGCGTGGCGCCAGGCATCGAGCAGGGCGGACATGAGCAGCTCCGGCAAAACGCCGATTATAGGCACAGCGCCGGCGCGGCCCCAGGAGTGTGAGTAGTTTGGCGAATTCGTCGGGATGACTCGTCGCCTTCAGGGCGCCTCGGCTATAGTTGTCGGCCTCTGCGCCCCCCTGATTCCGGAGCCCGCAATGCCGAACAAAGGACTGCTTCTGGCCTTGGCGCTGACCCTGCTCAGCGCCTGTGATTCTTCTGAACCCCCTGCCACGGTGACCCCCGCTGCTCCTGCCGCGCAACAACCACAGGCGCCGAAGCCTGCGGTCAACCGCGAGGCGCTGGCCGAGCGTTACGCCGGGCGCGAGCTGGAGGTGGTCGACGTCTCCGAAGTACAGCTCGATGGTGCCAGTGCGCTGTCGGTGACCTTCTCCATTCCGCTGGACCCCGACCAGCCCTTCGCCGAACGCCTGCATCTGGTCGATAGCGTCTCTGGCAAGGTCGATGGCGCCTGGGAGCTGACCGACAACCTCAGCGAGCTGCGCCTGCGCCACCTGGAGCCGCAGCGCAAACTGGTACTGACCATTGATGCCGGCCTCAAGTCGATCAATGGCGGCAAGCTCGCTGCCGAGCATGTCAGCCGCTTCGAGACTCGCGATTTGCAGGCCAGCGTCGGTTTCGCCAGCCGTGGCTCGCTGCTGCCGACCCGCCTGGCCGAAGGCCTGCCGGTGATCGCGCTGAACGTCGACAAGGTCAATGTCGAGTTCTTCCGCATCAAGCCCGAGGCGTTGCCGAATTTCCTCTCGCGCTGGGGCCGCGCCAGCAATCTGGATACCTGGGAGGCGCGCGAGCTGCTGCCGATGGCCGAGCTGGTCTATGGCGGCCGCTTCGACCTGAACCCGGCGCGCAACACCCGTGAAACCCTGCTCTTGCCCATCGCCGGCCTGGAGCCGTTCAAGCAGCCGGGTGTTTATCTGGCCGTGATGCGCGAGGCTGGCAGTTACAGCTATTCGCAACCGGCCACGCTGTTTTCCCTGAGCGATATCGGCCTCTCCGCGCATCGCTATCGTGACCGTCTGGATGTGTTCACTCAGGCACTGGAAGGTGGCAAGGCGCAGTCCGGGGTGCAGCTGGAACTGCTCGATGGCGACGGTGCGCTGCTCGCCGAAGGCAAGACCGACTCGGCGGGCCATGCGCAGTTGCCGCTGCCGGCCAAGGCCCAGGTGCTGCTGGCCAAGCAGGACGAACAAACCAGCCTGTTGCGTCTCAACACCCCGGCGCTGGACCTGGCCGAGTTCGACATCACCGGCCCCAAGGCGCATGCCCTGCAGTTCTTCGTGTTCGGCCCGCGTGATCTGTATCGCCCTGGTGAGACCGTGCTGCTCAACGGCTTGCTGCGCGATGCCGACGGTAGCCCGGTCAAGGCTCAGCCGGTCAGCGTTGAGGTGCGCCGCCCTGATGAGCAGATCAGCCGCAAGTTCGTCTGGAATGCCGGTGATGACGGTCTTTATCAATATCAGCTGCCGCTGGCCGAAGAGGCGCCGACCGGTCGCTGGCAGTTGTTGCTGGACCTGGGCGATGGCAGTCCGCAGCTCTACGAATTCCTCGTCGAGGACTTCCTGCCCGAGCGTATGGCCCTGGAACTCAAAGGCCGGGACCAGCCCTACGCGCCGGGCGACAGCGCCGAATTCGCGGTGACCGGGCGTTACCTCTACGGAGCGCCGGCCGCAGGCAATCGCCTGACCGGGCAGCTCTACGTGCGCCCGCTGCGTGAGGCGGTGGCGAGCTTGCCGGGCTATCAGTTCGGCGACGTCACCGAAGCCGACCTGAGCCAGGATCAGGAACTCGACGAGGTCAATCTGGATGACCAGGGCCGCGCCATGCTGCGCCCGGAGAACCGCTGGGGCGACGCCAAATCGCCGCTGCGTCTGATCCTCCAGGCCAGCCTGCAGGAGTCCGGTGGCCGCCCGATCACCCGTCGCATCGTCCAGCCGGTATGGCCGGCCGAGCGCCTGCCGGGCCTGCGTGGCCTGTTCGACGGCGAGGAAGTCGACGCCGACAGCCTGGCCGAATTCGAAATCCTGGTGGCCGACGCCGCCGGCAACAAGCTGGCAGCCGACAACCTCAACGTGCGCCTGGTGCGCGAACGCCGCGACTATTTCTGGAGCTTCTCCGACGGTGAAGGCTGGCGTCACAACTACAACGAGAAATTCCTCACTCTCAGCGACGAGCCGCTGAAGGTCGCCGCGGGCGGCACCGCCAAGGTCAGCTTCCCGGTGGAATGGGGCCCGTATCGGGTCGAGGTGGTGGACAACCAGACCGGTCTGGTCAGCAGCCTGCGTTTCTGGGCAGGCTACCGCTGGCAGGACAACGCCGACGGCGGCGCGGTGCGCCCGGACCAGGTCAAGCTGGCGCTGGATAAACCCGCCTATTCCGCTGGCGATGTGGCCAAAATCACCGTCACCCCGCCGGCTGCCGGTAATGGCTACCTGCTGGTCGAGTCCAGCGAGGGGCCGCTGTGGTGGGAGGAAATCAGCGTGCCGGCCGAGGGCAAGACCTTCGAACTGCCCATCGACAAGAAATGGGCGCGCCACGACCTCTACCTCAGTGCCCTGGTGGTGCGTCCGGGTGAGCGCAAGGCGCAGGTCACCCCGAAACGCGCGGTCGGCCTGCTGCATCTGCCGCTGGAGCGTGCTCCGCGCAAGCTGGCGGTGAGCCTGGAGGCGCCAGAGAAGATGCGGCCCAAGCAGCCGCTGAAGGTCAAGGTCAGCGCACGTAATGCCGACGGCAGCATCCCTGACAAGGTGCATGTGCTGGTCGCCGCGGTGGACGTGGGCATCCTCAATATCACCAGTTATGCCACGCCCGATCCTTTCGCCAACTTCTTCGGGCGCAAGGCCTATGGCGCTGACCAGCTGGATATCTACGGCCAACTGATCGAAGCCCAGGGGCGCGTCGCCAGCCTGGCCTTCGGTGGTGACGCCGGCCTTGCCGCCGGTGGCAAGCGCCCCGATACCAGTGTGCTGATCGTCGCCCTGCAGAGCGATGCGCTGAAGCTGAACGACCAGGGCGAAGGCGAAGTCAGCCTGGATATCCCCGACTTCAATGGCGAGCTGCGCCTGATGGCCCAGGCCTGGACCGACGAGCGTTTCGGCATGGCCGAAGCCAAGACAGTAGTCGCCGCACCGCTGATCGCCGAGCTGTCGATGCCGCGCTTCCTCGCCGGTGGCGACGAAACCACCTTGGCGCTGGACCTGACCAACCTGTCCGGTGCCGAACAGCAGCTCGAGGTGCAGGTCGGCGTTGAAGGTCAGCTGCGTCTGCTCAACCAGGGCGAGGCACCGATCCGCCTGAACGACGGCCAGCGCACCACCTTGCGCATTCCGGTGCGAGCCGAAGGTGGTCTGGGGCAGGGACGTATCCACGTCGAGGTGCAGGGGCTGGTGCTGCCGAACGAGACGCTGGGTGGTTTCAGTCGTGAGTGGACGCTGGGTATCCGCCCGGCCTATCCGGCGCAGCTGCAACACTTCCGTGCAGTGCTGGGGGAGGGCGAGCCCTGGACCCTGCCTGCCGGAACCTTGAACCAGTTCGAGCCTGCCGGGCTGGAAGCCGTGCTGGCACTGTCGAGCCGGCCGCCGCTGAACCTCGCCGAGCAGATTCGCGCACTCAAGGCCTACCCCTACGGCTGCCTGGAACAGACCACCAGTGGCCTGTATCCGTCGCTTTACGCCGATGCCGCCAGCCTGAAAAAGCTTGGCCTGCAGGGCGAGCCGGACGAACAACGGCGCAAGAGCATCGAGCTGGGCATCGAGCGCCTGCTCGGCATGCAGCGCTACAGCGGCGGCTTCGGCCTGTGGAGCGCCGAGAGCGAAGAGGAATACTGGCTCACCGCCTATGTCACCGATTTCCTCCTGCGTGCCCGCGAGCAGGGCTTCGGCGTTCCGCCGGATGCGCTGAAAAAGGCCAATGATCGCCTGCTGCGTTACCTGCAGCAAAGCAGCCTGATCGAGGCCAGTTACAGCCAGGACTTCGCTCACACCCGCTTCGCCGTGCAGGCTTACGCCGGCTACGTTCTGGCGCGCAGCCAGCAGGCGCCGCTGGGTGCGCTGCGCAGCCTGTTCGACCGTCGCAACGACGCACGTTCCGGTCTGCCGCTGGTACAGCTGGCTGCTGCGCTGAAGCTGATGGGTGATGCGCCACGTGCCGAGCAGGCGCTGAACCAGGGGCTGATCCAGCCGCGCGATGGCGAACGCTGGATGGCCGACTACGGCAGCCCATTGCGTGACCAGGCGCTGATTCTCGCCCTGCTGGAAGAGCACGACCTGGCGGCCGGGCAGCGCGAGCAGCGGCTGTTCAACCTGGCCGATGAGCTGGCCGGCCAGCGCTGGCTGTCGACTCAGGAGCGCAACTCGCTGTTCCTCGCCGGGCGCGGCATTCTCGGCAAGCCGGAGCAAGCCTGGAGCGCTGCGCTTGCCAGCGGCGCCTTCCAGTTCGAACTGAGCAATCAGCAGCCTGGCATCAAGCTTGAGCGCGGCGAACTGGCCGAGCCGCTTAGCGTGAGCAACGCCGGCAGCTCCAAGCTGTATCAGCAGCTGACCCTGTCCGGTTACCCAAGCCAGGCGCCGCGCGCCGGTGGCGAGAACCTCAGCATCGAGCGTGAGTACCTCGGCATGGATGGCCGTCCGCTCGACCTGCAGCGCCTCGACAGCGGCGAGCTGGTGCTAGTGCACCTGGCCGTGCGGGCCACGCAGCGCGTACCGGATGCTCTGGTGGTGGACCTGCTGCCGGCCGGCCTGGAGCTGGAGAACCAGAACCTCGCGCAAAGCGCGGCGAGCCTCGATGACGCCGGCAGCAACGTCAAGGAATGGCGCCGCTCCATGCAGAATGCGCGGATCAAGCACCAGGAATACCGTGGTGATCGCTACGTGGCGGCAGTGGACGTGGAAGGCTACGGCACCACCCATCTGCTCTACCTGGCTCGCGCCGTGACGCCCGGCAGCTACCGTGTACCGCCACCGCAGGTCGAGTCGATGTACCGACCGAGCTGGCAGGCGCTGGGGAGTGCGCCGGAGAGTCTGGTGGTCAGGGGGCGCTAAAAGCGACTCCGGAATGCATCCGTGCTACAGATCACGTAGCCCGGATGCAATCCGGGGATTTTCGAGCACAAGGAGGTGCCGAATGGTGAAATACCGAAGAGCCAAGTTAGCCGGCGGCTGCTATTTCTTGACGCTGGCTCTGCAAGACAGACGTAGTGATCTGCTGTGCAAAACCGCGGCGCTTTTACGTCGATGTTTGCAGGATACGCAGGCAAGACTGCCTTTTCGCGTACCTGCGTTGGTGGTGTTGCCAGATCACCTGCACATGCTGATGGTTCTACCACCTGATGACGCCGATTTCTCTGCGCGAATCCGTATGCTCAAGGCCTCGTTCGTGGGAGTACTACGCCAGCAGGTTGGCAGCGAAGTGCGCACCAACGCCAAAGGTGAGGCTAACATCTGGCAGCGACGATTCTGGGAGCATCTGATTCGTGACGAGCAGAACTACCGCAACCATGTGGATTACATCCATATCAATCCGCTCAAACATGGTCTGGTCGCTCGTGTACAGGATTGGCCATTTTCCAGCTTTCACCATTATGTGCGCCAAGGCTTGCTACCCATTGACTGGGCTGGTGGAGCAGAAGTTGAGATCCAAGATGCTGGCGAGTGAGGAATTCCCCGGATTGCATCCGGGCTACGGGGCGGCTGTAGCCCGGATGCAATCCGGGAGCTTGTACTGACCATGCGACCCAGCCACTTGCGTCGCTGGCTCATACTCGCTTGCATACCCCTGGCCCTGCTCTGGCTCGCCGACCGCCTGTTCCCGCTGCCCCTGCCCGAGGACGACCTGGCCCGCGTGGTGCTGGCCGAAGACGGCACGCCGCTGTGGCGTTTCGCCGACCATGACGGCGTGTGGCGCTACCCGGTGACGCCGGAAGAAGTATCGCCCTACTACCTCGAAGCACTGCTGACCTACGAGGATCGCTGGTTCCGCCATCATCCCGGAGTTAACCCATTGGCGCTGGGGCGTGCGGCCTGGCAGAACCTGACCGGCGGGCGTGTGGTGTCCGGTGGCAGCACGCTGTCGATGCAGGTGGCGCGGCTGCTCGATCCGCATGGCCGTGACTTGCCCGGCAAGCTCAAGCAGCTATGGCGCACCGCGCAGCTGGAGTGGCATCTGTCCAAGGACGAAATCCTCACCCTGTATCTGAATCGTGCGCCCTTCGGTGGCACCTTGCAGGGCGTGGCCGCTGCCAGTTGGAGTTATCTGGGCAAGCCGCCAAGCCAGCTCACCCGCGCCGATGCCGCGCTGCTCGCCGTGCTGCCGCAGGCACCCAGCCGCTTGCGTCCGGATCGCCATCCCGAGCGTGCCCAGGCGGCGCGCGACAAGGTGCTACGCCGCCTGGGTGAGTTCCAGGTTTGGCCGCAGACCCAGGTGGACGAAGCGCTGGAAGAGCCGGTGTTTCTCGCGCCGCGCCGCGAACCGAGCCTGGCGCCCTTGTTGGCGCGGCGGCTGAACCGTGCCGGCAGCCCGCCGCTGATTCGCACCACCCTCGATGCCGGTTTGCAGCTGCGCCTGGAAGACCTGCTGCTGGGCTGGCGTGCGCGCCTGCCCGAGCGCACCTCGGCGGCGATCCTGGTGGTGGAGCACGAGAGCATGGCGGTTCGCGCCTATCTCGGCTCGGTGGATATCGGCGACACCTCGCGCTTTGGCCACGTCGACATGGTGCGCGCCCTGCGTTCGCCCGGCTCGACGCTCAAACCCTTTCTTTACGGCATGGCGCTGGATGCCGGGCTGATCCACTCCGAGTCACTGCTGCAGGACGTGCCGCGGCATTACGGTGACTACCGCCCCGGCAACTTCGCCGCCGGCTTCATCGGTCCGGTGTCGGCCAGCGAAGCCCTGGCCACCTCGCTCAACCTGCCTGCCGTGCAGCTGCTCGAAGCTTACGGGCCGAAGCGCTTCGCCGGCGAGCTGCGCAGCGCGGGGCTGCCGATTCGTCTGCCGGCGCTGGCCGAGCCGAACCTGGCGCTGATTCTCGGTGGCGGTGGCTCGCGGCTGGAGTCGCTGGTGACCGGCTACAGCGCCTTCGCCCGTGGCGGCATGGCCGCCCGCCCGCGTCTGCAGCCGGATGACGAGCTGCGCGAGCGCCGGCTGCTGTCGCCCGGTTCGGCCTGGATCATCCGGCGCATCCTCAGCGGCCAGGCGCGGCCGGATCGCGATCCGCGCGCGCAGCTGGCGCAGCGTCCGACCCTGGCCTGGAAGACCGGCACCAGCTATGGCTTTCGCGACGCCTGGGCCATTGGCGTCGGTCCGCGCCATCTGATCGGCATCTGGATCGGTCGCCCGGACGGCACCCCTGTGCCCGGCCAGTTCGGTCTGGCCTCGGCCGCGCCGCTATTGCTGCAGGTGCATGATCTGCTGGTCAACCGCGACAGTCAGCGGGGCATCGCGGCGCCGGCCGATCCGCAGCCGGCCGAGGTTGGCGTGGCCGCCATCTGCTGGCCGCTGGGCCAGCCAATGAGCAGGGACGATCCCAACTGTCGACGCCTGCGTTTCGCCTGGACGTTGGAGGGCACCACGCCACCGACCTTGCAGGCCGCCGATCAGCCGCTGGGCAGTGGCTTGCGCGAACGTTACTGGATCAATGCCGAGGGGCATCGCGTCGGGCCTGCCTGTGCGGGTGCCGAGACGCGCGAGCTGGCGTTGTGGCCGGCGCCGCTGGAACCCTGGTTGCCACGACGGGAACGACGTACTGCACGTTTGCCGAGTATAGATCCGGGCTGTCCACCGCCACGCAGTAGCCAGGTGGCGCCGCTTTCCATCGTCGGTGTACGCGATGGTGATCGCCTGCGCCGGCCGCAGGGCAGTCACGAACCGCTGCGCCTCAGCCTGTCCGCTCTGGGCGGCAATGGCCGGCGCTGGTGGTTTCTCGATGGCCAGCCAGTGGGCGATAGTGCCGTGGATGCGTCCTTCAGTCACGCCTTCGACAGTGGCCGGCATCAGTTGAGCGTGCTCGACGAAGGCGGGCAGACCGCTCGTCTGGAATTTAGCGTCGGGCCCTGAGGCGAGTCGTCCGCCAACCCGCGGCCAGCGGCCGCTCTGGCATCAGCACCGGTCAGTGCTGCCCATGGTGCCGAATCTTGTGAATAAAGCCTGGCCGTGCGCCGCCGATATGAAACCAGGCGGTAAGCAATTGCAATTTGTGTACATTTTTGTATCCAATTGCCTGGCCCATTACAAGAACAACCGGGAGAAGCCCCCATGCGCCTCTGGCAACGCAGTATTCAGTGGCAATTGATCCTCAGCATGGGCGCGGCCCTGCTGACCAGCATTCTTATCGTCGTCGGCATCTACTCCGCGGTGGTGGACCGTCTGACCGAGCGCTACCTGATCGAAGAGGCGCTGCCGGCTCGGGTACTGGCGATTCGCAACGACCTGGAGCGAGTGCTGACCGCGCCGATTACCGCCAACGCCTCGATTGCCGAGAACAGTTTGGTGCAGGACTGGCTTGCGGCGGGCGAGGAGGCCGCACGGCGCGACGAGTTCGCTCGTTATCTCGAAAGCGTGCGCGCCCAGCAGAACGCCATGACCACTTCCATCGTCGCCCTGGCCAGTGGCAACTACACCACCGGCGAAGGGCTGGTGCGCACGCTCGACCGCAGCCAGGCGGAGAACCAGTGGTTCTACCGCCTGATCGACGGCGAGCGCGACCGCGTGCTGGAGATCGACATCGACAAGACCACACGGCAGCCCACGCTGTTCATCAACCAGCGCATCAAGCGCGGCGGCAAGACGCTTGGCGTGTCTGGCTTGGGCTATAGCCTGGCGGACATGTCGAAAATGATCAGCGACTTCCGCTTCGGCGAGCGTGGCCAGGTGTTCCTGATCGACAGCCAGGGCAACATCAAGGTCCATCCCAATTCGCAGCTGAGCGGCAGTGGCAAGCTCGGCGAGCTGTTCGGCGCCGATGCCAGTCGCCAGGTTCTGGCTGGCGACAGCCGTGCGTTGCGCTTCGAGCGCAATGGCGAGACCTTTCTTGCCGTGGCGCAGAAGTTCGCCAGCATAGACTGGCTGCTGGTCAGCGAAGTGCCGGAGGCCGAAGTCTACGCCGAGGCGCGTCAGGCGCTGCTGATGACCAGCCTGATCGGCGTGGCCGTGGCACTGCTGTTCCTTGGCCTGGTGGTACTGCTGGCGCGCGGCCTGGTACGGCCGATCCGTCAGGTGACCCAGGCGCTGGTGGAGATCGGGGGTGGTGGGGGCGACCTGACGCGGCGTCTGGATGAATCGCGGGCTGATGAGCTGGGCGACCTGGCGCGTGGCTTCAACCGTTTTCTCGCCAGCCAGCGCGATTTGATCGGTGATGTGCTAGCCACCAGCGAGCGCCTGCGCACTGCTGTCGGTCAGGTGGCGCGGGTGGTGGAGAACACCGCTGGGCGCGCGGGCCAGCAGCAGGATATGACCGATATGGTGGCTACCGCGGTGAACGAGATGGGCTTGACCGTGCAGGAAATCGCGCGCAACGCCAGCGACGCTGCGCAGTCCTCGCACAGCGCCCGCGAAGAAGCGCAGAGCGCGCGTCAGGTGGTCGGGCAGTCCATCGCCCATATCGAACGGATGTCCGCCGATATCGGCAGCGCCGCGGATGCGGTAACCGAATTGGCCGAGCAGGTTGCGTCCATCGATCAGGTACTGGCGGTGATTCGCGGAATCTCCGAGCAGACCAACCTGCTGGCGCTGAACGCCGCCATCGAGGCGGCGCGGGCCGGGGAAATGGGCCGCGGTTTCGCCGTGGTGGCCGATGAGGTACGCACTCTGGCCAGCCGTACCCAGGCCTCGACCGACGAGATCCAGCAGATGATCCAGCGCCTCAAGCAGGGCGCGGAAACCGCGGTCAGCTCGATGCACGCCGGCCAGTCGGCTACCAGCACCGGCGTCGAGTCCAGCCAGCGTACCGGGCAGTCTCTGCGGGCCATCACCGAACAGGTCGAACGCATCAGTGATATGAATACCCAGGTGGCGGCAGCGACCGAAGAGCAGAGTTCGGTGACCGAGGAGATCAATCGTAACGTGCAGGGCATCGCCGATCTGGCGCACGCTACCGCCGGTGAGGTACGCGCCTGTCGCGAGGATTGTCAGACGCTGAGCCGCCTGGCTGACGATCTGACCGGGCAGATGGGCAAGTTCCGTCTCTAGTGGTGATGGCTTTCGTAGGGTTCGCTGTCGCAGCGATTATCACCGCTCGGGTGCGCCCAGCCTGGGCGGCCCTGCGAGCCCTACTTAAACCCCGCGCGATCCTGAGGCCGCCGTGCCTCAGTGATCGGCCGCGACTAGGCGGTTGCGGCCTTCACGTTTGGCGCGATACAGCGCGCCATCCACGCGCCGGAAGAAGGCGTCGGCGTCGCCATCGTGCCGTTTGCTGAAGCAACCGACGCCGAGGCTGGTCGTTAGCTCCAGGCGCTGGCCGGCCAGCAGCAGGCCTTCGTTCTCCAGTTCCTGACGAAAGTGCTCTGCCAGGTCCCATGCCTGAGCCAGGGTGGTGCCGGGCAGCAATACACCGAATTCCTCGCCACCAAGGCGCAGCAGTGCGTCGGCATCGCGACGGAACACCTTACGCATGCGCTCGGCGAACGCGCTCAGGCAGGCATCGCCGCCGGCATGGCCATGCTCATCGTTCACTTTCTTGAAGAAGTCGATGTCCATCAGCACCAGCGATAACGGTTCGCCCTGGCGCACGGCGTTGGCCACCAGGCTGGGGAACAGGTTGTTGAACTGATAGCGATTGCCCAGCTGCGTCAGGCTATCGGTGCGGCTGAGCAGGTCGAGCTGATTTTGCTGCTCGAGCAGCTTCAATTCCAAATCGAGCGTGGCGCGGTATTCGCGGTGATTGCGGCCGAGTACCAGCACCAGATAACCGAGGTAAAAGGTCAGCGTGATCAGCATCGCGTGCTGTTGCTGCCAGTTCAGCGCCATCACCAGCAGGCCTGGCAGGTAGAGCAGCCCCAGCGCCAGCAGCGCGCGGCCACGGCGCATGGCGAAGTTGAAGGTCATCGCCGTGCTGAAGGCCACCGTGGCCAGGGTGGCGACCATTTCCGAATCGTTATAGGCATCGTTGTAAAGCGCCAGGGCGTGAGCTTGGCCCCAGCACAGCGCGGTCAAGAGGATCAGCCCCCAGTGACGATCCAGCCAGCGCTGCAATTGCTCGGGCTTGCTCAGACCATCGGGCCGGTGCAGCAGACGTGCCGCCAGGAGTGCGCCGAATAGCGCGCAACCTAGCACTCCGCCAAGAATCAGCTCGCCCGGCGCAGCGCTGAAGACCCAGGTCAGAAGCCAGGCGAGCAGATAAAAGATACCCCCCAGGCGCGTGCGAATTCGGGTGTCATCCACTTCACGCCACAGGGCAAAGGTATTGGGCTGGAGCGGTACTTCGGCATTGGTCATTTTTGTGATCACAGAAGCTGCTCGCCGGAGCATAGCGCGTTTGACGAGGCAAATCATGTCGCAATGCCAGTATCCGCCGTGCGGTAAGTAGACGTTGGCGAGAGTGCTAATCACGCTTGGTTACCTTTGTTCCGCTTGGCGGGCTGAACCGCTCTAACATCAGGCTGTCCCAAATGTGCCTGGGAGTCGACCAACTGCAACATCGGTCCGGCACACTGCGGCGTATCCACTACTTAATGCGAGAGCTTTCGATGCTGTCCGCCATTATGGGGAGGCTAGGAAGGCTACCTGTCGTGAGTCCATGGAAATGGGCGCTGTTGTTGTTCTCGCTGCTGGCCATTCATCAGGTGCGCGATCTGCATTTGGATGATCGCCTGTATTTCTGGGCCAAGACCATTTGGTACGAAGACACCTGGGAACCGCGCAGTTTGTGGCTACCCGAATACCGCGTGAGCATCGATGCCAAAGCTGTTGGCGGCGTGACCGACAATTTTTCCGGCTTGAGCTACGACGACGATCGTCAGCAGATCTGGGCGGTGGTGAACAATCCGGAGCAGTTGTTGCTGCTCGATCGTGAGGGCGAGCTGCTGGGCCGTTATCCCCTGAGCGGTTTTTCCGATGTCGAAGGTGTGACCTATCTCGGCGACGGCCTGCTATTGCTGGCCGAGGAGCGCAACCACGCGCTGGTCATGGTGCGGGCACCGGAGAAACCGGGGCCGCTGTTTCGCGAGGACTGTCGTGCGCTGACGCTGGGCATCGGCCTGGGGGGCAACGAGGGCTTCGAGGGGCTGGGCTACGACCGTGCGGGTGACCGCCTGTTCGTGGTCAAGGAACACTCGCCGCGCAAGCTCTACGAGATTCGCGGACTCAAGCGCAGCATGGCTGGCGACTTCGACCTGGAAATCATAGATCGACAGGAATGGGTCGAGCAGATGCCGGTCACCGACCTGGCATCGGTGCACTTCGATGACCGCACCGGCCATCTGGTGGCGCTGAGCGACGAATCCAAGCTGTTGGTCGAGCTGGATCGTGACGGCCGCCTGGTCAGCTTCCGCTCGTTGCTTGGGGGCTTTGCCGGCCTGCAGGACAGCGTGCCGCAGGGCGAAGGGGTGACCTTCGATGACCAGGGCACCCTGTACCTCGCCAGCGAGCCCAACCTGTTCTACCGCTTTGAGCGCAAGTGATTCAGCCGCGCCGGATCATCCAGATTCCGGCGACGATCAATGCCAGCCCTGCCACCTTGCCCAGGGTGACGGGGGATTCGCGAAAGCCGGCCCAGCCGAAATGGTCGAGGGTGATGGCCATGGCCAGTTGGCCGGCGATCACCAGCACCATGAACAGCAGCGCGCCAACACGCGGCCCGGCGAAGGCTGCGGTGGCGATGAAGAAGGCGCCGAGCAGGCCGCCGCTCCAGTGCCACCAGGTCAGCTCCTTGAGCGCGCCAAGGCCGGGCAGCTCGCGCTGGCTCAGGGTCATCAGCAGCAACGCCAGGCTGCCAACGGCGAAGGAAATCAGCGCAGCGGCGAAGACGCTGGAAAGGTGACGGGCAAGTTGGCCATTGATACCGGCCTGCAGAGGCAGCACCGCGCCAGCGAGAAAGGGCAGGGCCAGCAACCAGCCGCTGAGATGGTTCATGGGTAACTCCAGGGAGGACAATCGGGTTTTGCGGCGAGGGCGTTACAGCAGGGCTTTTTCCAGCTGCACCAACGCCACGCGGCTGCCGTCCGGCGCGCGGCGTTCGACGATGCCGGCGGCGCGGTAGCCGAGGCGGGTGTAGAGCAGCAGGCCGCCGGCGTTGGCGTTGAAGCAGGACACCTTCATCAGCGGCGCCTTATAGCGTTCCCGCGCGAAAGTTTCCATCACTTCCACCAGGTACTGGGCCACGCCCTGGCTGCGGGCCCAGGGTGCCACCATCAGGTTGCCCAGGGCGCAGAATTCGCCATGCTGCCATTGGTAGAAATTGGCGAAGCCGACGACTCTGCTGGCAAGTTCGGCCACGGTGCTTTCGCGCCGCTCGGCGACGGTGGCGGCAAGCTGGTCGACGCCCAGCGGCCAGGTGGCCCTGGGGTAGCAGAAGAACAGCTCATCGAGGTTCTGCGGGAAACCGGCCACGACGCCGAGGTCGGCGGCCGTGGCCGGGCGGTGTTGCAGGTTCGCGTTCAAACCGGTTGGCCCTGTCAGCGCGGTGGATATTGCGAGAGCACCTGGGCCACGGTTTCGCGGATCGCCCGTTCGCGTTCGGCGGGTGTCGGCGGCTGGCTGCGCATGATCTGCTCGCCGCTGCCGCGCCATACCAGCTTGCCGTCCCTGGCGTCGTACAGGTCGATCTGCAAAGTGGCGACCTTGTAGTCCACGCGGCGCGTTTCGGTGAAGGCCGGGCCACCCCAGTAACCGCCCCAATAGCCACCCCAGCCACCGCCGTACTGGGTGGTGATCTGGTCCTGGCGCTGGTCGACGATCAGCACGCTCTGCACCTTGAGGTCGGCCTTGCCATCGGTGGCCTGACGCAGGCCGCGCTGGTCGAGTTGTTCGGCCACGGCCTGGCTGATGCGCGCCTCGGTGATGTCGCTCTTCAGGCGGGCGTCATCGGGCTGGTAGGCGAGCTTGTCGTCCATCCAGCTCCAGGTGCGATAGGCGGCGAAATCACGACTGGGGTCGAAGTCGCGCTCCAGGCTGACGCTGGCGCAACCACTCAGCAGCAAGGCGAGAAGCAGGTAGGGCAGGGTACGCATGTCGTTCTCCAGAACGGTCGATCAATAAGGGGGATAACCGTCCAGCGCTGCGCGGATAGCCACGCGCATGGCATCGGTCTGGGCCGCCTGATCCTTGCCGGCCACGGCTTCACCGCTACCGGACCAGACCACCTGACGGTCGCGTGGGTCGATCAGTTCGATGCGCACCACGGCCACTTTCTGCTCGTAGGTGCGCACGATGGGTACGCTGCCGTAGGCGCCGTAGCGACGATCCCAGTCGCTGCCGGTGCCATAGTAGCCGCCGACGTTGTCCTGATACTGGCGCAGTCGGGTTTCCTGGCTGATGCGAGCGCTGACCAGCACATCGCCGGGGCCGTTGAGCGCCGGGCGCAGGCCGTATTGATCGAGACCGGCGCTGACGCCGTCGGCCAGTTCACTGCTGGGCACGCGGCCGTCCAGCCAGCTCCAGTTGCGGTAGCGACCGTAATCGCGCGGCGCTGCCGGGTAGGCGCTGCGGTCGAAGGTCGTGGCCGCTTCGGGCGGCGCCGGTGGCATGGGTAGCGACTCGGCCTGGTAGGGGTTCTGGCTCTGGCAGGCGGCCAGCAGCGGCAGGATGAGTATGGCTATGGCAGTGCGCATGGTCGTCTCCGTGGTCGCGCGCGACATCCCCGATGGCTTCAGGCTACGCCGGGCTGTCGGCTTCGTCCAATGTGCTCAGGTCGGCCGACAGATCCAGTGCAGATAGCGGCCCAGGCCGGCGAAAGTGGGGTGGCGCCGATGGGCCAGCTCCATTTCCAGCAGGTCGATCAGCTCGGCCTTGGCCTGGAATTCCTGCGGCATGTAGTCGTGGAATACGCGCACGCCGCTACGGCTTTCGACCTGCCAGTATTCGCTGAGTTGCGTGTCCAGCTCGCGCGGATCGAGCGGGCGCTGCGGGGTCAGGCTCTGGCCTTCGCCAGCGAAGCGTTCCTTGCGCAGTTTGCGGAAGTGCCCCTTGAGCAGGTTGCGATAGATCAGCGCGTCCTTGTTGTAGAAGGCTAGCGACAGCCATCCATCCTTGGCCGTCAGCTGGTGCAGCAGCGGCAGGATGGCCGCCGGCTCGGCCAGCCATTCCAGCACGGCATGGCACAGCACCAGATCGAAGGGTCCCTGCAGCTGGCCGAGCAGCTCCTGCCAGGGCGCCTGGATGAAGGTGGCGCTCTGCCCGGCTTCGGCGAAGCGTTGACGTGCCCCGGTGAGCATGGGTTCGGCAGGTTCTGCCAGAGTGACCTGATGGCCGCGCTGGGCCAGCCACAGGCTCATGTGGCCAAGCCCTGCGCCGACATCCAGCACGCGCAACGGGCGGTCCGGCAGCGCTTCGGCCAGGTCGGCCTGCAGCACGGCGAGGCGGATGGCCCCCTTGGCGCCGCCGTAGATCTTCTCGGCGAAGCGGGTGGCGAGTTCGTCGAAGTGGCGGTCGCTCATTTGAGAAAGCGCCGTTCGTTGTCTGCGAGCTTGTCGAGCACGGCCTGATTCATATCCAGACCCAGCTCGCTGCACAGTTGCAGCAGGTAGAGCACCACGTCGGCCACTTCCTGGCCGGCATGCGCGAGCTGGTCGGGAGGCAACTGGCGGGATTGTTCCTCGCTCAGCCACTGGAAGATTTCCACCAGCTCGGCCATTTCCACGCTGGCGGCCATGGCCAGGTTCTTCGGGCTCTGGTAACGGCGCCAGTCGTTGTGATCGCGAATGGCGTGCATGCGCGCGGTGAGTGCAGCGATGTTCATGGGGCGGCTCCTTTCGAGCCGCATAGCTTCGGCTCGAACGCTACGCGCTGCAAGGTGTGGTGCGCGAAAGGCGGGGCTTGCATGGTGTAGGAGCGGCTTCAGCCGCGATCAATCCAGCCAGCGGCGGGCAGCCCCGGATTTCATCCAGGCTAGAAGGGCGCGCGGGTTGTCTCCCCTCTCCCGCTTGCGGGAGAGGGCCGGGGGAGAGGGTTACCCGGTAATACTGGCGCCGCTTGAATCATTCTCCCCAGCATGGCCCGTAGCCCGGATGCAATCCGGGGGCGCGTGTCGAGAATATCCACCCGGATTGCATCCGGGCTACGTCAGGCAATCAACGGCTGCCAGCTTCCGACCATATGCGGCGTATCGTCTTCACCAATCAGGCGGAACTGGCCGCTTGCAGCCGGTTCGCTGGCCTGTAGCGCCAGGTGAGTGGGCAACAGCACCGGTTTCTGGAAGCGCACCTGCACTTCGTAGCCGGCCTGCGGCAGGTGTGCCTGCAGCGCGCCCAGGCTGCGCGCCTTGTTCCACAGACCGTGGGCGATGGCGCGAGGGAAGCCGAACAGTCGTGCCGTCAGCGCATGCAGGTGAATCGGATTGTAGTCGCCGGCCACGCGGGCGTAACGCCGGCCGGTATCGGCGGGGGCGGCCCAGTCGGTCAGCGGCGCCAGCGGCAGGGGCTCCTGTTCGGCTCGGGGCTGCGGCTGTCCGTCGAGGCGCAGGGCGCGGCAAAGGATGCGGCTGTCGCCTTGCCAGAGCAGGCCGAGCTGGTCTTCCAGACGGGTGATCACGCTGAACGTGGCGCCCTTGTCGTGCGGCTGCAGGTCGGTCGCCTGCACGCTGACCTGGAACGGGCCCAACCCACCCAGCGGGCGCAGCACGCGGATGCGGTTTTCCAGATGCACCAGACCCAGCAATGGGAAGGGGAAGCGGCGGTCGGTGAGCAGCTGCATCTGCAGTGGGAAGGCGAGGATGTGCGGGTAGACCGGCGGCAGATAGGCGCTCTCGGCAAGGCCGCAGACCTGGCGATAGCGCGCCAGGTGCTTCGGGTCCACGATCACTGGGCAGCGCAGGCCAATATCGGGTAATTGACGGCCTGTCACCTTGCGCCGCAGCGCGGCACGCAGAAATAGGCCGGGCAGGGCCGGTGGGGTATCGAGATCGAGCCAGTCGATGGCCATTGGCGAACTCCTTGGCAAATGGATGACAGCAGCTTAACCCTCAGACCTGCGCTGTCATTGGCTGTTCTGCCTGGCGTCTGTGCAGGTCAGTCAATCGGTCTGCTGCGTGTTTGCGCACGGTGGTCCGCAGCCCTAAGATGGTGCGGCCCACGAATAATGCTCACGAATAAGAACAACAGCAGAAATCATGCGTGATCTGACCGACGATGTGGCGCTGATGCGCCCGGTAATCGATGCCCTGCGCGCCAGCGGAAACGATCCTGACCGCGTGCTGGTGCATGTCGGCCTGCCTCCCGGCGGGCTGCCCGCTGGCCGTTTCCCTCATGCCGCCCAGGCCGTGTTCTGGAAGGCCGCCAGCGAAGAGTGCGGCGAGGAGCATGTCGGCCTGTACCTGGCCCAGCACCTGCCGGCCTTTCACGGCCTGCTGCTGGAATACCTGTTCCTCTCCAGCGAAACCTTCGGCGCCGGACTGCGCCATGCGCTGCGCTACGTGCGCCTGCTCTCCGATACCCTCAATGCGCGGCTGGACGTAGACGGCGAGATAGCCGTGCTGACCCTGGGCGTGGAGGCCGATACGCCGCGGCACTTCCCGGAGATGCTCGCCGGCGCGGTGATCCGCCTGTTCGCCGCGCTGACCGAAAACGATTTCCGACCGCGTGAAGTGCGCTTTATACATGCCGAGGGCGCGTCCGCCGAGCGCTACCAGGCGATCTACGGCTGCCCGGTGCGCCTGGGCGCCGAGGACTGCGCGCTGCTGTTCGACGCCGCAGTGCTGGACAAGGCCTCGCGCCACGCGGCACCGGAGCTGCTGCGCATGCATGAGTCGCTGGCGCGGCGGCAACTGGCAGAGGTGGAAAGGCTGGATCTGGTGCGCCAGGTGCGTGAGCTGATCGCCGAGCTGCTGGTCGACGGCGGCGCAACGCTGGAGCAGGTGGCCGCTCGCCTGAACATGCCGGCGCGGCGCCTGCGTGAGCGCCTGGCCATGGCTGGCGTGCGCTTCAACGACCTGATCACCGACTACCGTTGTCGCCTGGCCAAGGAGCTGCTGCTCAAGACCGACGAGCGTATCGAGGTGATCGTCGAGCGCACCGGTTTCTCTGAGCCGAGTACCTTCTACCGCGCGTTCAAGCGCTGGGTCGGCGAAACGCCGGTGGAGTTTCGCAAGCGCGGCAAGGGCTGATGCCATCCTGTGGGAGGGGCTTTAGCCGCGACAGTCGCCGCTGAAGCGCCTCCCACCACAGTCAATCGCCTGGGCGGCGATCCGCTTCAGCCCCTCGCCGCGGTCTCAGGCGCCCAGCAGACTCTGCCCGCACACGCGCAGCACCTGCGCGCTCAGCGCCCCCGAACCGGGCTGGGCGAACCAGGCCACGGCTTCGGCAACATCCTGCGGCAGGCCGCCCTGGCTCATGGAGTTCATCCGTCGCCCGGCTTCGCGGATACCCAGCGGAATGGCCGCGGTCATCTGCGTTTCGATGAACCCCGGCGCCACGGCATTGATGCTGATGCCTTTCTTCGCCAGGGCCGGCGCCCAGGCCTGGGCCAGGCCTATCACGCCGGCCTTGCTCACTGCGTAATTGGTCTGGCCCATGTTGCCGGCGATGCCACTGATCGAGGCGATTAGTACCACGCGGCCGTTGTCGTGCAGCTTGTCGGCCTCCAGCAGCGCCTGGGTCAGCACCTGCGGGGCCTTGAGGTTGACGTCGATCACCGAGTTCCAGAAGGCATCGCTCATCTTCGCCAGGGTCTTGTCGCGGGTGATGCCTGCGTTGTGCACGACGATATCCAGGCCTTCGGGCAGCGCCTCGACCAAGCGCTGCGGCGCGTCTTCGGCGCAGATATCCAGGGTCACCGCCTGCCCACCCAGGCGCGCTGCCAGAGCCTGCAGTGCGTCGGCAGCCTGGGGTACGTCGAGCAGCACCACGTCGGCGCCATCACGGGCGAGCACTTCGGCGATGGAGGCGCCGATGCCGCGCGAGGCGCCGGTGACCAGCGCCTTCTTGCCGGCCAGCGGGCGCGTCCAGTCCCTGACCTGTTCGGTGCAGGCGCCCAGGCGCAGCACCTGGCCGGAGATGTAAGCGCTCTTCGGCGAGAGGAAGAAGCGCAGCGCGCCTTCCAGCTGCTGGTCGCCGCCTTTGCCGACGTACAGCAGCTGCACGCTGCCGCCGCGGCGAATCTCTTTGCCCAGCGAACGGGTGAAACCTTCCAGCGAACGCTGCACGCTGGCGGCGACGGGATCCTTGAGCGACTCGGGGGCGCGGCCCAGCACCACCACGCGCGGGCTGTTGGCCAGGCCTTTGAAGGTTGGCTGGAAGAAGTCGCGCAGCTCGATCAGTTGCTCGAAGCGGGTCAGGTGGCTGGCGTCGAATACCAGGGCCTTGAGCTTCGGACCGTGCTCGGCGGTCCAGCGTGGCAATTGCAGTTGGCCCTCGCGAGCGCTGAACAATTGATCAGTGAGCTTGTTGGCGAAAGGCAGCACGGCCGTCAGCAGTTCGCCGTCACCGCCCAGCAGCAGCGCGCCGTCCACCGGCCTCACGCGGCCGGCCATCCAGCGTTCCAGGCGCACTGGCGCCGGCAGGCCAAGGGCACCAACCAGGCGGCGGCCGGTGGAGGAGTTGGCGAAGGCGAGATAACGATCGGACATGAAAGACTCCTGCGGGCGAATCGAAAGTCGTGTCACTGTACGCGGCGACAGGCAAAGCGCAATTGACTCTGTTGCCTCATGCACCGGCAAGGCGGCCAATGTTCGTGCCTGCCTGAGGTTTAGCCTGTTGGACCAAAAGATGTGGGCGCGAATTCATTCGCGAAAAATTCGCTCCTACAAGGTGTCACAGGTTTTTGCTCAGCCACATTGGCCTTCCGGTCAGGCGATTGCCCTGCCTGTGTGGCCGGCAGGCTAAAGTGTATGCCTGATTTCATTCAGCTCTTCGACCAGCAAGGAGTCCTCATGGCCCAGTTGCGCCGGGTCGCCATCGTAGGCGGCAACCGTATTCCGTTCGCCCGTTCCAACACCGTCTACGCCAGGGCGAGCAACCAGGAGATGCTGACCAGCGCCCTCGAAGGGCTGGTGGAGCGCTTCAACCTGCACGGCGAACGCCTAGGCGAGGTGGTGGCCGGTGCGGTGCTCAAGCATTCGCGAGATTTCAACTTGACTCGCGAGTGTGTGCTGGGCTCGCGCCTGGCGCCGGAAACCCCGGCCTACGACCTGCAGCAGGCCTGCGGCACCGGCCTCGAAACAGCGATTTTGGTGGCCAACAAGATCGCCCTCGGGCAGATCGACTGCGGCATCGCCGGCGGCGTCGACACCACCTCCGACGCGCCTATCGGCGTCAACGAGGGGCTGCGGCAGATTCTGCTGGAAGCCAACCGGGCCAAGAGCACCGGTGACAAGGTCAAGAGCCTGCTGAAGATTCGCCCGCGCCACCTGGCGCCGCACATCCCGCGCAACGGCGAGCCGCGCACCGGGCTGTCGATGGGCGAGCACTGCGAACTGATGGCGCAGCGCTGGGCCATCCCGCGCGACGAGCAGGATCAGCTGGCGCTGGCCAGCCACCAGAAGCTGGCCGCGGCCTACGCCGAAGGCTGGCAGGACGACCTGATGACGCCGTTTCTCGGCCTGACTCGCGACCAGAACCTGCGCCCGGACATCAACGCAGAGAAGCTCGCCTCTCTCAAGCCCTGCTTCGAGCGCGGCCCGCGCGGCACCCTGACCCCGGCCAATTCCACGCCGCTGACCGATGGCGCCTCTGTGGTGCTGCTGGCCAGCGAGGAGTGGGCCCAGGCCCATGGTCTGCCCGTACTGGCCTACCTGCGCGATGGCGAGGCGGCGGCGGTGGATTTCGTTCAGGGCAAGGAGGGCCTGCTGATGGCGCCGGTCTACGCGGTGCCGCGTCTGCTCGCGCGCAATGGCCTGACTTTGCAGGACTTCGATTACTACGAGATTCACGAAGCCTTCGCCGCCCAGGTGCTGTGCACGCTCAAGGCCTGGGAAGACGCCGACTATTGCAAGGAGCGCCTAGGCCTGGACGCGCCGCTGGGTTCCATCGACCGCAGCAAGATGAACGTCAAGGGCAGTTCGCTGGCCGCCGGCCATCCATTCGCGGCCACGGGCGGGCGTATCGTCGCCAACCTGGCCAAGCTGCTCTCGGTGGCTGGAGAGGGGCGCGGTCTGATTTCCATCTGCGCCGCCGGCGGTCAGGGTGTGACCGCGATCCTCGAACGGTAATCCAATACGGGTGAGCGTAAGTCATCGCGTTCACTCGATGTAAGCAACTCCGTGATTCTGGCGGCCCGCTTAGCGCGTGGCCGCTTTTTTTTGCGCGCACGTTCGCGGCGGGGTGCCGCTCCTACAGGTAGGGGCCACCGCTTTTCGTAGGAGCCCCGCGTCGGGGCGAAGCTTTTTTGGTGAACGCTGCGGTGGCCTGTCGCGCGGCAAATCACCACAGCGCTTGCGGTGTCTTTAGCGGCTAGTCTTTTAGTGCGCATTGATCCAGATCAATGCGTCATTTCGTGTTTTGCTCAGTAGCCTTTTGGCTGCAGTTCACTTCAATAAGAACAATTTCAGCTCGTTTGACTCCAAGACTGGAGTCTATGGATCGGCTTTGCGTGCTGGGGCCGAAATAACCCTGAATGAGGATGTGACATGTTCGGCCTAGAGGCGCTCGATCTCGCCCGAGTCCAGTTTGCCTTCACCATTTCCTTCCACATCGTCTTCCCGGCCATCACCATCGGCCTGGCCAGCTACCTGGCGGTGCTCGAAGGTCTGTGGTTGAAGACCAGCAATACGCTGTACCGCGATCTCTACCACTTCTGGTCGAAGATCTTCGCAGTCAACTTCGGCATGGGCGTGGTCTCCGGCTTGGTCATGGCCTATCAGTTCGGCACCAACTGGAGCGCCTTCTCCGACTTCGCCGGTGCGGTGACCGGGCCGCTGCTGACCTACGAGGTGCTGACCGCGTTCTTCCTCGAGGCGGGCTTCCTCGGCGTCATGCTGTTCGGCTGGAATCGCGTCGGGCCGGGCCTGCACTTCTTCTCCACGGTGATGGTGGCCATCGGCACGCTGATTTCCACCTTTTGGATCCTCGCTTCCAACAGCTGGATGCACACCCCGCAGGGCTTCGAGATCGTCGACGGTCGGGTGATACCGGTGGACTGGTTCGCCGTAGTGTTCAACCCGTCGTTTCCCTATCGCCTGACGCACATGGCCACCGCGGCTTTCCTCGCCACCGCCTTCTTCGTCGGTGCCTCGGCGGCCTGGCACCTGCTGCGCGGCCGTGACAACCCGGCGATCCGCAAGATGCTCTCGATGGCGCTGTGGATGGCGCTGCTGGTGGCGCCGGTGCAAGCCGTCATCGGTGACCTGCACGGCCTCAACACGCTCAAGTACCAGCCGGCGAAGATCGCCGCCATCGAGGGCCACTGGGAGAACGTTGGCGACGAGCCGACCCCGCTGATCCTCTTCGGTTGGCCGGACATGGAACGTGAGGAAACCCGCTTCAAGGTGGAGATTCCCGCGCTCGGCAGCCTGATCCTGACCCACAGCCTGGACAAGCAGGTGCCGGCGCTGAAGGACTTCCCGCCGGAGGATCGCGCCAACTCCACCATCGTCTTCTGGACCTTCCGCATCATGGTCGCCATGGGCCTGATGATGATCTTCACCGGACTGTGGGGCACCTGGCTGCGTCGTGGTGATCGGCTGTACACGTGCCGGCCATTCCTGCACCTGGCGGTGTGGATGGGGCCGAGCGGTGTGATTGCCATTCTCGCCGGCTGGTACACCACCGAGATCGGCCGTCAGCCTTGGGTCGTCCATGGCCTGATGCGCACCGCCGACGCCTCCTCCGGTCATAGCGCGACCCAATTGGGCTTTACCCTGGCGTTGTTCGTGGTGGTCTATTTCGCCCTGTTCGGCGCCGGCATCAGCTACGTGATGCGCCTGGTGCGCAAGGGACCGCAGCTCGACGAGGGGGATGAAGCCCCTCAAGAAGGCGGGCCTGGCAAGCCTCGTACTCCGGCGCGGCCATTGTCGGCTGCCGATGAGGGTACGCAAGACGGTGAGTCCGACACGCTGCCGGAAAGGAGTTGAACATGGGTATCGATCTTTCGCTGATCTGGGCAGTGATCATCGCCTTCGGGGTGATGATGTACGTGGTGATGGACGGCTTCGATCTGGGCATCGGCATCCTCTTTCCCTTCGTCAGGAACGAGGGCGAGCGCGATGTGATGATGAACACCGTGGCACCGGTATGGGATGGCAACGAAACCTGGCTGGTGCTCGGTGGCGCCGGCCTGTTCGGCGCCTTCCCGCTGGCCTACTCGGTGGTGCTGAGCGCCCTCTACCTGCCACTGATCCTGATGCTGCTGGGGCTGATCTTCCGCGGCGTGGCCTTCGAATTCCGCTTCAAGGCCAAGGCCGAGAAACGTCACCTGTGGGACAAGGCCTTCATCGGCGGTTCGCTGACCGCCACCTTTTGCCAGGGCGTGGCGTTGGGGGCCTACATCGACGGCTTCGAGGTGGTCGACCGGACCTTTGCCGGTGGCGCCTTCGACTGGCTAACGCCGTTCTCGGTGTTCTGCGGCCTGGCACTGATCGTGGCCTACGCGCTGCTTGGCTGCACCTGGCTGATCATGAAGACCGAAGGCCGCCTGCAGCAGCAGATGCACGATATGGCGCGGCCGCTGGTATTCGTGGTGCTGGCGGTGACCGGCATAGTCAGCCTGTGGACGCCGCTGGAGCACCCGGCGATCGCCGAGCGCTGGTTCAGCCTGCCCAACCTGTTCTGGTTCATGCCGGTGCCGGTGCTGGTGCTGCTGTGCACCTACGCGCTGCTGCGGGCGGTGGCCGACAACCGCAACTACTCGCCGTTCCTGCTCACCCTGGTGCTGATCTTCCTCGGCTACAGCGGCCTGGGCATCAGCCTGTGGCCGAACGTGATCCCGCCATCGATCAGCATCTGGGAGGCTGCCGCACCGCCGCAGAGCCAGGGTTTCATGCTGGTCGGCGCGTTGCTCATCATCCCCTTCATCCTGATGTACACCGCGTGGAGCTATTACGTGTTCCGCGGCAAGGTGACCCAGGACGACGGTTATCATTGAGATCCGGTCCAAAGCCTGCTGTACGTCGTCCCTGCGGCGTTAAAAGCAGGCTCGGCCAGCTTATTTACAGCTCGTCAAACCGAGCGCGACTCCGGCCGATCCTCGCCTGCTTTGATTAGCCGGAGGTCGTTACTTACGTTGTGCCTCGCATGGCTCTAGCGCGAGGCGTTGAATCAGTTCGAAGGAGGCGATATGACCAAGGTCGAGCAAGAGAAGAAACCCCTGTTGCAGCGTCTGGGTTGGCTGGTGCTGATCTGGACGGCCAGCGTGCTGACGCTGGGCGCGGTGGCCTGGCTGCTGCGCCAGTTCATGAGCGCGGCGGGGCTCGGTACGCCGGGTTGAACGCTGGCAAGGCTGGCGCCCCCATGAGTCAGTAGGGGTGCGATAGCCTGTCGGATATGTTTGAAAATCATTTCCAACTGTAATATTTTCTCGGCCTTTCCCGGCACCGAGTAGCGTTCGTGTCCCTGCCTGTCGATCCTCAGCCCCCCGAAGAGCTGTTCCGGCGCCATTCCTCGGAGCTGTTGCGTTTCTTCACCCGGCAGACACGCTGCAGCGAACTCGCCGCCGACCTGCGCCAGGAAACCTGGCTGCGCCTGCAAGGGCGCCGGACCGAGGAGATCGGCAACGTGCGCGCCTTTCTCTACCGTATCGCCCGCAACCTGCTCATCGACCACCACCGCCAGCAGCAGGCTCGCCCGCAACTGGCGCCGCTCGACGAGGCGCTGGAAAGCGAACTCCCCGAACCCGAACGCGCCACCGAGGACAGCCGCCGCCTGGCTCGTCTGCAGACGCTGATGCGCGAGCTACCCGAGCATCTGCGCCAGGCGTTGTTGTGGAATCGCCTGGACGGCCTCACGCAGCGTGAGATCGGCGAGCGCCTTGGCGTCTCGGAAAGTATGGCCGGACGCTATATCCTCAAGGCCCTCGAATATTGCCAGGAACGCATGGATGACAACTGAGGCGGATTTGCGCAGCCAGGCCCGGGAGTGGCTGGTGCTGCTGAACTCCGGGCGGGCCAGCGCGGCCGATCGCGCGGCAGCCGAGCGCTGGCGCCATGCCAGTGCCGAGCACGCCAGCGCCCTGGCTGAAGTGGAACGCCTGTGGACGCTGCTCGGCCAGGTCGAGCGCCCGCCTGCCGTGGTGCAGGCGATGCCGCGTCGTGTGCGGCGCTGGCCGCTGCCCCTGGCCACCGCGGCCTGCCTGCTGCTGGCTCTGTGGCTGGCGCCGCCCGGCTGGCATGCCGACGTGCGTACCGAGGCCGGCGAGGTCCGTGAGGTGACGTTGGACGATGGCTCGCAGCTGCAGCTCAACGGCGCCACCGCCCTGGACTGGGACGCCAACGCCGATGGCCTGCGCCGCGTGCGCCTTTACCGCGGCCAGGTGGATTTCCAGGTGGCCGCCGATGCGGCGCGTCCCTTCGTGATCGAGGCCGGCGAAGCGCGCATCCTCGTCACCGGTACCCGCTTCGACGTCAACCTGCTGGGCGATCAGGTACTGCTCGCAGTCACCGTGGGGCATGTGCAGGTCAGCGATGCTGGCGGCAGCGAGCGGGCCGTGCAGGCCGGCGAGCAGATCGCCTGGCAAGGCGGGCGCCTGCAGTCCCTGGAGCCGCTGGACCGCGCCCGGGCATTGGCCTGGCAGCGTGGCCGCCTGGTGTTCCGCGATCGCCCGCTGCCCGAAGTGTTCGAGGAGCTACAGCGCCAGCAGTCGCAGCAGGTGCTGTTCCTCGACGCGCAGGCGCGTGCGCTGAAGGTGACCGGGGTGTTCGCCCTGGACGATCCGCAGGCGGTTCTGCACGCCATCGAGACCGCCCTGCCGGTCAAGCTGACCCGGCTGCCGGGCGTCCTGCTGGTGTCGTCGCGCAGCTGATGAGCTGGGCGTAGGATCGGACCGCTCGGGCTGCAGCAGAAAAACTCGCGGACAAGTCCGCTCCCACAGGACAAGCGGCGCTGCTGAATTTGTGGGAGCGGACTTGTCCGCGAACTGAGCGCAAGCGAACGGTCATCGCCAGGTCAATCCGTAGCCCGGATGCAAATCCGGGGGAATAATTCGCGCTACCACCCCGGATTTCATCCGGGCCACATATCTGAATTTGTGGGAGCGGACTTGTCCGCGAGCTGAGCGCAAGCGAACGGCCATCGCCAGGTCAATCCGTAGCCCGGATGCAATCCGGGGGGAACAATCGCGCTACCACCCCGGATTTCATCCGGGCCACATATCTGAATTCGTGGGAGCGGACTTGTCCGCGAATCTGAGCGCAAGCGAACGGCCATCGCCAGATCAATCCGTAGCCCGGAAGCAATCCGGGGGAATAATTCGCGCTACCACCGCGGATTTCATCCGGGCCACATATCTGAATTCGTGGGAGCGGACTTGTCCGCGAACTGAGCGCAAGCGAACGGCTATTACCAGGTAAATCCGTAGCCCGGATGCAATCCGGGGAACAATTCGCGCTACCACTCCCGTATTTCATCCGGGCTACGTTCTCGGTGTCGGGCCTCTCTTCGCAAAAATATCGCGCTTCCGGTTCAGGAATGCGAATCGCCTTCGTCTTCTGTTTCTGCAAATGCGACTTCTTCGCATGACTAGCCAGCAGAGCACAGGACACCCGCATGCGTTCGTTTCCCTTCCTCCCGACGTTGATCGCGCTTTCCCTTGGTCTTGCCGCCGCGCAGGTACAGGCCGTCGAACTCGATATTCCGGCCCAGCCCCTGGATTCGGCGCTCACCGATTTCGCCGAGCAGGCCGGCGTCCGCCTGCTGTACGACGCCAGCCTGACCCGTGGCGTGGGCGGCAGCAGCGCGTTGAAGGGCGACTACTCCGTCAGTGACGGGTTGCAGCAGCTGCTACAGGGCAGCGGCCTGACCTTCAGCATCGGCGCCGATGGCACCGTTACGCTGATCCCGCGCCCCGCGGATGACGACGTGTTGGAGCTGGGTGCCACTACCGTCAGTGGCCAGGCCGACGGCCGCCGCGACCTGCCGAGTGAGTACGCCGGTGGCCAGGTGGCGCGCGGCGCCAATATCGGTTTGCTAGGCAACCAGGACATGCAGGACGTGCCCTTCGCCTTTTCCAGCTACACCAGCGAACTGATCGAGACGCGCCAGGCGCGGACCCTGGCCGACGTGCTGGCCAGCGATCCGGGTGTGCGCCAGTCCTACGGTTTCGGCAACTTCTCCCAGGTCTTCGTCGTGCGCGGCTTTCAGCTGTTCAGCGACGATATCGCCTTCAATGGCCTGTACGGCATCCTGCCCCGGCAGATCATCTCCACCGAGTCGGTCGAGCGGGTCGAGGTGTTCAAGGGCGCCAATGCCTTTCTCAATGGCGTGTCGCCCAGTGGCAGCGGCGTCGGCGGGGCGATTAATGTGGTGTCCAAACGCGCCGAGGATACCCCGACGCGCAGTTTCACCCTGGATTACGCCAACGATAGCCGGGTAGGCGGGCACCTGGATCTCGGCCAGCGTTTCGGCGAGGACAACCGCTTCGGTGTACGGGTTAACCTGGCGCAGCGTGAGGGCGAGACGGGCATCGATGACGAACACTCGCGCTTCGGCCTGGCGAGCATGGCGCTGGACTACCGTGGTGAGCGCCTGCGCCTGGCGGCGGATCTGGGCTACCAGAAGCAGCGTGTGAACGAAGGCCGGTCCGTGGTGTACCTGACCACCACTGGCGCGACCTCCACCCTCAACGGCAAGGTGCCCTCGGCGCCGGACTCCAGTCACAACTACGCGCAGCCCTGGAGCTGGTCGCAGCTGGAAGATACCTACGGCATGTTCAGCGCCGAGTATGACCTGTCGCCGTCCTGGACGGCCTACCTCATCGGTGGCGGCAAGTACACGCGGGAGAATGGTGTATACGCCTCCAGCTACGTGTACGGTGCCGATGGCGCGGCGCGCATCGGTCGCCTGTATTCGCCGCTGGATCAGGAAACCCTGAGCGTGGCCACCGGCCTACGTGGCGAGCTGCTGACCGGGCCGGTCAGCCACAAGCTCAACCTGGCAGCCAACGGCATCTGGCAGGAAAAGCGCAATGCCTTCGAGTCCACCGCTGTTGGCAATCGTGGCTACGGCAACCTCTACGAGGGCCTGCCCGTACCGGTGCCCGCGGCCAGCCCGCCTTCCGGCGACCTGCACGATCCGGATACCACTGCCAAGGTGCAGAACAAAAGCCTGGCCGTGTCCGATACCCTGGGCTTCTACGATGATCGTGTGCTGCTGACCCTGGGCGTTCGGCGCCAGACCATCGGTGCCGATGCCTGGAGCGCAGCCAATGGCAGCCGTACCTCCAACTACCAGGAGAGCATCACCACACCGGCCTACGGCCTGGTGATCAAGCCCTTCGAGTACCTGTCGCTCTATGCCAACCGCGTGGAATCGCTGCAGCAGGGCCCAACCGCGCCCAATGCCGCGAACAACCGCGGGACGATGTTCGCGCCATATCGCTCCAAGCAGACCGAGCTCGGGGTGAAGCTGGACTGGGGGCGCTTTGGCGGCAACCTGAGCGTCTTTCGCATCGAGCAGCCACAGGGCGTGATCGATGGCAACGGCAACTACGGCGTGGATGCCGAGCAGCGCAACCGCGGCGTCGAGCTGAGCCTGTTCGGTGAGCCGCTCAGCGGCCTGCGTCTGCTGGGCGGAGCAACCTGGACGGAGGCGGAGCTGCGCGGCACCGCTGGTGGTGCCAATGATGGCAACCAGGCCGTCGGGGTGCCCGAGTTCCAGTTCAACGTCGCGGCCGACTGGGACGTGCCGGGCGTGCCCGGTCTGAGCCTCAATGGCCTGTTACTGCGCACCGGTGGCCAGTTCGTCGACGCCGGCAACGACTACAGCATTCCCGCCTGGACCCGCGTCGACCTGGGCGCACGCTACAAAACACGCCTGGACGAGCGCGCGGTGACTTTCAACGCGGTACTGGAGAACGTCGCCGACGAGAACTACTGGGCGTCGGCCAACGGCGGTTACCTGACCCAGGGCGCGCCGCGCACCTTCAAGGTGTCGGCGACCGTCGATTTCTGAGACGCCCGCCGCCGCGCATAAGCTGCCTGTGTTCGCCCGGCGGTTGATCCCGCCGGACGATTGTTTTCATACTGACCTCCTTTGCCGCATGCCGAGGAGGCCCGATGTTCGCCCTCAGCGACACCCTGGAGCGGCGCTTTGCCGCGCTGAGAACCACCGCCGATTTCCACTCGCTGCGCCATGTGCAGGAGAGCCGGGAGTCCTACTGGGTGCGCCGGCGGGTCGCGCAGGCACCGTCCTTCGTCGATGACGCCGGCGCCATGCTCACCGTGCGCATCGCCGGCGTTGAGGCCTATGTGGCCACCAGTGACATCAGCCAGGCCGGCCTGCAGGCCGCGCTGGAGCGAGCCGAGCGGATGGCCCGAGCCCTGGCCGGACATAACCTGCTGGATCTCGCCAGCCTGGCGCAACCGGCCGAGCTGAGCGATGACGTGATGCCCGGTTACGACCAGCCGGTGGCTGGTGCCGCGCACTGGTTCGAGTCGCTGATGGCCGAATCGGCGCTGATTCCCCGCGATGCGCGTCTGGTCGACAGCCATGTCGGGCTGACCTTCACCTGCCATGAACAGATCTACCTCAACAGTGCCGGCGCCCGTCTGCGCCGAGCCCAGCGTTATGTCTTTCCACAAGTCGGCGTGACCGCCAGTGACGAGCGCGACAGCCAGAGCCGCAGCTTCGGCGGCAGCCACCTGGCGCGCCAGGGTGGCGCCGAGGTGCTCGATCAACTGGGTGTGCCGGGCAGTGCCGCGCGCATCGCCGATGAGGCGTTGCAGTTGCTGCTGGCGCCGAACACGCCGAACGACTCGCGTGACCTGCTGCTGATGCCTGACCAGATGATCCTGCAGATTCACGAATCGATCGGCCACCCGCTGGAGCTGGATCGCATCCTCGGTGACGAGCGCAACTTCGCCGGCACCAGCTTCATTCGCCAGGAAGACTTCGGTCACTACCGCTACGGTTCGCCGCTACTCAATGTCAGTTTCGACCCGGGCGTGCCGGGAGAGCTGTCCAGCTATCGTCATGACGACGATGGCACGCCGGCCGAGCGCCAGTTGCTGATCCGTGACGGCATTCTCCAGCGACCGCTGGGCGGCGCGCTGTCGCAGTGGCGCAGCGGCCTGCCGGGCGTCGCCAACAGCCGCGCGTGCAGCTGGAACCGGCCGCCCATCGACCGCATGGCCAACCTCAACCTGGAGCCGGGCGACAAGAGCCTGGCCGCGCTGATCGGCGGCATTGAGCGCGGCATTTTAATGAGCAACAACCGCTCCTGGTCGATCGATGACGCGCGCAACAAATTCCAGTTCGGCTGCGAATGGGGCCAGTTGATCGAGAACGGCGAGCTCAAGGGCGTGGTGAAGAACCCCAACTACCGCGGCATCAGCTCGCGCTTCTGGCGCAACCTGCGTGCGGTGGGCGATGCCAGTACCTTCGAGGTACTCGGCACGCCCTACTGCGGTAAGGGCGAGCCCAACCAGGTGATCCGCGTCGGGCATGCCTCGCCCGCCTGCGTATTCGCCGATATCGATGTATTCGGAGGGGCTGCCTGATGGACGCACGGCAACATTTCAGCGCCTTGCTGGCTCGACTGCAGGCGCAGGTCGGCAGCGAGGAGGGCTTCACCCTGGCCTATGGCGCCGAGGACTCCAGCTTCATCCGTTTCAATCACGGGCAGGTGCGCCAGGCGGGGCAGGTACAGCAGGCGTACGCCACCCTGTCGCTGTACCAGGGGCAGCGTCACGCCGAGCACAAGCTGGCGCTCAGCGGTGTGCTCGACGAGGACGCGTCGCGCCTGCAGCAGGCCTTGCAGCAACTGCGCGCCGTGCTGCCGACCTTGCATGATGACCCTTATCTGCGCTTGAACCGCGAGGCCTGGCGCAGTGAACTGGCGGCCGTGGGCGAGCCGCTGGACAGTGCGGCCATGGCGCAGCAGGTGGTCGCCGCGGCGCGCGGCCTGGACCTGGTCGGATTCCTCGCTGTCGGCCCGCAGTATCAGGGCTTCGCCAGCTCCTGGGGTGCGTTCGGCTGGTACGCGGCGAGCAGTTTCAACCTTGAGTTCAGCCTGTTCCACGACAACGGCCAGGCAGTGAAAAGTGCCTATGCCGGCGAGCAGTGGGACGCTCAGGCGTTCGCCCGCAAGCTCGATGGCGCCCGGCAGCAGCTGGAATTTCTCGGTCGCCCGGCCAGGGCGCTGCAGCCCGGGGCCTACCGTGCCTACCTGACGCCTGCGGCGCTGGAAGAGCTGGTCAGCCTGTTCTGCTGGGGCTTCGGCGCGCAGGCGCTGGCCTCCGGCGGCAGCCCCCTGCAGCGCCTGTTCAATGGCAAGGCTGAACTCAGCCCGCGGGTGACCATGGAAGAGCGCATCGAAGGCGGCCTGGCTCCAGCCTTCACCGCCGAAGGACCTCGCCAGCCGTTGCGCCTGATCAGCCAGGGGCGATCCGGCGAGCGCCTGGTCAGCTCGCGTAGCGCCGCCGAGTACGGGCTGATCGCCAATGGCGCCTGCCGAGGCGAGTACCCGTTGTCGTTGCGCATGCACGGTGGTGAGCTGGACGAGCAGGAGGTGCTGCAACGGCTAGGCACCGGCCTGTACATCGGCAACCTGTGGTACGGCAATTTCTCCGACCTGCCGGCCGGACGCCTGACCGGCATGACCCGCTTCGCCACCTTCTGGGTCGAGGACGGGCAGATCCAGGCGCCCGTCGACACCATGCGCTTCGACGACTCGCTGTTCGAGTTCCTCGGCCCGCAACTGGAGGCGCTGACCCGCGAACCGGAACTGCTGCTGCCCAGTGGCACCTACGGCGCCAGACAGACGGGTTCCATGGCGTTGCCGGGGGCGCTGCTTTCGCGCTTTACCCTGACGCTGTGAGTTTCAACCGAGCATGTGAGCGCGCAGCATGCGCTCCTCTCGCATGATGTGGATGATGAAAACTCTTTCCTCGCTGTGCCGATAGAAGATGCGGCAAGGGGGCACCACGACTTCGCGATAGACGGAGCCAGGAAGCTCCTCTGGTACATGGCCGGAGAGAGGAAACTGAGCTAGCCGCGACACGGTGTCCATGACCCTGCCTACCAGCGCTCTGGCGGCATCGGGGTTATCGAGGGCTATGTATTCGGCGAGGTCGTTGAGCTGCTCCAGGGCGGGGCTTGTCCAGACTATTTCAGCCACTTGCCCAGCCGCTCCCTGGCCTGATCGTGATTAAGGGTATTGCCTTCCACAATGGCCCGTTCGCCGCGTGCCAGGGCATCCAGCAGCGCGAGGCGTTTCTGCATGAATTCATAGTCCTGAACATCCACCAGATAGGCCGAGGGTTGCCCATGCTCGGTAATTAGCACGGCTTCCTTGGTCTGTTGCAGGTCCGCGAGGATCTTGGTGGCATGTCGCTTCAGGTTGGTTACCAACTCGACTTTCATGATGGCTGACCGGCGTTCGATTGAAAGTGCTACTTTAGTGATACTCTGCCATCGTTACAATTCGTCTATCACTTGCTTGCCTTGAGCACCACGAATTTGGGGTTGGCCGCTACCTGCTCAACGCCGCGGAACAGGCGCGCCAGCTTGGCGTGATAGCCGAGGTGGCGATTACCGACGATCCACAGCTCGCCACCGCTGACCAGTGCCGCGCGGGCCTGCTGGAACATGCGCCAGGCGAGAAAGTCGCCGACCACCTGCTGCTGATGGAACGGCGGGTTGCACAGCACCAGATCCAGCGAGTCGGCCGGCTGCTCTGCCAGGCCGTCTCCGGCGCGTATCTCCACGGCGCGCTCGCCGAGCGCCGCGCGCCAGTTCTCCTGGGCTGACTGCACGGCCATGTACGACTCATCCACCAGGGTCAACTGCGCCTGCGGGCTGCCCAGGGCGTAGGCGATGCCGAGCACGCCGTTGCCGCAGCCAAGGTCGGCGACGCGGGTGCGCCCGAGGTGCTTCGGCATGTGCGGCAGGAAGGCGCGCGTGCCGATGTCCAGGCCGTCGCGGCAGAACACATTGGCGTGGTTGAGCAGTTCGATGGCCGGTTTGTCGAGACGGTAACGCGTGGGGTAGGGCGAGCTTGGAGCTGCCTTTACTTCTGGCGTGGCCGTCAGCAGGCGCGCCTTCTTCACCGCCAGCGAGGCCTGGACCGGGCCGACGTATTCTTCCAGCAGATCACCCGCCGCACGCGGCAGATGCTTGACCATCGCCCCGGCCACCACGCGGGCGTTCGGCGTCAACTGGCCATGCAGGCGAATCAGTTGCTCCTCCAGCAGCGCCAGGGTTTTGGGTACGCGGATCAGCACCCAGTCGAACGGTCCCTGCGGTGTTTCGCAGCTCGGCACAAAGGACACTGCATCGCTGCCCAAACCATTGGCCGCGAGGTTCTTCTGCAGTGCGAGGAACCCCAGGTGCGAATCGCTGCTGCTGGTCACCCGGCAACGCCTGGCCAGCGAACAGGCGAGGGCGCCAAAGCTGTCGTTGAGCAGCAGCACCGAGTCCTCGGCTCGCAGGCCCTGCTCGTACAGATGGTTGAGCAGATACTCGTCCGCGGCGTCGAAAGCTTGCAGAGGCTCGTTCGCCTGATGCGGTTGGCGCAGCAGCTCGAGGCTGGCGAAGGGAGTCGTGAAAATAGGCATGGAAACCGTCAGTGTTTGCCGGCCGCACAATGCGCGACACTGGCAGCAGATTCGAACAAGGGGGCGATTATGACCGTCAGCGAAGACAAGTTCACCCGTCAGACGCTACTCGAGGTACACAGCCTGACGCCGAGCCTGTTTACCTTACGCACTACCCGTGATGCCGGTTTTCGTTTTCGCGCCGGGCAGTTCGTACGCCTGGGGGTGGAAAAGGCCGACGGCAGTCTGGTCTGGCGCGCCTATTCGCTGGTCTCGGCGCCGCATGACGAGTTTCTCGAGTTCTTCTCCATCGTGGTACCGGGCGGCGAGTTCACCAGCGAGCTGAGCCGTCTGGTCGTTGGCGACAGCCTGCTGGTGGAGAAAATGGCCACCGGCTACCTGACCCTGGACCGCTTCGTCGATGGTCGCGACCTGTGGCTGCTGGGCAGTGGCACCGGCATCGCGCCGTTCCTGTCGATCCTGCAGGATTTCGAGGTGTGGCAGCGTTTCGAGCGCATCGTATTGGTGTACAGCGCCCGGACCTGTGCCGAGCTGGCGTATCAACCGCTGATCAGGGGGCTTGCCGAGCTTGAGTATCTGGCCGAGTTCGCTGACAGGCTCACCTACCTGCCGGTGGTCACCCGCGAGCAGGCGCCGGATTGCCTGAACGCGCGCGTTACCGATCTGCTCGACAGTGGCGAGCTGGAGCAGGCCGCCGGGCTTGAGCTGACGCCTGAGCATTCGCGGGTGATGATTTGCGGCAACCCGCAGATGATCGACGATATTCGTCAGCGTCTGAAGGCGCGGGGGCTTAACCTGAGCCTGACCCGCAGGCCGGGTCAGGTGGCAGTCGAAAACTACTGGTGATCAATCTTCGCGGATCGATTTGATCCGGTGCTCCCAGCGGCGCTTGGCGAAGCGGCGCATGTTGGGGATATCGTCGGTCTCGTCGAGAATCGGCTTGCCGATGATGGTTTCCATGATGTCTTCCAGCGTCACCAGGCCGCGCCAGCTGCCGAACTCGTCGTACACCAGGCACATGTGCTGACGTTCCTGCATCAACAGGGTCATCAGGTTTTCCACGTTCATGCTTTCCGGCACGACTTTGAGCGGCTTCATGATCCGGGTGATGGGCTCGGCATCGTTCTCCGCGGCCAGGGCGTCGTAACGGAACACCACGCCCAGTGGTGATTCGTCTTCGCCAATGACCGGGTAGCGGGAGAACTGGCTTTCCCGGGCACGTGCCTTGAACGCGGCGATCGACTCATCCGGTGCGGCCGACTCGCAGACGATGCGCGGCGTCATGATGTCGCGCAGACGAATCTCGTGCAGGTCGAGGATATTGCCGATCACCCGCTGCTCGTCTTCGTCGAGCTTGCCCACCTCGCGGCCGAGCAGGGTCAGCGCCTTGATTTCCTGGCGAATGTCATGCTCCGGCTCCTTGCCGCCGAACAGGCGCATGATCAGGTCCGACAGTACGATGAATGGCTTGAGCAGCAGGATCATCGCCCGCAGCAGGCTCGGCAGAAAGGGCGCCAGGGTGCGCCAGTAACGGGCGCCGATGGTCTTCGGCAGAATCTCCGAGAGCACCAGAATCAGCAGGGTCATGACCGCCGAGGCGATACCCAGGTAACCGTCACCGAAGACGATTGCCACCTGCGCACCGACACCGGTCGCACCAACGGTATGCGCCACAGTATTGAGGGTCAGGATGGCCGCCAGCGGCTGGTCGATCTTGTCTTTGAGCTCTTTCAGCCTTTCGTACAGCTGAGGCTTTTCGACCTTCTGCTGAGCGATGTAACTGGGCGTTAGGGAGAGCAGGGCGGCTTCGAGGATGGAGCAGATGAACGAAACCAGAATGGAAAGGACAGCGAACGCTATCAGGAGTGTCATGTAGGGGGATAAGTGACCAAGGGGCAGCCAATTTAGCGGAAATACAGAGGAATATGCAGGAAAGCTGCAACATTTCATTTCATATTGCCGGTCCGGCCTATTCTACCGCGGCTCTCGGCCCGGCATCGCTAGAGGGCTGCACCCGGCTCAGCTTCGGCTAGGCTAAGTAGGAACTATGTCCGGGGAGGATTCTTCATGCCGCTTGAACATCATCCGCTCAATCGAGAATTTCCACAGCATCACGATGCGTTGCGCAAACTGATGCAGGGCGATGCGCGCTTCGCCAGCCTGGCGGCGGAGTATGAAGCGCTGGACAAGCGCATCTACGAGATAGAGGACGGTCGCTCGGCGGCCGATGATCTGACGCTACAGGGGCTCAAGCTACAGCGCGTTGGCCTCAAGGATGAGATTGCCGGCCTGCTGCACGGGGCTACCTGAGGCGGGTTTGATCGGGATCAAGGGAGATGCACGGTAGACCGGCTAGCCTGCGAGTAACACCTTACTCAGGAGCTGCGCCATGCACGTCGATCACCACCCGCTTGTCCATGATTTCTCCGAAGATCGCGAAGCACTGCAACGCCTGCGTCAGGAAGATGCGCTGTTCGCCCGCCAGGCTGAGGAATACGAGGCACTGGACAAGCGCATTTGCCGCATCGAGGACGGTATCGAGCTACTCGACGATGTTTCGTTGCAGGCGCTCAAGCTCAACCGCGTCGCCCTCAAGGACGAACTGGCGAGACAGCTCAAGCGCGCAAGTGGTCAGTGCTGCGGTTGTGGCAATGGTTGTGGCGGCTGACGGCAAACCTCCGTAGGGGCGGCTTCAGCCGCAAATCTCGCTGCACAGCTGTTCGTGGCTGAAGCTACTCCTACCGCCATTGCGGGGTGACCCCGCTTCAATGCACGGGCGGGTTGATCAGGTAGGTGAGCAGCCCGTCCGCCTCTTCTTCCGTCCACACCGTGCGCGCCGGTCTCGGCCACTCGCCCAGAAGCTGCTGCCAGAAGGCGCACGCCAGCTCGTCCTGGCGGTAGTAGCGCAGCAGCCACGGGCGGCCGTCGCCCATGACCTGTTGCATCAGTGCACGGCCGATGCCGCGACGACGATACTTTTTCAGGATGAACAGGTCGGCGAACTCCGGTGCCTCGATACCCGGCAATTCGCTGCGCTCGATCAACAGAAAACCGGCTATGAATCCATCAGCGAGGATCAGTTGCGCGCTCCAGCCCGGCTCCTGCCAGTAGCGCTGCAAGTGTGGCTGGTGGATATAGAAACGACCGTCCGTTTCCACGTCTTCCTGCTCCCAGTCGGAGCTTTCATAGGCATAGAACTGGTACAGATTGGCCAGCAGCGGCAGCTGTTCGGCAGTGGTTGGCAGCAGTTGGATCTGCATGGAAGCGTTCCGAGCGAAGTGGACGTGGTCTGTAAATTTATCCAGTTGTTCGGTATCGTTCCAGCCTTCGTTCAGCGGCAGGATCGATCGCAATGGCCAAGGCAAAACGCATGTACGGCTGCACCGAGTGCGGCGCCACCTTTCCCAAGTGGGCGGGGCAGTGTGGTGAGTGCGGCGCCTGGAACACCCTGGTGGAAACCGTGGTCGAGGGCGCCACGCCCAGCGGGCGCACCGGTTGGGCCGGGGACAAGGCCAATATCAAGACCCTGGCCGAGGTCAGTGTCGAGGAAATTCCGCGTTTCTCTACCGCCTCCAGCGAGCTGGACCGGGTACTCGGTGGTGGCCTGGTCGATGGTTCGGTGGTGCTGATCGGCGGCGACCCGGGCATCGGCAAGTCGACCATCCTGTTGCAGACCCTGTGCAATGTCGCTCAGCATTTCCCAGCGTTGTACGTTACCGGCGAGGAGTCGCAGCAGCAGGTGGCCATGCGCGCGCGGCGCCTGGACCTGCCACAGGACAAGCTCAAGGTAATGACCGAGACCTGCATCGAGTCGATCATCGCCACCGCGCGCCAGGAAAAGCCCAAGGTGATGGTGATCGACTCGATCCAGACCATCTTCACCGAGCAGCTGCAGTCGGCACCCGGCGGCGTGGCCCAGGTGCGCGAGAGTGCGGCGCTGCTGGTGCGCTTCGCCAAACAGAGCGGCACGGCGATCTTCCTGGTCGGCCACGTCACCAAGGAGGGCGCGCTGGCCGGCCCGCGCGTGCTGGAGCATATGGTCGATACCGTGCTGTATTTCGAGGGCGAGTCCGACGGTCGCCTGCGCCTGCTGCGGGCGGTGAAGAATCGTTTCGGCGCGGTCAACGAACTGGGCGTGTTCGGCATGACCGACAAGGGCCTCAAGGAAGTGTCCAACCCCTCGGCGATCTTTCTCACCCGCGCGCAGGAGGCGGTGCCCGGCAGTGTCGTGATGGCCACTTGGGAAGGCTCGCGGCCGATGCTGGTGGAAGTGCAGGCGCTGGTCGACACCAGCCACCTGGGTAACCCGCGCCGCGTCACCCTGGGCCTGGATCAGAACCGCCTGGCCATGCTGCTGGCGGTGCTGCACCGCCACGGTGGTATCCCGACCTATGATCAGGACGTGTTTCTCAACGTGGTCGGCGGGGTGAAGGTACTGGAGACGGCCTCCGATCTGGCGCTGATGGCAGCGGTGATTTCCAGCCTGCGCAACCGGCCGTTGCAGCATGATCTGCTGGTGTTCGGCGAGATCGGCCTGTCCGGCGAGATCCGCCCGGTGCCGAGCGGCCAGGAGCGTCTCAAGGAGGCGGCCAAGCACGGCTTCAAGCGCGCCATCGTGCCCAAGGGCAATGCGCCGAAAGAAGCGCCGCCGGGTCTGCAGATCATCGCGGTGACTCGCCTGGAGCAGGCGCTGGATGCGCTGTTCGAGTAACTAAAGTCGCGGCTAAAGCCCCTCCCACAGGTGCCGGGAGTCCGCTGTGGGAGGGGCTTTAGCCGCGATTCTGGACTGCGGCGTTCTGTCGCCAACTGGGCCTGGCGAAAACTGACGCAGATCAATAGGTAGCAGGCTATCGGCGAGCAGCATGAAGGCGTATCCACTTGAAGGAGACGCCATCATGTTTTTGTTCTTCGATTTCTTTTCCCGCGCTTTCAACTTCGACGCCAAGGCCGCGCAGTCGCACGAGGCGCATGGTGAGGCGCTGCGCATCCAGGCGCTGCGTCAACAGCGCCAGCAGCGTAAGGACGAGGCGGCGCGCAAGCGCCATTGAGCGCGGCTCAGTCGCCTTCGCCGAGCGCCGCCAGTTCCCGTTCCAGCAGCTGCTCATCGCCCAGGTTGAGTTCGACCAGGCGGCGCAGATGGCTGATGGAGTCCAGATCGATATGGCGGCAGACGAAACCCAAAGACTTTGGCTGGGTGCGTGTCAGCACCACCTCCATCTTCACCCTGGCTTCGCCACCCAGTTCGATCACGGCCTCGAAGGGCTGATTCGGATCCCCGCTCCAGTCGCGCGGTGTGGTGATCAGCAGGCCCTTGAGTGAAATATCGTGCAGAGCCGCCGACCATTGCCGCTCGCCCTGTGCGATTACGGTGGGGGCGTCGAAGGCGATGCGCTGAAAGCGCCGACGCTCGTTGGCTGATTCGCTCATGCCGGTACTCCTGAAGGGTTTACATCACTATAGCCAAGGCTGCTGGCCACGTACTCTAACCCCTGTGCCGTGGCGCACAACTGATGCACATCAGTTTGACAGGTAGCCAAGTCTCGCCGAAGCTCCTTATGCGGTTTTTATTACTCGATATTGCGGAGCGATAGATATGAGCAAGCGACTGCTGGGCAAGGGTTTGGTATTTGGTCTGTTGAGCATGGCCAGTGTCGGCGCGTTTGCCGATGCAGCGGGCGGCAATGGCTGCGGCTGGGGCAACATGCTGTTCGAAGGGCAACGCGGCATGGCTCCGCACTTCCTCGCCACCACCACCAACGGTACTTCGGGTAACGCCACCTTCGGTATGACTTCCGGTACCAACGGTTGCGATACCAGCGCCGTGTTGGGTTACGGTGGTCGCTCCATGCTGGCGATGAACGGCATGCTCGATTCCATCGCCGAAGACATGGCCATGGGCCAGGGCGAAGCGCTGGATGCCTACGCCACTTTGCTGGGTGTCGAAGCCGAGGACCGCGCGCATTTCGCCAAGGTCACTCAAGACAACTTCGGGACCATCTTCAGCGAGGCCGATGCCACCAGCGAGCAGGTACTGGCCGCCACTCTCGACGTGATGAGCCGTGACGCGCAGCTGGCGCGTTATGTGAAACAGCCGGCCTGAGGCAAATCCCAGGCAAAAAGAAGCCCGCCAATCGGCGGGCTTCTTCGTTTCAGGTGTCGCCTCAGTTGGCGTACACCGGGAACTTGGCGCACAGCGCCTTGACCTGCTCGCGCACGCGGCCTTCGACTTCATCGTTGCCGATGTTGGCCAGAACTTCGCAGATCCAGCCCGCCAGTTGGCGGCACTCGTCTTCCTTGAAACCACGAGTGGTCACGGCCGGGGTGCCGATACGCAGGCCGGAGGTGACGAACGGCGAACGCGGGTCATTCGGTACGCTGTTCTTGTTCACGGTGATGAAAGCGCGGCCGAGGGCAGCGTCGGCATCCTTACCGGTGATGTCCTGCTTGATCAGCGAGAGCAGGAACAGGTGGTTCTGCGTACCGCCGGAAACCACGTCGTAGCCGTTGTCGATGAACACCTGGGCCATGGTCTGGGCATTCTTGATGACCTGAGCCTGGTAGGCCTTGAACTCAGGCTGCAGGGCTTCCTTGAAGCACACGGCCTTGGCGGCGATAACGTGCTCCAGCGGGCCACCCTGGCCGCCCGGGAAAACCGCGGAGTTGAACTTCTTCTCCAGCTCTTCGTTCTTGCGCGCCAGGATCAGGCCGCCGCGCGGGCCGCGCAGGGTCTTGTGGGTGGTGGTGGTGACCACGTCGGCGAACGGCACCGGGTTCGGGTACAGGCCGGCGGCGACCAGACCTGCCACGTGCGCCATGTCGACGAACAGATAGGCACCGACCTTGTCGGCAATGGCGCGGAAACGCGGGAAGTCCAGCACCTGCGAATAGGCGCTGAAGCCGGCGATGATCATCTTCGGCTTGTGCTCGACGGCCAGGCGCTCGACTTCGTCATAGTCGATCAGGCCGGCGTCGGTGATGCCGTACTGCACGGCGTTGTAGATCTTGCCGGAGAAACTGACGCTGGCGCCGTGGGTCAGGTGGCCGCCGTGGGCCAGGCTCATGCCCAGTACGGTGTCGCCGGCGTTGAGCAGGGCCATGTACACGGCGCTGTTGGCCTGGCTGCCGGAGTGCGGCTGGACGTTGGCGTAGTCGGCGCCGAACAGCTCCTTGGCGCGGTCGATGGCGAGCTGCTCGACCACGTCGACGTACTCGCAACCGCCGTAGTAACGCTTGCCCGGGTAGCCTTCTGCGTACTTGTTGGTGAGCACGCTGCCCTGAGCTTCCATCACCGCCGGGCTGGTGTAGTTTTCCGAGGCGATCAGCTCGATGTGCTCTTCCTGGCGCTGGGCTTCCTGCTCCATAGCGGCAAAGAGTTCGGCGTCAAAACGAGCGAGGGTCAAATCACGGCTGAACATGGCGGTCCCCTGAAATCAGCTGGGCGGTGGAAAGAGGGGGCGGATTCTACCGCAAAGGTCGCATTCAGGCATATGAAGGTCGGTCATGAGCCTGACAAAAGGCCTTCATGCTGGAACCTGGCCGCAGCTGGCAGCGCGCCAGCCCAGTCCGCGCGGCCTGTTCAGCTGAACAGGAACAGCGCTGCGTCGCCGAACTCTGCGCTGAACTGGCGAGCGTGCATCGGCCTGCCGAGCAGGTAGCCCTGGACTTCGTCGCAGCCATGCTCGCGCAGGAACTCCAGTTGGGCATGACTTTCCACGCCTTCGGCGATCACCATCATGTTCAAGCTGTGCGCCATGGCGATGATGGCCCGGGCGATCTGCGCGTCCTGTTCGCCATCGGGCAGGCCATCGACGAAGCTGCGGTCGATCTTCAATACGTCGATGGGGAACTGCTTGAGGTAGTTCAGCGACGAGTAGCCGGTGCCGAAATCGTCCACCGCGATGCACAGGCCGAGGCGCTTGAGCTCGTTGAGGGTCTGCATCGCGCTGGATACGTCGCGCATCAGGATACTTTCGGTCAGCTCCACCTCCAGGCACGCCGGGGCGACGCCGGTTCTTTCCAGAATGGTGGCGATACGCGCGGTCAGGTCGCCCTCTCCGAACTGGCGGGCCGACAGGTTGACCGAAATCTTCGGAATGCGAATCTTCTCTTCGTGCCAGGCCTTGAGCTGCCTGCACGACTCTTCCAGAACCCACTCGCCGACCTGCACCACCAGACCAAGCTCCTCCAGCACCGGGATGAAGTCATCCGGCGGCACCAGGCCGCGGCTCGGGTGATTCCAGCGCAGCAGCGCTTCGACGCCGGTGAGGCGGCGGCCATCGCCGGAAAACTGCGGCTGGTAATGCAGCACGAACTGGCCCTGTTCCTGGGCGTGGCGCAGGTCGCTTTCCAGCTCCAGACGTTCCAGGGCGCTGGCGTTCATGTCGGCCTGGTAGAACTGGAAGTTGTTCTTGCCGCGCTCCTTGGCGTGGTACATGGCGGTGTCGGCGTTCTTCATCAACTGGCTCAGTTCGTTGCCGTCCTGCGGCGCGAGGGCGATACCGATACTGGCGGTGACGAAGAACTCGCGGCCTTCGAGGACGAAGGGGCGGGCCAGGCTGGAGAGAATCTGCTCGGCGACATGAATGGCGCGGTTGAGCGCGCCCTCGCGGGTCGCGCGCGGCTGCAGCAGCAGGGTGAACTCGTCGCCGCCCATGCGCGCCACGGTGTCGTCGCCGTCGACGCAGGCGGACAGACGCACGGCCACGTCCTTGAGCATGCGGTCGCCGGCGGCATGGCCGAGCGAGTCGTTGATCGGCTTGAAGCGGTCAAGATCGAGGAACATCAGCACCACCCATTCGCTGTGCCGCTCGGCGTGCTGCAGGGCGCTGTGCAGGCGATCCTGGAACAGGGTGCGGTTGGGCAGATGGGTCAGGGCGTCGTAGTAGGCCAGGCGGTGGATACGCTGTTCGCTGGCCTTACGCTCGCTGATATCGCTGAAGAAGCACACGTAGCTGACCAGGTCGCCTTCCTCATCATGCACTGCGGTGATGCCGACCCAGGCCGGGAAGTTCTCCCCGCCCTTGCGCTTGAGCCACACCTCGCCTTCCCAACTGCCGCGCTGGTTGAGCTGGCCGAGGATGTACTGCATGTGGGTGGCCTGCTGGCGGTCGGCGGTCAGCATACCCGGCAACTGGTCGAGCACCTGGCCGGCCGAATACCCGCTGACGCGGCTGAACGCCTTGTTAACCTGGACGATATAGCCGGCTGGGTCGGTCACCAGAATCGCTGCGGTGGAGTGTTCGAAGACCGTGGCCGCCATGCGCAGGTCTTTTTCGGCACGGCGTTGCTGGCTGATGTCGCGGCCAACGCCGAGGATGCCTTCGAAGCGACCGTTCTCGTCCCACATCAGCACCAGGCGCAGCTCCACCGGAATCTTGTGGCCATCGGCGCGCAGGCAATCGAAGACGAACAACTGATCCGGCAGTTCGTCGCGCAGGCGATTGAGGCGGTCGCGCTCGCCGAGCGCATCGCGGATACGATCGAGCAGCAGGTTGAGGCCGTCCAGTTGCTGCGGATTGGCCGCCAGGCCGTAGAAACTGTTGGCCATCATCCAGTTGACGGTATAACCCAGCACCGGCTCGACCGAGGGGCTGACATAGTTGAGGCTCAGCGCGCTGTCGGTGGAGAAGATCACATCGCTGATGCTTTCGGCCAGCAGGCGATAACGCTGCTCGCTGTCACGCAACGACTGGTTGCGCTCGATCTGTTCGGTGATGTCCTTGGCCACGCCGATCAGGCGGCTGACGCGGCCGCGATCGTCGCGTGCCAGGGCCTGCTCGCGGATGCTGAACCAGTGCCACTGGCCATTGCGATGACGCCAGCGCAGCACCGACTCGAGCAGCACGCCGTCGCCGACCACTTTTTGCAAGTTGCGGATGCGCCAGTAGTATTCGGCGTCGTCCGGGTGCAGTACCTGCACCCAGAAGTCCTCGCGCATGGCGCGCAGCTCGGCCTTGCTGTAACCCAGCTGCTGGCCCAGACTGTGGTTGCTGAACAGCACCTGCCGGCTCTGCATGTCATGCACGTAGAGGAGGTCGGGCACCGAGCGCACCACCTCCGACCAGAAGCGCTCACGCTCGATCAGCGACAACTCGATGCGCTTGCGGCTGGTGATGTCGCTGATGCTCAGGGTGACGGCCTGATAGTCCTGGATCATTTCCGGCAGGCGCAGTACCAGCCAGACGTGACGTTGCAAGCCCTGCGCGGTGACCAACTGGGTTTCCAGTTCCACCAGGTTGGGCCCTTCGAGTACGGCCACGGCCAGGCGATAGCGCAGGTCGTCCGGATGAATGGGACCGTTGTCGATCAGTTGTTGCCAGGCCTGCTCGGTGCTCTTCACCCCGAGCAGGTTGAGTGCAACCTGGTTGGCCTCGGTGATGCGCAACTGCTCGACCAGCAGTTCCTGATGCTCGGCATCGGCGCGCAGCCAACGTTGCAGGCCTGCTGCGTCACGTAGTTTGTGTTGCAGCAACAGGCTGCGCACGCCGGAAAGATCGAGCACGCACAGGGCCACGCCGGTGCCTTCGAAAATGTCCTGATAGCGCCGGCGGGTTTCCTGCAGCACGCGCATGGCCTGCTGCTCGTTGGTCACGTCGCGCAGCACCCAGACGTAGCCGGCCTGGCGAACAGTCGTGCGCGGCCCTCGCTTTCGACTCTGACCAGTTCCGGCCCCAGATCATTAGCCGGCTGCGGGCTGTTGAGCAGCAGCGGATCGAGATCGGGCAGCAGATCCAGCAAATGCATGTCCCAGGCCGCTTCGCTGCTGATGCCGAACAGCGTCTCGGCCTGTGGGTTCAGGTAGCGCAACTTGCCATCGGCCTGGGTCACCAGAATGCGCTCTTCGACGGCGCCGAGTGCGCTGGCGGCCTGGCGCAGAGAGCGGCGCGACTCGGTGTTCAGGCGTTGCAGGCGGCGTTGCTCGCGTTGCAGGCCGTACAAGGCCGCCAGGGTCAGCAGGCTGCACAGGGCGAACAGCAGGAATTTGCTGGCCAGGGTCGGCATCAGCTCGTTGCCGGCGCGCTCGGCATCGAACAGGGCGCGCAATTGCCAGTCGCTGCCGGGCAGGGCGACCAGCTCCAGGCTCTGCGCCTGCTCCGCCGCGGTAACCGGGGCGATGATGCTGCCAACTTGTTGCAGGTCGTCGGCTCGGGCGATTACCCGCTGACTTTGCAGGTCTTCGAGCAACCACTGGTATTCGCTCTGATGCTGTTCGCGCAGCCAGTTACGCAGCGCACTGGCGCGCATGCGCAGAACATACTGGCTGCCGTCTGGCTGGCGCAGCAGCAAGTAGAGCGCGCCACCGCCCTGTGCGCTGAAGGCGAAGTGGTAAGCCGCTGCGCCGCTGCGCCGCTGCAGGTCGCGAAGGAAGCTGAGGTCGCGCGATCCGCTGGCGCTGTCGGCTAGCAGCTGCCCGTCGGTATCGAGCCGGGCCATGCTGTCCAGCGTCGGAAAGATACTGCGCAGTGTCGCCACCACTTCGCTACCGCCGCTTTCGTGCGCCGGGGCGTTTTGCAGCATTGCCTGGCCTGCCTGCGCTTTCAGGCGCATGTTCAGGCTCACATGCTTGGCCAGTTGGCTGGCGTAACCCTGGCTCAGTTGCTTCTGGCTGGCGAGCAACTGGCGATATTCCTGCGTCAACTGCCAGGCCAGTAGCCCTAGGATCGCCAACACCAGCACCAACAGCGCGCGTCTCAGCGCTACGCGCATCGGTGCGCGCGACTCGCCCGGAGTTGATGAAGGCAGGGATGAGGGAGTCGACACGTTTGCGAACCTGCAGCCAGTGCTGAGCTATCTGAGCTTTGAGACATATGAGCCGGCGTATGCTCATGTCAGCCGGGTAGAATGCCTGTAAACGTGGCCAAGTGCCAGCTGCGCCGACGAGCGTAGGTTTGCCCTGTCACGTACATTGCGGTAGCTTTGCGCCGCGCGCGTGAACTGTCCGCGCGGTACTTGGCGTTCGCTCCGGCAGGGGCTAAGGTCTCTGCACATTGCGTACGCGTAGGTGGTGTGAAAACTGATGGCTAGCGCACGTTAACGACCCTGGCCTCTCGGTAGGAGCGGCTTCAGCCGCGAATTTCGCGGATAAATCCGCTCCTGCAGGGTGTACAACAGCTAACGCGAACATAGCCCCTCGACGCATTCATCATGTTTTCACGCGACCTGCATGGCGCGCCGTTTCCAGCTCCCAATTCTCATCAGTCAGGTTCTCCATGGCTCAGTACGTCTACAGCATGCATCGGGTCAGCAAGGTCGTCCCGCCGAAGCGTGAAATTCTCAAGGACATCTCCCTGTCGTTCTTCCCAGGCGCCAAGATCGGCGTGCTGGGCCTCAACGGTGCCGGTAAGTCGACCCTGCTGCGCATCATGGCCGGCGTCGATACCGAGATCGACGGCGAAGCCCGCCCGATGCCGGGGATCAAGGTCGGCTATCTGCCGCAGGAGCCCCAGCTCGACCCGAGCAAGACCGTGCGCGACATCGTCGAAGAAGCCGTAGGCGAGATCAAGCAGGCCCAGGCGCGTCTCGACGAGGTGTACGCCGCTTATGCCGAGCCGGATGCCGACTTCGACGCGCTGGCCGCCGAGCAGGCCAAACTCGAAGCCATCCTGCAGGCTTCCGATGGCCACAACCTGGAGCGCCAGCTGGAAGTCGCGGCCGACGCCCTGCGCCTGCCGCCATGGGACGCCAAGATCGAGCACCTGTCCGGTGGCGAGAAGCGCCGCGTGGCGTTGTGCCGTCTGCTGCTGTCGGCCCCCGACATGTTGCTGCTGGATGAACCGACCAACCACCTGGATGCCGACTCGGTAGCCTGGCTCGAGCGCTTCCTGCACGACTTCCCCGGCACCGTGGTGGCCATCACCCACGACCGTTACTTCCTCGATAACGTTGCCGGCTGGATTCTCGAACTCGACCGCGGCCATGGTATCCCGTACGAGGGCAATTACTCCGGCTGGCTGGAGTCGAAGGCCAACCGTCTGGCTCAGGAAGCCAAGGCCGAGGCATCGCACGCCAAGGCGATGAAGGCCGAATTGGAATGGGTACGCCAGGGCGCCAAGGCGCGGCAGTCGAAATCCAAGGCGCGTCTGCAGCGCTTCGAGGAAATGCAGTCGCAGGAATTCCAGAAACGCAGCGAGACCAACGAGATCTACATCCCGGCCGGTCCGCGCTTGGGCGACAAGGTTATCGACTTCGTCAACGTGTCGAAGTCCTTTGGTGACCGCGTGCTGATCGACGATCTGTCGTTCAGCATCCCCAAAGGCGCCATCGTCGGCGTGATCGGTGGTAACGGTGCCGGTAAATCGACCCTGCTGCGCATGATCACCGGCAAGGAACAACCGGACTCCGGCAGCATCGAGATCGGCGAAACCGTGCAGATCGCCAGCGTCGAGCAGAGCCGCGAGGCGCTCGAAGGCAACAAGACCGTGTGGGAGCAGGTTTCCGACGGCTTCGACATGATCAAGGTTGGCAACTACGAGGTGCCGTCGCGCGGTTACGTCGGGCGCTTCAACTTCAAGGGCGCCGACCAGCAGAAGTTCGTCAAGGATCTCTCCGGCGGTGAGCGTGGTCGCCTGCACATGGCGCTGACCCTCAAGCAGGGCGGCAACGTGCTGCTGCTCGACGAACCGTCCAACGACCTCGACGTGGAAACCCTGCGCGCTTTGGAAGAGGCGCTGCTGGACTTCCCCGGCGCTGCCATCGTGATTTCCCACGATCGCTGGTTCCTCGACCGTATCGCCACGCACATCCTCTCCTACGAGGACGACGGCAAGGTCAACTTCTTCGAAGGCAACTACACCGAGTTCGAAGCCGACCGCAAGAAGCGTCTGGGCGAAGCCGCCGCGCAGCCGCACCGCGTGCGTTACAAAAAGCTGGCGCAGTAAGCCTCAGCCAGATGAAAAACGGAGCCTTCGGGCTCCGTTTTTTATTTCAGCAGCGCCGCGGACATAAGCTGCGCATGGCCGCGAAAAGCTTCGCTCCGGGGAGGGCTACCGCGAAAGGTTCCTCAGGAGTCCTGTCTGATCGGCATTGGCATTTTTTCATTGGTATTGGCGGGCGCCGTTCCGTCGTCGTCATTCAGGGCAAAAAGCTTCGCGGACGAATCCCCTCCCAGTGCTGCGAGCGCTGATCTCCTGTGGGAGCGGACTTGTCCGCGATAACGTTTTGGTTCGCGAGCAGCACCCGCAACTGCTGATCAAGTGAAAATGCCGCGACGCTGCAAAGCGATCACGGACGTTTTCTTAACTGACTGGCATTAGCCTTCGGGCTCCATTGCTCGCACTGTAGGAGCGGCGCCCCGCCGCGAACACATGCTGCGCTATCTGATGGGGTTGGCCGCGCCTTTGTGTTGCCGTAGGGCGCCGCATACCGGCTACGCTGGAGTAGCGTTGCGCACAGCGCACCCTGCCTGCTCAAAGCCTGGCCAGCAGACTCTCCAGCGCCTTGGCCTGGTCCTCGGCCAGGTCGATGATGTGAAAGCCGGCCCAGCAATGCTGACCATCGGCGCCAGGGCGACTCCACAGGCAATCGGCGCCCAGGAGCACCTCCTGCACCACGGCGGCGTTCGAGGTGCAGACCAGGCGGCATTCCAGCACGGCTTCGGCGGTATGCGGCGTATCGCTGAACAGCATGAAGCCATCGATGGACAGGTCGACGATGCGGCCAAGGCGCTGGCCGCTGTTCAGGTCGAAGACCTCCAGCTGCATTTCCGTGCCATGGCGGCTGTGTTGGCGACGCTCTTCCATGGAAATTCCTCAGCGGGGTTCGGCTGTGCGTCCAGTGAAACGCTGCAGCACACGGTAGATGGCATTCAATGCGCGATCCATGAGCGGAGTCGTGCGTTCGGGGGTAACGATGCGGGCCAGACCCTGTTCCATTTCGCTGGCCAGCAGGGTCAGCGGCTTGATCGCCACGCGCTGGCCGCTGTTGTCGACGAACATGTAGTTGTGCGTGGTCGGGCTGAACCAGGAGAGCTTGAGTACGCGGCTCTTGCCGCCCTCGACGAACTCGAACCAGGTGCCGAACTCGACATTGGCCAGTTCCCTGACCAGGCTTTGTGCGCGAGCCGAGAGCGCGCTGGGTGAAGGCGCCTGGCTCGCCAGGTCGGCATCCTCACCGAGCATGGCGCCCAGCGGGCTTTGCGGCAGGTCAGGCTTGAGCTGCGCGGCCAGTTGCGGCTGTCTGGCCTGTACTGCCTGCTGGCAGGCCACCAGGTCCTGCAGCAGGCGGCGGATGCCATCTTCGTGGTAGCCGCCGAGCAATTCCAGGCCCTTGCGCAGGTCGCTGAGCATGGACGCGCGTATCTCATGCAGATGCTGCTTGTGCTCTTCACCGAGCGGGGTGCCACTCCAGGCCAGTTGCTCGGCCACTTCGCAGGCGCGCTGCCACTCTGCGCTCTGCTCGCCATGGCGCAGCAGCACGAAAACCAGCACATCGGCCCAGGTCAGTTCGAGAAAGTTGCGGATGATCGCCGGCAATTCGCGCTGGTTCACGCAGCGCTGGATCACCTCCAGGGACTGCTCGCGCGCGCCGAGCAGGCGGTCACGGCCCTTGGCTGCCTCGACCGCGCGGCGTTCGCGCAGCTCGACCTTTTGGCGCAGTGTGAGGACGTACTCGTTGAACTCCTCGATCAGGTTGTCGAACAACCCCAGGTCGCCGCTGAAACCATGAATCACCCGTTCGACCACCCAGTGCATCTTGGCCAGCAGGCCGCGTTCATCGCCTTCATTGCCATACAGCACGCCTGCCTGGGCCATGGTGTTGAGCAGGCGCCTGGCCGGGTGGTGGTGCTGGGTGAACAGGGCCTTGTCCAGCAGGGCGATCTTCAGATAGGGCGTGTGCAGGTGCGAAAGCGCCGTCTTGCAGGCGTCCGGCAGGTTCTCGTCATCGAGGATGAAGTCGAACAGCATGCCGACCAGGTCGATCACGTCGGCTTCCCGGCCGGATACCTTACTGTCGCCCGGCAGGCTGCTGTGCGCTTCCAGCTGCTGCTGCAGGTCAGCCTTGAGACCTTCTACCGCCTGGGGCTTGTGCAGGCGCTGAGCGAGTTCGTGGGCCGACTGCTGCTGCATGCGGTTGAGTGCGGCGAGCAGCTCGCTGGCGCTGTAGGTGCGGTTGGCCTCGCGCGGGGAGAAGCTGACGATGCTGCGTGTGCCACCCAGCAGCGGCTTGTCGGGGTGGCTGTGGCGGCGCTCGTCAAGCAGGCTGGACAGGCCGCTGAACAGCGCGCCCTGGTCACTCGGCGGCGGTGCGCTGAGGTCCAGATCGAGCAGTGCCTGTTCCATAGGCGTGGACACGGTGCCTGGCCTGTCCGCTGCCTGGGTCGTAACCTCTGGCTTGGCGGCAGGGCGGTTGACGCCCGGATTGATCATCGCACTGTACTTGAGATTTGGCAGCACACCGGCATCGATCAGGCGCTGGTTGAGTGCGCCGTAGAGTGAATCGAGGCTGTGCATGACATGCTTATCGAAGAGCATGTAAAGGATCGTCTTGATCTGCAGCGGAAAAGGGCAGGGCGCCAAGGCGTCGCGAAAGGCCTGAGCGATGGCCTGCGGGCCGAAGGGGTTGCTGTCCTCGCCGAGCTTCTGGCCGTTGTTGAGCAGGGCCAGGCGCTGGTCCAGACCGAACAGCGGCTCGGTGCAGCGCGCCTTGACCCGGCTGACCATATTGGTGACCTGCAAGGTCTCCTCGTAATCCTCGTTCTGCACCAGCGCCAGCTGCTCCGGGTCGACCTCGGCGATGGTCGGGTTCTGCAGCTTGCCATCGAGGAAGTCGGAGAAATTGCTGGCGATCTTCTGATGGTAGCTGCGCTCGATCTGAGGGCGCTGCCGGCGAATCTCGCGCATGCTGTCGAAGAACAGGGTCTGCACCTTGTTGTTCTCGGCTTTTTCCGCGCACTCGAACAGGGTGTCATCGACCTGGCCGAACACACCGCCGAGGTGCTCCGCCAGACGGTTCATCACCAGCTTGCGGCAGGCCTGCACCAGATCGCCGAAGCGCGGCTGGATGCCGCGGCTGGCGAGGCTGACCACCTTGGGATGAACGGGGGGCTTGTCCTGCTTGCTCATGGACTGTCCTGGCTGGCGTCATCGGCTGGCGCGTCCTGCACGCTGCCGCAGTTCAATGAAACATATAGTAGTCCATGCTCGCGTCGCAAAGCATTGTCATAAAAGCAGTTTGCGGGGGTTGACAGGGAATTTTTGCTACGTAAAATGGCGCGCCTCTGAAGCGGTAAAGCAAAAGCTGAAACGCAGCAGAGATGGAAGACCGAAGTTCCGCGATAGCTCAGTCGGTAGAGCAAATGACTGTTAATCATTGGGTCCCTGGTTCGAGTCCAGGTCGCGGAGCCAACTTCCTTACGGGGTATAGCGCAGTCCGGTAGCGCGCTTGCTTTGGGAGCAAGATGTCGGGAGTTCGAATCCCCCTACCCCGACCATATTTGGGTCGTTAGCTCAGTTGGTAGAGCAGTTGGCTTTTAACCAATTGGTCGTAGGTTCGAATCCTACACGACCCACCACCACAACGACGAAGCCCGCCTAGTGCGGGCTTTTTCGTTTCTGCGTTGTGGAAACCGTTCAGGTGGTAGCCACGCTGCTTTTGTGGGAGCGGACTTGCCCGCGAATATGAACAGCAAAAGCTCGCGGACAAGTCCGCTCCCACGGGTTCGCATCCCGCATGTCTGCTGACCCTCGCCTATGAATGGCAGTTCGTAGGGTGGGCTGAAGCCCAGCCTACGAGACTTGCTTGTCGCCCCTCTCCCATGAATGGGAGAGGGTCATCAGAAGGCCGCTCTGCGGCTGCTTTTAGTGCAGCTTGAGGCGCGGCTCGGTGCTGCGCCCGATGCGATCGCTGAGCATCAGCAGCAGCGTACGCAGGGTGCCGTACAGCGCCATCTGGTGCATGCGGTAAAGCGATACGTAGAACACTCGCGCCAACCAGCCTTCGAGCATCACGCTGCCAGTGAGATTGCCCATCAGATTGCCGACCGCCGAGAAGCTCGACAGCGAGATCAGCGAGCCATAGTCGCGATAGCGATACTCCGGCAGCGACTGACCACTGATCTTCAAACGCAGCGACTTGGCCAGCAGCGATGCCTGCTGGTGCGCCGCCTGGGCGCGCGGCGGCACGTTGCGGCCGTCGTTACCCGGCTGCGGGCAGGCCGCGCAATCGCCGAAGGCGAATACGTCGTCATCCAGCGTCGTCTGCAGCGTCGGGCGCACCTGCAACTGGTTGATGCGGTTGCTTTCCAGGCCGTCGATATCCTTGAGAAAGCCGGGCGCGCGGATGCCGGCCGCCCAGACTTTCAGGCTCGCCGGTATGAAATTGCCATCGGCGGTCTTCAGGCCATCGGCCGTCACTTCGCTGACTGCCGCGCCGGTCAGTACCGTGACGCCGAGCTTCTCCAGTGTCTGGTGCACCGGGCGGGCGATGCGTTCGGGCAACGCCGGCAGCACGCGCGGCCCGGCCTCGATCAGGGTGATGCGCATGTCTTCCGGGCGAATGCGATTAAGACCATAGGCGGCCAACTGCTTGGCAGCATGGTGCAGCTCGGCTGCCAGCTCGACCCCCGTGGCGCCGGCGCCAACGATGGCGATGTCGATCTTCGAGCCGTCCTCGCTCTCGTTGGCGTGCGCACGCAGATAGTGGCTGAGCATGCGCCGGTGGAAGCGCTCGGCCTGTGCCCGCGTGTCGAGGAATATGCAGTGCTCGGCTGCGCCAGGCGTGCCGAAGTCATTGGTGGTGCTGCCCACGGCGATCACCAGGCTGTCATAGGCGATGCGGCGTTCAGGCATCAGCACCTGGCCGTCGTCATCCAGCGTGGGCGCCAGGGTGATGCTCTTGCCGGCACGGTCCAGGCCGGACATGCGCCCGAGCTGAAACTCGAAATGATTCCACTTGGCCTGGGCCACGTAGTTCAGTTCGTCTTCCGAGGAGTTCAGCGAGCCGGCGGCCACTTCGTGCAGCAGGGGCTTCCAGATATGGGTGAGGTTGGCGTCGACCAGGATGATCCGGGCGGCGCCGCTCTTGCCGAGTTTTCTACCAAGGCGGGTGGCCAGCTCCAAACCGCCGGCGCCGCCGCCGACAATCACGATGCGATGGGACATGGATAATGCTCACAAGGCTTTGAAAAAGACGGAGTGAGTGCGAGAGGGCGAGCGCGAGGCAGCTCATAGCACCAGTCGACTCAGAAAGCGGCTCAGCAGACCCAGGCCGATGACGACGACCAGTACCACGGTGAGTAGGCGCCAGACGCGAAACGGCTGACGTTCGACCTGATGCTGCGGTGCGCTCAGGTAGTGGTCGACTTTCTGCTGGTCTTCGGGGCTCAGGCGGCTGGTCATGGGGAGGCCTCTGCTTGAATGCGGCTATCTTAGCAGGCTGTTGAAAAACTATCTGCGTTGCCACTGCTGCGTTAAAAACAGGCTCGTGCACGAGTCCGATCTAGGCGCCTCCATCAAAATGCTCATTTACAGTTCGTAAAGTCGAGCGCGACTCCGACCGTTTTTCGCCTGTTTTTGCGGGGCCGCCATCGGTATTGCATTGGCTGCCTCGGCTCGGGCTTCCTGCTTCGTTCTACCTCCTGCATTCATGCAGTCGTCGCCTACGTTTTTCAACGGCCTGCTAGGCGTGCCCGCCAGCCTTGGCGAGCGTCGTTGTTCTGCGGGTCAGATATTGGGTCAATGGCTTGCACGCTCACGACGTCGTCCAGGCGGATGATGCCGCCCTCGATTACACGAGCGGTGATGCCGCCATGGCCGCGCATGGCCTGGAAGGTGCCGGGGCCAAGGCGTTCCTCGAGACGCGCACAGGGCTGGCACCAGCCAGTGGTCTCCAGCAGCGCCTGGCCAATGCGAAAGCGCCTACCTTTCAGGCTGAACAGGTTGATGCCGGCGACCGCAATGTTGCGCCGTAGCTCGCTCGGCTGCATGGGCGCATCGCGGCCGAGCAGGGCGGCGACGACTGCCAGGTGCTCCCATTGAATCAGCGTGACCTGCCGTGCATTGCGCGGCCCGGGGCGGCTGTGATCGCCGGTCAGGCCGGCTTCGCGTCGGGCTTCCACGGCCTCGACTTCGAGTATTGCCTCGCGCGCCCTTGGGCGAACGCCTATCCAGCGTACCTGGCCGACCTGCGGCACCGCGGCGAGCAATTCCTGCAGCGGGCTCACAGGTCGATACCGATGTCGAACAGCAGGCTGCGTCCGAGATTCTGTCGCAGAAAGTCCGGCGCGTCCGGATGGGCGAACAGCACGCGGGCGAAGCGCGGGCCGACCAGTGACAACGAGCGCCAGCCCTGGCGCAGGTATTCGGTCGGAGGCGGGAAATGGCTGTTGCAGTCGAGCACGGCGCGCTTGAGGCTGACGAAGGCGACCAGGTCGAGTTCGCCCAGATCGAGGCCGCGCTCACGGTAGTTGTGTGCCTTCTTGCGCAAGGTCGGCGCCAGGCGCGCCTGCATCTCGCTGGCTGCAATGCGCTTGGGGCGTGCTTCGCGGCGTACCAGCTGGCTCAGGGAAAAAGCGCTGCGGCGCCTTTCCAGCTCGGCACGCCACTCGTCATTGAGGCGTCGCCCTTCGTCGAGCACGAAGAACACTTCGAAATTGGCATCTCGAAACAGCACGTCCGGCGGTTCCTGGCCGCTGGGCGTGAAATCTTCGTTATGGTGGCGCACGTTCAGCGCTTGCAGCAGGCGCTGACAAACCCAGCGCTCGCGTTCCCACTTCCTCGCGTTGGAGAGAAAGGCATTGGCCTGTTCGGCCTGGTGCGTAAGTAGGCGCAGGTAATCGGAGTCGTCCATGTCCAAAGCTTAGCCGGAGCGCCGACCTGCCTGCCAGTGCCTGCAACAGCTGACATCGTGCGTAGTGCCTGTCTCCGAAACCTTCCTGGTCGGCGGCGGGAGTCGGTCCAGGCTGTGATTGTCTGCGGGCAATGAAGATGCAGGCGCATTTCCGCTCGCTCCGTTGTCAAAAACCCTCCAGGGCGCCGGTGTAGACTGCCTGCCATGGCAATGAACGAAGAAACGGGTGCGCGCTATGCCTGTCAGATAGACGCCCGTGATTGCTTTACAGGATCGCGGCATTTTCATCTGATCAAGCAGCAGCGGATAGCGATAGCGCTCGTGAATCAAAGAACTGTCGCTGACAAGTCCGCTCCCCAGCTGTTCAGTGCTCTCAGCGTGGCTACGGTGATCCTTGTGGGAGCGGACTTGTCCGCGAAGCCCTTGTGTCCTGGATGACGACTAGATACAGCGGTATCGTCCTAAAAAAACCTTAACTGACAGGCATTAGGGTACGCACGCATGATCGCTTCCAACCTGCTGGCATTTTCCACCTTGTTCGGCGGTTGGCTGATCTACGGGCTGGCACTGCTCTGGGCGGTCGCTCGCGCGCCCTGGGTCGAGCTGTTCAGCGACCTGCGCCGCCAGCATCTGTTGTTCGGCACCATGCTCGGGCTGTTCTTGTTGTGGCTGGTGCGCCGCGATTTCGATTCCGGGCTTTCCTATCACTTCGTCGGCATGACCGCGGTCACCCTGCTGCTCGACTGGCCGCTTGCCGTACTCGCTGGCCTGGCGGCGCAGCTTGGCCTGCTGGCTATCGGGCGCATGGACCTGGCGTCGCTCGGCATCAATGGCGTGCTGCTGGTGCTGATCCCGGTGCTGGTTACCGAGCTTTGCGCCATCCGGGTCGAGCGCGCGCAGCCGCGCAACCTGTTCGTCTACATCTTCTTCTGCGGGTTCTTCCCGGCCGCGCTGGCGACGCTGATGACCCTGCTCGGCGGTCTCGCCTTGCTGTGGATGGACGGCCTGTTCCCCATGCCGCCCTGGCTGGACGACTTCGCCGGCTACCTGTGGCTGGTGGCGTTCCCCGAGGCCTTCATCAACGGCACCATCGTCACGGCGCTGGTGGTGTTCTATCCGGACTGGCTGGAGACCTTCAACCGCAGCCGCTATCTGCAGGCGCCCTGGAAGGAAAACGATCGCGGCGAATGAATGACGCCGTATTGGCCGATTGAATGCCGCTGGCAGGGTTGATCCCGGTCAATGCTCGGAGCGTGCCTGCCGCCATGCTGTGAAAAAGGCCTCCGAGGGATTCGACATGAGTATTCACAGTTGGGCGAGAAAGGCACTCGAGGGCGATCTGCATGACGCCGAGGCTCAGGGCTACGAGCCTGTGATGGCATTGCGTGCACTATTGGCTGAGGTCGTGCAGCAGAACAAGGCGCTGCGTGATGCCCGGGAACTGGCCCACGAACTGCAGTTTCTCGCCGACAACCTCGACGATGATCGCGACTACGCCTTTATGCGGCCCTGAGGCATCCACTGCTTCGCTTGTGTGGGAGCCGCGTCTCGCGGCGAATGGTTGTGTCAAGGCTAAAGTCAGAAGCTTTCCTTTGAGGCGTAAAGCTGTTCACTTAACGTTGCATGCTTTTGGCTCCCCCCTCCCATTTATGGGAGGGGGGCTGGGGCGAGGGCTGGAAACACCGCAAAACTGCCAGTCTTCTCACTCTCCGAACGCGGCCCGTCCTTACCCTCTCCCCAGATGGGCGAGGGGACTGATCGCGTTGGACCGTTACTTATGTGAACAGCATTACTCTCCGTGGCGGGGCTCCTACATCGGGCCGATCAATGCGGCCGCGTCGGCAGGTCGCCGCTGAACATCTCGTCTTCCAGATCGTTGCCAGGGATCGCATGTTCTTCGGCGGCCCAGGCGCCCAGGTCGATCAGCTTGCAACGTTCGCTGCAGAACGGGCGATAGGTGTTTTCGGTCTTCCACTCGACGGGCGCGCCACAGGTGGGGCATTGAACGGTCGTAGTCATGGCTGGCCTCCGCGCAGGGTCAGGTAAAAGTTGTGCAGGCGCTCGACCTCGGCGTCCAGCCAGGCCATATCGCGATCATTGACCAGCACGTCATCGGCATGACGCAGCCGCTCTTCGCGGCTAGCCTGTGCCTGCATGATGGCGCGAACCTGCTCTTCCGAGCTTTGGTCGCGGGCGATGGTGCGTTGGATCTGCAATTCGGCAGGTGTATCGACCACCAGCACGCGCTGGGTCATCTGCCGCTGGCCGGACTCGACCAGCAGCGGCGAAACCAGGATCGCATAAGGCGACTCAGCACGTGCCAGCACCTGAATGATTTCCGCGCCGATCAGCGGGTGCAGGAGGCTCTCCAGCCATCGACGCTGCTCGGAGTCGGCGAATATCAGCTTACGTAGCGCGGTGCGGTCCAGCTCGCCGGAGGTCTGCAGCACGCTGTCACCGAAGTGCTCGGCGATCTTCGCCAGTGCCGGTCGGCCCGGCTCGACTACCCAGCGCGCCGCGTGGTCAGCATCGACCACATGCACGCCGCGCTCCATAAAGCCTTGCGCCACAGCGCTCTTGCCGCTGCCAATGCCGCCGGTCAGGCCGAGTATCCAGGGTTTCATAACGCCAATGCAGCCTTGCTATCTCTCAAGGCCGCGATTGTAGGGGGGATTGCTTGATGATGCGAACCGCGTGTGCGGCTCGAGCTCATGTAGGAGCCGCGCCCCGCGGCGAATGATTCTGAGGGGCAGCGCTAAATTCAAAAGCTTCGCCCCGAGGCGGGGCTCCTACAAATACGCGACCGCGGATCGAAACCAGCGAACCTCAGGTGGTAGCCCGGATGCAATCCGGGGAAATGTATCGGCAATCCCCGGATTTCATCCGGGCTACGGACTGTGGGAGCGGCGCCCTGCTGCGAATCCGCACGAGGCGCTGGGAGCTAGAGGAGCGTCAGAACCCGGCGAACTTCAAATAACTCCCGGTAATCACATCGCCCCAAAGCAACGCGATCCACCCGGCAATCGCCAGATAGGGGCCGAAGGGAATCGGCGTGCCGGAATCACTGCCGCGCATGCGCAGCAGAATCACCCCCAGCACCGCGCCGACCAGCGACGACAGCAAAATGGTCAGCGGCAAAATCTGCCAGCCACCCCAGGCACCGAGCATGGCCAGCAGCTTGAAGTCGCCGTAACCCATGCCTTCCTTGCCGGTGATCAGCTTGAACAGCCAGTACACCGACCACAGGCTGAGATAACCGGCAATCGCGCCCCACAGCGCATCCTCCAGGCTGGTGAACAGCCCGAAATAATTGACGATCAACCCCATCCACAGCAGCGGCAGCACCAGCACGTCCGGCAGAATCTGGTGATCGGCATCGATCAGGCTCATCGCCAGCAGCCCCCAGGCCAGCACCAGCATCGCCCCGGCCTGCCAAGTAAAACCGAAATGCCAGGCGACATAGCCGGAAAGCAGGCCGCAAGCCAGCTCGACGATGGGGTAACGCTTACTGATCGGCGTCTTGCAGTTCGAGCACTTACCGCGCAGGAACAGGTAGCTGATCACCGGGATGTTTTCCCAGGGACGAATCTCATGGCCGCAGCAAGGGCATGAGGAGTTTGGGAGGATCAGGTTGAAGGTCTGTGCAGCAGGCGCTGCTGGCAGCTTCAGAACTTCACGGGCCTGGCTTTGCCAGTCGCGTTGAAGCATTTGCGGTAGGCGGTAAATGACCACATTCAGGAAGCTACCGACCAGTAGACCTAAGGCCAGGGCGCATAAAACAAAGGCCAGCACATGGCTGGCCAGGAATTCAAGTACGGGCATTGATTAGACCACGGCACCCAACTGGAAGATTGGCAGGTACATGGCGATGATCAGGCCACCAACCAGTACGCCCAGTACGGACATGATGATGGGCTCCATCAAGCTGGTGAGGCCATCGACCATATTGTCCACCTCGGCTTCGTAAAAGCTGGCTACCTTGTCAAGCATCTCGTCCAGCGAACCGGACTCTTCACCAATGGCAGTCATTTGCACAGCCATGGAAGGAAAGGTGCCTGTGGTACGCATCGAGAAATTAAGCTGCATACCCGTCGAGACATCGGCCTTGATCTTATTGGTAGCATTCTTGAACACCACGTTGCCGGTGGCGCCGGAAACCGAATCCAGGGCATCTACCAACGGAACACCAGCGGCAAAGGTGGTCGAGAGCGTGCGCGCGAAACGAGCGACGGCGGACTTATAGAGGATGTCGCCTACGATCGGCAGTTTTAGTACGCCACGGTCCACTGAATCGCGCAATTTCTGCGAGCGTTTCATTGCTTCTTTGAAAGCAAATATCGCCGCAAAAATAGCAATCAAAAATATGAACCACCAATCTTGAAGAAATTGGGATATCCCAATCACCATCAGTGTAAAGGCTGGTAGGTCAGCTCCAAAGCTGGCGAATACCTCCTCGAATTGCGGTACTACTTTTATCAGAAGAATGGCCGAGACAATCACCGCTACAATGATCACCGCAATAGGATAATTCATTGCCTTCTTGATCTTGGCTTTCAGCGCTTCGGTCTTTTCCTTGTAGGTGGCGATACGATCCAGCAGATTCTCTAGTGCACCGGCCTGCTCGCCAGACTCCACCAAGTTGCAGTAAAGCTCATCGAAATACTCGGGCTTCTTGCGCAGTGACGCGGCAAAACTATTACCTGCAGCCACCTCTTGCTTCACCTCATCCACCAGCTTGCGCATATTGGGGTTGTCGAAACCCTCGGAGATGATGTCGAAAGACTGCAACAGCGGTACGCCAGCCTTCATCATGGTTGCCATCTGCCGGGTGAACAGGGCGATGTCCATGGGCTTGATTTTCTTTCCTTTCCCGCCCAGAGAAAGTCCCGACTTCTTGCGCACCTTGGTCGGGTTGATGCCTTGCTTGCGCAGCTGTGCCTTGACCAATGACGGGTTTTGTCCGCTGATCTCTCCTTTTACGACGGCGCCGCTTTTATTCTTACCTTCCCAGGTGAACACACTGGTTTTTAGAGCTCTTTCCGCCATGGTTAATCCTTGGTTACGCGGTTGACTTCCTCAAGGCTGGTGACCCCTTGCATGGCCTTGAGCAAAGCGGAGGTGCGTAAGTCATTAAAGCCGTCTTTGCGCATCTGTGTGGCAATATCGATTGAGTTGCCTTCCTCCATGATAATCCGCTGCAGGTTGGGTGTGTTTTTAACCACTTCATAAATACCGACACGCCCTTTGTACCCGCCCTTGCAATTGTCGCAGCCGACCGGGCCGTAAATCTTGAAGGTGCCGATCTTGTCTTCGGGGAAGCCCTCCGCCAAGAGAGTCTCGCGTGGTACCGCCACCTCTTTCTTACATGTGTTGCACAGCTTGCGCGCCAGGCGCTGGGCGATGATCAGGTTGACCGAGGTGGCAATGTTGAACGACGGCACACCCATATTGCGCAAGCGGGTCAGGGTTTCTGCGGCGCTGTTGGTGTGCAGCGTGGACATCACCATGTGTCCCGTCTGCGCGGCCTTGACGGCGATGGAGGCGGTATCCAGGTCGCGGATCTCACCCACCATGATGATATCCGGGTCCTGACGCAGGAAGGCGCGCAGCGCCTGGGTAAAGTCCATGCCTTGCCTGGGATTCACGTTGACCTGGTTGATCCCCTCGAGGTTGATTTCCACCGGGTCCTCCGCGGTGGAGATATTCACATCAGGCGTATTGAGGATGTTCAGGCCGGTATAGAGCGATACTGTCTTGCCCGAGCCTGTGGGGCCGGTGACCAGGATCATGCCTTGCGGCTGCTTCAGGGCTGTCATATACAGCTCCTTCTGCTCTTCCTCGTAACCTAGGGCATCGATCCCCATCTGCGCGCTGGTGGGGTCGAGAATCCGCATCACGATCTTCTCGCCCCAAAGCGTGGGCAGCGTATTGACGCGAAAATCGATAGCCTTGCTCTTGGATATCTTCATCTTGATCCGGCCATCCTGCGGCTTGCGCCGCTCGGAAATATCCAGAGCTGCCATGACCTTCAGGCGTGCGGATATTCGTGGGGCGAGCTGGATTGGCGGCCGGGCAACCTCATGCAGCATGCCGTCTGTGCGGAAGCGTACTCGGTAGGCTTTCTCGTAGGGTTCGAAGTGCAGATCGGATGAACCTCCTTTGATGGCATCGAGCAGCATCTTGTTGACGAAACGCACCACTGGCGCATCGTCCGCATCGGCGCCGCCTTCACCTGTGGATTTGTCGTCATCGACTACTTCGACATCCAATCCATCCAGGTCGACGTCAGCAAGGTCGTCCATGCCGCTATTGGCCGAGTCAAAGAACTTGTCGATGGCATCGCCGAGTTTATCGTCCTCGACCAGGATGGCTTCTGTGGTCAGGCCGGTGCTGAACTGCACATCGGTGACAGCCTGATGGTTGGAAGGGTCGGAAAGGCCGACGAACAGCTTGTTGCCGCGACGCCATAGCGGCAGCACGCGGTGCTGGCGTACCAGCTTTTCGCTGATCAGATCCTTGGGTTGACCTTCCTTATCGATGGCGTTGAGGTCGAAAAAGGCCACGCCGAACTGCTCTGCAGCTAGCTCGGCCAAAGCGCGGCTTTTAACCAGCTTGTTCTGTACGAGATAGGTGACCAGCGACAGCTTGTTACGTTGAGCTTGCTGCTGGGCTTGCTGGGCTGCTTTTTCGTCCAGCAATTCGGCCAGCACCATCTGCTTGGCCAAGCCGGACAGGGATACGCTTTCGTTCATTGAGGGGCTCCACGCACAATGCCTGCCTTATAGCTTAGTTGCTGGCGCCTGCCAAACCACGCTTTGCCAGGTGACGAAAAAGGTCAGTTAGTGTCCGTCGGCGGTGTTGCAATGTGCGACGGCCTGGTCGAATAGCCCCATTTGGCATGCTTGCTGAAGTTGGCACGCTGGCTGCATTATCGTGCTCAGGTCGCTGGACCTGTCAATTTCTAGGAGAGTTAACGAATGAAAGCTCAAATGCAGAAGGGTTTTACCCTGATCGAACTGATGATCGTGGTTGCGATCATCGGTATTCTGGCTGCCATCGCACTGCCGGCTTATCAGGATTACACCGCTCGCTCGCAGATGTCCGAAGCTATGACCCTCGCCTCTGGCGCCCGCACTGCCGTTTCTGAGTTTTACAGCGCAAAAGGTACCTACCCGGCTGATAACGACTCTGCAGGTCTGGCGGATGCTGGGGATATCACCGGCAACTATGTTGAATCGGTTACAGTAGACGGTGGCGTAATCACCGCTCTCATGAAAAGTACTGGTGTATCCGAAGGCATTCAAGGTGCTGAGCTGATTCTGAGCCCAACTACTGCTGCTGGTTCTGTGAGTTGGACCTGCAAGGCAGACGGTACTACTGAAACTAAGTACTACCCCACTTCCTGCCGTAATTAATTAGGCGGAATGCACTGCCAAGGCTGCCCGCGATCGCGGGCAGTTTTGTTTTTGGCCAAGGATGATTAATGCGCTCGGTCGTTGCTCTGTTTCCTTCCTTTTTTTTATTACTGCTAGGCGTGCTGGGTGCAGTGGTTTATTGGCCTGGGCTTGCCGGTGGCTTTCTATTCGATGACAATCCGAATCTGGACAGCATGGCCAATTATGGCGGGGTGGTGGACTGGGAAAGTTTCCGAGCCTTTGTCTTCAGTGGTTGGTCCGGTCCAACAGGGCGCCCCATTTCATTGGCCAGCTTTTTGTTGGATGACAACACCTGGCCTAGCCATGCCCCCTGGTTCAAGCAAACCAATCTATTGATTCATATTTTATGTAGTCTACTGCTGTGCTGGGCCACCTTGTTGCTCCTGCGCAACCTTAAGAGTGTTAGTGAAAAACAGGCTCAATATATCGCTACTCTGGCCTGTGCCCTGTGGTTGCTGCACCCGTACATGGTATCTACCACTCTATATGTGGTACAGCGTATGGCACAACTGGCGACGCTATTCTGCCTAGCCGGGATCGTTCTGTATCTGTATGGGCGACTGCAGTTGGCAATACGCCCGCTACGCGCCTATATCCTTATGAGTTTGGGGCTAGCAGCTGGAACCTTACTGGCTACCTTCAGCAAGGAGAACGGTGCGTTGCTGCCTTTGCTGGTGCTGGTGATCGAGTTTTGCCTTCCGAAAGAGGGTAGACCTGCGTGGCAGTGGCGCGCCCTGTTTCTCTGGCTGCCCTCGCTGGCCATTGTTGCGTTGCTAGCCCGCTATATTGATTTTTCGGATAACCCCTGGCCTAATCGAAATTTTAATCAGATTGAGCGTCTGCTGACTGAAGCCCGAATTGTCTGCGAATATTTACTGCATCTGTTCGTACCGAGAATTGAAGGCAATGGCCTTTATCAGGATGGTTATGTCATTTCCAAGGGCGTGTTTGAGCCGGCTAGCACTTTCTTTGCCATTACCTTTCTTGTAGCTCTGCTGGCGGTCGCTTTTACTGTTCGTAAAAAGGCACCGTTGGTTAGTCTGGGTGTACTGTTCTTTCTTGCCTCTCACCTGATGGAGTCCACCGTCGTCGGGCTAGAGCTGTACTTCGAGCACCGTAACCATCTGGCGTCGCTGTTCTCGTTTCTACCGCTGGCCTATTACTGTGTCATCTACAGTACTCGTTTCAAGCTGTTGCCGGTGCTGGCCGTTGTCGTGTTGGGTATTCTCGCATCCATGACCTGGTTGCGTGCATCGCTATGGAGTGATAACGATAAGTTGGAGCTGTATTGGGTGCAGTCGGCTACCGACTCGCCACGAGCCGTCAACGCAGTTGCGGCCCATTACATGAATAATGGCGACTATGAAAAGGCCAATGACTATCTGCTGGCAGCGAGCCGACGTTTGCCGCACAGCTCTCTACTGACTGCTCGCCTGCTGTTGCAGAAGGTCTGGGTAGGGCAAGCCAATGAGCAAGATTTTATCCAGGCAGGTGAACGCCTCAAGTCGCAGGAGTTCGATGCCCAAACGGTGAAGGGCATACGTACTCTGGTAGAGCGTGTGACGGGTGAAAATACCGCAAGTAATTCTCTCGACTATGCGCGCTACAGCCTGAGTTTGCTGGATACGATGGAAAGCAGTCCGGTGTACGGCCAGTTCCCGTTGTTTGTGCGTCTGGTAGCGTACCTGCGTGCCCAGCTATACCTGCACATTGGTGATGCTGCACAAGCTTACGGATATTACAGTCAGGCGATAAGCCGCTATCAGGAAACCGACGCAGCGCTTGCAATGGTGGCAGAAATGGGGACTGCCGGTTATCCGGAAAAAGCGCTAGCGTTGCTGGAGCAGGCTACTCAAGTACTTGCACAGCAAGACTCGCGCAAGCTGAAGCGTTCGCGTATGTCCTATGAGCAGGATATAACCTATCTGAAAGATGCCTTGAGAGAGGCTATGAATATCAAGAACACTGCCACGGAAGCTCCATGACGATCAGCATTATCCTCCCCGCCAAGAACGAGTCTACCGCCATTGGTGCAACTGTTGCCGGCATCCGCCAGTATTATCCGGATGCTGAGGTAATTGTGGTCAACGACGGCTCTACCGACAATACGGTTGAGGTTTCCGAGGCAGCAGGAGCCAAGGTTGTTCATCACCCTTACAGCAAGGGCAATGGTGCTGCTATCAAGACCGGTGCGCGTGCTGCAGGTGGTGAGATAATCGTGTTTATGGACGCTGATGGTCAGCATGACCCGGCGGATATTCCCCGCCTGCTGGAGTTGATCGAGCAGGGGCACGACATGGTTGTGGGAGCGCGCCAGAAGGGTTCGCAGGCCAGTGTGGGGCGCGGGCTGGCCAACGGCTTGTACAACCGCTTGGCGAGCTGGATGACTGGTCATCGGGTTGAGGATTTGACTTCGGGGTTCCGCGCTGTACGAGCCAATAAGTTCAGCGAATTCCTCTATTTGTTACCCAACGGTTTCTCCTACCCCACTACCAGCACCATGGCTTTTTTCCGTGCAGGCTATTCAGTGGCTTACGTACCGATTCATGCCGCCCAGCGTATCGGCAAAAGCCATATCCGCCTGTTACGTGATGGCACCCGTTTTTTGTTGATCATCTTCAAGATCGGTACGTTGTTTTCTCCGGTGAAGATCTTCGCCCCGGTTGCGCTGGCCATGTTCCTGCTTGCTTCGGGCTGGTATGGCTATACCCTGTATAGTTTCGGTCGCTTCACCAATATGAGTGCATTGTTGTACAGCGGCGCTGTGATGGTGTTTCTGATGGGGCTTATTTCAGAGCAGATCACGGCGTTGATGTACAAGGGCAGGGATTGAGTCGAGCCATGCATGCCGGGAACTAGGTGCTGGTCAAGCTCTCAGTTGCGCCCAATACGCTCGGCTACTGGATGACAGACGATTGAACATGCTCAAGGGACCGATCGCTCTCGCGACTATTCGTACCAGTTTTGTCCTGGGGCTGCGCCTCATGGTGCAGGCTGGCACCTTGCTGCTGGTCGCCCGGATGCTGGGACCTGAGCAATTTGGGGCGTTTGCGGGTATTGCAGCGCTAGCTGTGCTGTTGGGAACGCTTTCTACGTGTGGAATGCATCTGGTTCTTTTGGGCGAGGTATCCAAGGACTCCTCACGTCGAGAGCAAGTGTTGCCTTCCGCGATTCCCTGCACACTGCTTTGCGGCAGTGTTCTGTTGATGGCTTATTTACTGCTCTGCGCTTTTGTGCTGCATGAGGCCAATACGTCGCTGGCTGTGCTACTAAACATTGGTATTGCGGAGATTATTTTATTGCCATTACTAGGCTTGCCCGCATTTGAACATCAGGCATTAGGAAGGATTGCACGCTCTCAATTGCTGTTGGTTTTTCCTCTAATTTTGCGTTTGGTGGCGGTTATGGCTGTAATCCTATGGAGTCCCGATGATCCGTTGATCGTATTTGGCTATCTCTATTGCTTTACTGCGGTTATTGCACTGATCGTTGCATTTTCTACCATGTCTACCCCTTGGCCACGTCCGAGCGCTTGGCGGCTGCCAAGTAAGGCCCAGTGGCACCAAGCGAAGGGTTATGGTGTGCTGGCGATCACTGCAGCAGGCCCGACTGAGCTCGATAAAATGCTAGCCATCAAGCTGCTTCCACCCATGACAGGTGGGCTTTATGCGGCAGGATCCCGTGTCATCAGTGCCGCTACATTACCTGTGATCGCCATGATGCAGTCGGCGCTGCCGCGTTTGTTCCGTGAGAGCCAGGAACAACCTGAGCGTACGGTCCGGCTGTTGCGGTGGATATTCTCGATAACGCTGGCATATAGCACGGTGCTGGCTACTGCGCTGTGGTTTGCAGCTCCGATCTTCTCCTGGCTTTTTGGTGAGAGATACGATGGGATTGAGTACATAATTCACTGGCTCTGCCTAGCAGTGCCTGGTATGGCCCTGCGTATTGCTGCAGGCAGCACGCTCATGGCCATTGGCAAACCTTGGATGCGTGCGGGGTTCGAGGTGGCTGGCCTTGTCTCTATGCTCATAGCGGCCATTATTTTCACCCATTACATAGGCATAATCGGTATGCCGTTAGCTCTGGCGTGTTCGGAGTGGACCATGGCTATATTGGGTTGTTACTTGGTTGTGAGTACCAACCAGAAAACAGCTAAGGTGATGGTGTAAAACTGCGACGGCGCCCGCGCAGTACGTCAGTTGTTGCAGCCCACAGACCTTTCCATGCAACAAGTGAGCGGAAGCGGAAGCTTCGTATCAAGGCACGCAGGGGCAGAGTGAGGCTTCTTGCAATGATAAATGCACACATTTCCAGCGGATTGCGCGCCAGCTTTGTGGCCAGTAGCCAGTGTGCTCGATTGATGTGGTATTCGTAAAACATCGAGCCATTTTTTGCGCTTGATGAGGTTGCATGCGAAACCACGGCGCTTGCACATACTTGCACTGTGATACCCCGTCGCTGGGCGTCGAGGCCGAACATTACGTCCTCGCCGTAGAAGAAAAAATCCTGATCGAATAAAGAGGGTCGGGTCTGATTGTGGTGTATTAACAGGCAGCAGCCGCTGGCATGGGGCAACGGCATTAGCTTGGGAGTCCATGTTATAAGGCCCAGGAGTTGGTCGTAATAGGCGAGCGGTGAGGTAGGCGGTTGATGACCTTGCGCAATTCTTGGGGCAACTATTTCGGCGTTTTTTAGCGCATGGCGCATGTGATCAAGTGACCCTGTGGTGAGTCTGGCGTCCGAGTTGATAAGCAATATATGGCAGGGCTGTTTGCTTGTTATGAATTCAAGGCCATATGCGACACCGCCCGCAAAACCCAGGTTACAGCTAGGGCATAGCACTATGGCGTCGAAGTCGATGTTACGAAGTGCCTCCATTCCATTTTGCATAGAGGTGATGGACTTCCCGTCGTCTTCTGAGTTGTCGATAACGATGGCTTGGCGTATACCCTCTCGTTGCAGAGAGTGAAGGCAGGCAAGCGTTTTCTCTGGCGTGCGAAAGTGGAGCACGAGTCCAATGATTAATGTTATATCGGCTTCCATTGATTTATTCCGGCTTTTTTGCGAGTAATACCGTTTCCTCGGCTCTACGTGGGCTGACGGTTGCCAGTGCATCTGCGATTATCCGCCAAACCAGCAGTTGACTTTTAGATGGGCTGGCAATGGCCTCTCGTTGGGCGATGGTTTGTGAGGTTCGCCAAACATTTCGAACGTGCGTTCCGCGCCGTAAGAATCGTATGTCGGAAAATCCTTTTTCCTTGAGCCAACTCAGCAAAATTGCCTGGCTTGGAATGCATAGGTGGTACGGCGGATGCAATGCGTGCCACGCTGAGCCGGACACGCGAAGTCCGATACTCTCTGGATTCGGTAATGCAAGCCATAGCATCCCTCCGGGTCTTAGCAAATTATAGGCGCGTTGCAATAACTGAGGTTGATCAGTCACGTGCTCGAGTACATGGCTCATGGTGATGACATCAAAGGACTGCTCGAGCAGGGATGGATGAAAGGCATCACCTTCCGTTGCGTCGATACCAATACTACGGCAGGTGGCTACTGCCTTGGGGTCAATCTCGCAGCCTTGTACCTGCCAACCCATATCGATGGCGCGCGACAGAAATGCCCCATTGCCACAGCCGATATCCAGTAGTCGACCTGGCTTTTCTGCCCGGCTACGCGTTAAGTGTCGGCCGTAATAGTCCAGTTTAAGTCGCCATGGCTCGATGAGAGAGAAAACGTAGTATCCCCATCCTGCCGCAGGTTTCCGATGCATGCCGAAGCGCTGGTTGAGGTACCCATGAATCAGGCTCCAGGCTAGCCCGCTGGTTCCGCTTTGTGGGATCTCATCGGACTCTGCGCTGTGCGTGTAGTAATTGTCATAGGCGCGCGGTAACGATTGCGCATCGGGGCGAGGATCAAGCCAAATGGATTGGCAGTCACTACATTGCACCATGCGCCACAGATCCGGCATGGAGCTTTCGTTGTCGCGGCGCTCGAAAGCTGTCGAGATGCGTATGGCGCTGCCACAGGCAGGGCATTTAATGACAGATTCAAGCTGGCCGCGTGACCAATGACCAGGGTTGTTGGCGTTCATTCCGATCATATCTCTATATACTTGTCCGCACTTTCTTATTGGCTTGGCGGTAAGGGGTGTCTGCAGGTTGCGCTTTTGGGGGAGCCTTTTTTTATCCCTTGCCACATGCTTTTAATTTGTTGGCTGCGGGAGGGGTCTGTCATGGCCACAACGGCGGCGGTCAGAATTAGCTTTACCACAGCCCAGGTTTTCCAGACCCTGGGGATGTAAGATCGCCTCATAAGGGAGGCGGCATTGCGGTATAGGTAGTAATGTCGTTTCGGTGAGCGAACCGGCCAGACTCTCCACCCAAATAGCCAGAAGCGTACGCTGGCTTGACCCATGCTGTGGTTAAACACCGCTTTCGGAATGCCCCACAAGCTGTATCCGTGTGCCATGACACGAAAGGCCCATTCCGTATCTACGTGGTCAATGAATAATTCTTCATCGAGGCCGCCCAATTCTTGAAACAAGTTAATGGGCACAAGTGTTCCGCTGCCGTTGAGGTTGGAGCATGGTATGGGTGAGGCCGAACCTATTGGTGGATAAACCCGCGTCCACCTCCATCGGCTGCTTTGGTGAAAACCATGTGTCAGACCGGTATCGGGATCTGCCAGTAATGGTCCCACGCATCCTACTTTGCACTCCTGTGATTGAAGATTTTCGAACGCAGTAAGTAGAGCGGTAATGCTGCCTGGTTGTGGCTCGCTGTCTTGGTCTAACAAGAGTACGAATTCCGGGCAGGGAGTCAATGTAGCTAACCAATTCACGCCACGGTTGATAGCGGCTGCTAGACCCAGGTTGGAGTCACTTCGTATCAGATGGACATCCTTAAATTTGCTGGCGACAGTTTCTATCTCTGCCCAAGTCTGAGGCTGGGATGCATTGTCCACAATGACCTTGATGCTGGATGTAGGCAATGCATGTAGCTGTGCCTCCAGCTCCATCTGTGAGGGATTGAAGGTTACTGTGACTGTCGCCAGGCGCGAGATTGCTGCCGACTCTTGAGTCGCTAGGTTTTTAGGCTCGGTCATGATAATCCGATTTCAATGCCGCGCTTATGCGCTGACCGAAGACTGGCCAGGCAAAACCCTGAGCATAGGTAGTTGTGTTAGTTCGCCACATAGCTGGATCATCAACCAGTATTTGCAATACAGCTTGAGCCAGTGCGCAGTAATTATCAGGTACAATCAAATGACCGGATTGCCTTTCTGCAACTGCATCGACCACCCCGCCACTATTAAACGCCACTGTAGGTAACCCATGCGCAGCGGCTTCGATGGCGACCATGCCAAAACCTTCCGGGTCATCGGGAATATGGCGCACGGGGAATACATGTACGTCAGCGGCTTCGTAGGCAGTAGCCAGCCGTTTCTTGTCAGTGATTACGCCCAGAAACCGGATATGCCCCGACACGCCAGACTTTGCTGCTTGAGCCTGGATGCTTTCAACGCTTTGGATTTCTGCGCCTAAGGAGTTCTTTGGTGTTTCCCCAATCACTACCAGCACGCTATCAGGCTCGGCCTGCACGATGGTGGGCAGGGCCTGCTCTACAAATTCCCGCAATCCCTTACGGGTGGTCAGGCGGCCTACAGACAGTAGAATCTTTTTACCGGCCAGTCCGTGCTGTTCTTTAAATGCTGTAATGCGTTCTGCCGGTTGTGGTGCTTCTGGCAGGCTGACGCCGGGATAGACAATGCTGATATTGGCTGGATTGACGCTAGCTGCGACGGCCAGCGTTTGCGTGGGCGAGCTGTTGACTATGACCTTATCTAGCTTCTTGAATATTGGCCGCCAGAGTCTGCGATACAGGACATGATTGACGCTAATGTCGAAGCCATGCAGGTAGGCTGCCGAGCGGGCGCCGCGCAGTTTGCTTAGCAGCCGGGCAATGGGCGCCGTAAGGCCGCTACCCGCGAGAATGACATCCGGTTTCCAGCGTAAGGTAATCCACACCCCCCTGAAAAATGCCATCAGCAGGAACAGTGGTAGGGGCTTGAGTGGCGCTTCAGTCAGGATGACAGATTGGGGCTTCAGTGCTGCCGCTCCTCTCGGGCCGATCACCTGCACCTCGTGCTGTTTGGCTAGTTCATCAGCCATATGCCAGTTCAGGCGCTCCATACCCCCGACAAGAGGGGGAAGGTTGCGGGTGATCAGGAGGATGCGCGGGCGCTTGATCATGCTGTCTCGCCGTTATCTGTTGTTGTAGCCAGGCGGTGCTTAGGCCGGAACCACATTGCCTCGCCGTTGCAGGCGGCCGCGTGTATCCACAATCAACTTCGCCTGGCTCTGTAGCAGCTCATAATCAAAGCCGTCGTGATCGGTAGCAAGAACCAAGCAGTCGTAGCGGGCAATATGTTCTACGCTCAGCTCGATGGACTTCAGGTCAAAGTGATAGTCGCGCTTCTTTGGAAAGGTCGGGATGTGCGGGTCGCTGTAGTCGACCACGGCGCCTTTGCTTTGCAGCAGCTCCATGATTTCCACGGCCGGCGACTCGCGGCTGTCGTCGATGTTTTTCTTGTAGGCCAGGCCCAGCACCAGAATGCGGCTGCCTTTGATCGCCTTGCCATGCTCATTGAGGGCGTCCGCTGTTTTCTGCACGACCCAGTGTGGCATGTAGTGGTTGATCTCGCCGGCCAGTTCAATGAAGCGTGTATTGATGCCGTATTCCTTGGCCTTCCAGGTCAGGTAGAACGGGTCGATGGGAATGCAGTGGCCGCCCAGGCCTGGACCAGGATGGTAAGCCGTGAAACCAAAGGGTTTGGTTGCGGCAGCGCGAATGACTTCATGTATATCGATGCCCATCTTGTCAGCAACGATCTTCATTTCGTTGACCAAGCCAATATTTACTGCGCGGTGAATGTTCTCCAGCAACTTGGTCATTTCTGCAGTACGGGTGCTGCTGACAGGCACTAATGAACGAATGGCGTGCTGGTAGAGTGCCCGGCCCAGTTCCAGGCAGCTTGGCGTCATGCCGCCGATGACCTTGGGGATGTCATGGGTGCCATAGTCCGGATTGCCCGGGTCTTCCCGTTCGGGGGAGAACACTAGTGCGCAGTTTTCACCGGGGATAAATCCCTTCGTCGCCAAGCGGGGAGCGAGCTCCTCGTCTGTTGTTCCTGGCCACGTGGTGCTCTCCAGGCTGAGGAGTTGGCCGGCCCGGAAGTGGGGAAGTATTGCTTCTACCGTGTTGATGACGAAGCTCAGGTCGGGTTCGCGGTGTGCGTTGAGTGGGGTGGGTACGCAGATGATCAGTGCGTCGACTTCACCGCTGCGGGCGAAATCGGTAGTAGCTTCCAGTCCCTGCGCTAAGGCGTGCTTGATGCGCTGAGGCGTCAATCGCTCGATATAACTTTGCCCGGCGTTGAGGGTGTCGACCTTGTCATCATCGATATCGAAACCGATGACCTTGATACCGACTTCACAGAAGCGCAATGCGAGGGGAAGGCCGACATAGCCGAGGCCATATATGCCGACGACTGCAGCTCCCGAATTGATTCGTTCTTGCAGGGGAAATAACGCTTCGTTCACTGTGCTGCTCGACTTCGTGAGGGCTTCATAAGGCCATCATGCCAGAAGGCTGCTGGGCTAGGCAGTGTGCTCTATCACGCTTGCGAGTCTGGCAGTAAGAACCCGTAAGATTAGAGCGTGGTTCGATCTATAGGAGCCCCGCCCCGGGGCGAATTTTGTGTAGTCCTACGAGACGTCGATGAAGCTGCGATTCGCTGCGGGGCGCGGCTCCTGCAGTGGTCAGTGGCTCACAGTGTCAAGCGCATCGACAAATCCACCGCCTTCACATCCTTGGTCAGCGTCCCTAGCGAGATGTAATCAACCCCAGTTTCGGCGACCGTGCGCAAGGTGCTGTCGTTGATGCCGCCAGAAGCTTCGAGTTTGGCGCGGCCGGCGGTGAGGTTTGCGGCTTCGCGCATATCTTCCAATGACAGCTCGTCGAGCATGACGATATCGGCGCCGGCTTCCAGCGCTTCGCGCAGTTCTTCCAGGCTTTCCACTTCCACTTCCACCGGCTTGCCGGGGGCGATCTGCTGGGCGGCTGAAACTGCCTGGGCGATGCCGCCGCAGGCGGCGATGTGGTTTTCCTTGATCAGGAAGGCATCGAACAGGCCGATGCGGTGGTTGTGGCAGCCGCCGCAGGTCACGGCGTATTTCTGTGCCAGGCGCAGGCCGGGAAGCGTCTTGCGGGTGTCGAGCAGTTTGACCTGGGTGCCTTCGACGATATCGGCGTAATGGCGGCAGCGGGTAGCAACGGCGGACAGGGTCTGCAGGAAGTTCAAGGCGCTGCGTTCGCCGCTGAGCAGGGCGCGGGCCGGGCCTTCGACGGTGAACAGGGTCTGGCCGGCCTGAACGCGGTCGCCGTCCTGCACCTGCCAGTGCACCGCCACGCGCGGGTCGAGCTGGCGAAATACCGCATCGACCCAGGCCGCACCACAGATAACCGCCGCCTCGCGAGTGATCACTCGAGCGCTGGCCAGGCGCTCGGCCGGAATCAGCTGGGCGGTGATATCACCGCTGCCGATGTCTTCGGCCAGGGCGCGGCGGACATTGGCTTCGATTTCGCTGCTGAGTTCGGCGAGTGTCAGGTTGGGCATGGTCGGCTCCGGTGTAGGCGAGGGACGATTATAGAGCCAGGCGGGGGCGGGGCAACGGTCGAGTGCCGTTCTGCGCCGTTCGGTTTTCGATTATTGACTGGGCACTTTTGCCATGCACTGCGGCTCTTATTGATGGCAATGCGCCGACCACCGGTGCAGCGGCGCGTAGCTGGCAGCGTTAGGCTGCAGAGGTGCGAGGGTGTTGTAGAGACTACCGCCTGTAAGTGGCGTGAGGCTATCTGTGATGCGGATCATGTCTCTAGAAAAAATTGGCTTGGTATGGCGCGCAGCCTCCCTATAATGCCTTTACTTTTTATTTTATTGACGCCAGGCCTTTGACGTTAAGGATGACGCTCGGTTGACGCTGTGCAGACCAGGAAGCCCGGTTCGGGCAGTCTGCGGGAGACTAGAATGAAGACCGACGCGAATGTGGTGCCCCTGACCAAGGCGACCGCTGAGCAATCGCCAACTTCGCCGGTAGGAAGACTGCCCGTGGCGCTTATTCAGGTGCGTGACAAAGCCGCGCAACAGCTCAAGCAGAGCCTGCAGAGCCTGTTCGACAATGCTGACGATACCCTCTTCGAGATGGCGGATCGGGCGACCAGCAATGCCGAGCAGAACGCTTTCTTCGAGGCGATGCGCGACCTGCGTCTGAAGCGCAAGAACATCGAGCGCGGTTTCCTGCAGAAGGTGTTCGAGTCTTTCGCCAATCTCAATCAGTATGAAATCGGCAAGCAGCAGCCTGCTCTGGATGCAGTGTCGTTCGACAGCCTGAGCCTGGTGCAGAACGACGAGCTGGAAGAGACCGTGGCGCTGGATGCCATGGTGGCCAAGGTCATGAGCCGTGATGCCATGGCGCTGGGCCACCTCACCACGCGTCTCAATGCGGTGATCAGCAAGAAGCTCGACGACAAGAGCAACCCGCTCGGCCCGACGCTGCTCAGTGAGTATTTCCTCGATGCCTGCAGCGGCCTGGGCGTGGAGATCAAGGTCAAGCTGATCATCCTCAAGCTGTTCGAAAAATACGTGCTGGGCAGCTGCGATGTTCTTTATGCCGAGGCCAACCAGGCCCTGGTCAATGCGGGCGTGCTACCGGAGCTGAAGTCGGCGCCGCCGCGTCGTCAGCAGCGCCCCGCGGCCTCTACTTATAGCCAGGCCTCGGGCGAGGAAGGCATTCCTCTGCTCGAAGGCGCCGATCAGGGCGTTCAGGAAGTCTTCGGTGCGCTGCAGGATTTGCTCCTGCAGGTACGCGGCACTGCCATGCCGCGCCGCGCCCAGGTGGCCGATGCGCTGCCGATCACCAGCAACGACCTCATGCGCCTGCTGTCGCACATGCAGCAGCGTGCCCCGGCACAAGTCGATTTTGCGGACTTCGATCTGCGTGATCAGCTCGAGCGCTTGCTCGAACGTGCCAGCGTCAAGAGCGGCAAGGCGCGCGTGGTCGGCGAAGTCGATGAAGACGTGATCAACCTGGTGTCGATGCTGTTCGAGTTCATTCTCGATGACCGCACTTTGCCGGATTCGCTCAAGGCGCTGATCGGCCGCCTGCAGATTCCGATGCTCAAGGTCGCGGTGCTGGACAAGACCTTCTTCAGTCGCGGCAGTCACCCGGCGCGCCGTCTGCTCAACGAAATCGCCTCCGCGGCCTTGGGTTGGGGCGATCAGGACGATGCGCAGCGCGACAGCCTGTACCAGAAGATCGAGCAGGTGGTGCAGCGTCTGCTGAACGACTTCGTCGATGATCCGGCGATCTTCTCCGAGCTGCTCGCCGAGTTCATGGCCTTCACGGGCGACGAGCGTCGCCGTAGCGAACTGCTCGAACAGCGTACCCGTGATGCCGAGGAGGGCAGTGCCAAGGCCGAACTGGCGCGCCGTCAGGTCGAACAGGCGCTAAATGAGCGGCTGTTGGGCAAGACCCTACCGGAAGTGGTGGTGCGTCTGCTGCAGGAAGCCTGGAGCAAGGTGCTGATGCTCACCTGTCTCAAGCATGGCGTGGACTCGGACGAATGGCAGGCTGCGTTGCAGACCATGGATGATCTGGTCTGGAGCGTTGCGCCGCATGAAGATCCCGAGGCGCGACTGCGCTTGCTGGAACTGGTGCCCGGCCTGCTCAAGGCGCTGCGCGAGGGTATGGTCAGCGCCGCCTTCGATCCGTTCTCCACTAGCGAATTCTTCAGCCAGCTGGAGGCACTGCATGTGCAGGCTTTCCAGCGCTTCAAGCGCGCCACGGCCGAGCCCGAGGTTGCGCTGGACGAATCCGAATCCACCACTGACGCCGCGCAAGCAGGTATCGAGCTGCCGCTGCTGGAGTTGCCGGCAGCGGAAGAGGTCGAAGATGCGCCGGCCATGGTCGAGGTGGTCGAGGAGATCGTCCTGCTGGCCCCGGGTCAGACCCGGCCTCAGGAGCCGGACGTGGCAATGCCGGACGATGACGAGGCGCTGCAGCAGGTCGATAGTCTGCGTGTAGGCAGTTGGGTCGAGTTCCAGGAAGACGATGAGCACAAGCTGCGCTGCAAGCTGGCGGCGATCATCAAACCTACTGGCAAGTACGTGTTCGTCAACCGTACCGGCATGAAAGTGCTGGAAAAGAGCCGCAATGCGCTGGCCGTGGAGTTCCGTCGCAACACCATTCGCCTGCTCGACGATGCATTGCTGTTCGATCGTGCGCTCGAATCGGTGATCGGTAACCTGCGCAAATTGAAGAACGCCTGATTCGTTGCCTGCAACGTTCTGCTGCTGGTAGCGAGTGGCCTTGTAGGAGCCCCGCCTCGGGGCGTAATGCTGTTCACTTAAGGTCGTAGGCATTGGCTCCCCTCTCCCATTTATTGGGGGCACGCCTAGTGGAGAGGGGGCGGGGGAGAGGGCCGAAAACTCCGCGAAACTGCCAGTTTTTCCCCTCGCAGAACGCGGCCCGCCCTAACCCTCTCCCCGGAGGGGCGAGGGGACTAATCGCGCTCGACCGTTTCTTAAGTGAACAGTATTGCGCCTCGGGGCGAAGCTTTTGGCTTAGCGTTGCCGCAACCATTCGTCGCGGGGCGCGGCTTCTACTTTGTGCCCCTCTATTTTCCGTCTTCGCACATCCTGTTGCTGTCTCGCTCTTGGCCGTCTGGGTCGGCTGTTCTAGAGTGGTGCCACGCTCAGGAGTGCCATATGCAGCTCGACCCCACGACCGGCTGGTTTCAGGGTATCCATCATTGCCCCTCGCCGAACTTCAACGCTCGCCCCGATGGCGAAATATCCCTGCTGGTGGTGCACAGCATCAGCCTGCCGCCCGGCCAGTTCGGGACAGGCAAGGTGCTGGAGTTCTTCCAGAACCGGCTGCCCACGCACGAGCATCCCTTCTTTGCCGAAATCGCCTCGCTGCAGGTTTCCGCGCATTTCTTCATCGAGCGTGATGGCCGGCTGACGCAGTTCGTCTCCTGCCTGGATCGTGCCTGGCATGCCGGGGTTTCCTGGTTCGAGGGGCGTGACAACTGCAATGATTTTTCCTTAGGTGTGGAGCTGGAAGGTGCGGATGACGTGCCTTACAGCGATGCTCAGTACGCCAGGTTGACGGAGCTGACGCGGCAACTGCTCGATGCCTACCCGGCGCTGTCGGCGCAGCGTATTCGCGGTCACTGCGACATCGCCCCTGGGCGCAAGACCGATCCGGGGCCGGCGTTCGACTGGCCGCGGTTGCATGCCGAATTGAATGAGAGGTAGCAATGAGTTTTCTGGTGATTCTGCTGGTGCTGTGGGTCGAGAAATTTTCCGCCTGGCGCCTGCGCATCCAGCAGGACGGCCCCTGGCTGGCGCAACTGCAGCGCCTGCAACAGGGCGGGCTGCAGCAGGCTCCGTGGCTATGCCTGGCCATTCTGGTGTTGCTGCCGGTACTGGCGCTGGGCCTGGTGCTGCTGATCCTCGAGCCGCTGGCCTACGGTTGGCTGGCCTTGCCGGTGCATTTGCTGGTGCTGATCTACAGCCTGGGTCGCGGCGATCAGCTTGCGGCCCTGGGGCCGTTCCGTGACGCCTGGCGCCGCGGTGATGGTCAGGCGGCCTACCATGTGGCCGAGCGCGACCTGGCATTGCAGCCGGAGGAGGGTGCCGAGTTGCTGCAGCAGGTTCAGGGGCATCTGTTGTGGCAGGCCTATCAGAGCTTCTTCGCGGTGATCTTCTGGTATCTGCTGCTGGGGCCGATGGCGGCGCTGGCCTATCGCCTGCTGGCACTGAGTGCCGAGCACGCCCAGCAGCCGGCCCTGCGTGAGCGCGCCGTGCAACTGCGCCATGCCTTCGATTGGCTGCCAGCGCGGGTGCTGGCTTCCAGTTTCGCGCTGGTCGGCAATTTCGTCGCCGTCAGCCGTGCCCTGCTGCATGAGCTGCTGAGCTGGGATATTTCCGCCGCGCAACTGGTGATCAAGGCCGGGCGTGCGGCGGGCGAAATGCCGCCGCCGGTGATGGGCGAGGAGGGTGTCGATACCCTGGACCAGCTCTGGCAACTGCTGATTCGCGCGGCGGTGGTCTGGTACGCCGGCTACGCGGTCTGGGTGCTGTTCATCTAAGGCGCCGATCACAGGCAGAACCCGGCAGGGCGGGAGCGGCCGGGCTAGCCTGGTGGCGGGTTTCACCCGCCCTACGTTTTCATCAGGATCATGCGCTGTACCTGGCCGCGCCCGGGACAGCATGTGCGCTGCGCTTGCTTAACCTTAAGTTACAGAGAGGCGTGTCGATAAGCGGTATAAGGAGGCGGCAGTCGACCTGTTTGGTGATTTCCATCACGTTTATCGGCCTGTATTCGGCGCATGTATCCGCATGCCATATGTCGGTCGAAGCAGGATACCGTCACGAGATCGTAAGAGGCTCGGCGGCTGCCAAGCGAGACCTAATAACAATAATGGCAATTGGAGACGTCGAGTGAAGACCGTGTTGTATCCGGCCATCGCGCTGATGAATCGCCTCAGCTTCGGCATGAAGTTCAGCCTGATCAGCGTTCTATTCTTCCTGCCCATGCTCGTCACCAACTTCTATCTGGTGCGAGATTCCTATCGTCAGTTCGTCGGCACCCAGACGGCTCTGGAAAGCCTCGAGCTGCTCGGCAGCAGTCTTCAGCTACGCCGCGATCTGGAGAGCCTCAACGACCTGGTGCAGATCAACTCGATGATCGGTCAGTCCGGTCAGGCGGGGGATCTGGAGGGACGGATCGGCCAACTGCAGCAGTCGCTCAATGCCGGGCTGCAAGGGCTGCAGCCGGTGACCAGCGATAGCGAGCAGGCAGCGGAGTTCGTCGCCAAACGCGACGAATTGCTGGCCGAGTTGAAAAGCGCGGAGGCCGAGACGTCGCTGCAGAGCAAGACAGTCATCGTCGAGAAGCTGCTGGGCTCTTCCCAGGTGTTCATCAAGCTGGTGGCCAGTCAGGCCGGGTTGAGCCAGGACCCGCAACGTCAGGTACGGCAGATCACCGAGCTGATCACCAACGTCACCCCGCAAATTACCGATGTGCTTAGCCAGGGCCGAGCGGTTGGAGCCTATTCCCTGGGCCAGGGTTATCTCAACTCTGCAGCCAGCACCAAGTTCGACGACCTGCTGCTGCAGTTGGAGAAACTGCACGCCGAGTATGGGTTGAACCTGCAGGATGCCCTGGCCGGCAACGTCGCCGCGCAGAACGGCCTTGGCAGCCTGGCCGAGGCGAGCCGCCAGAGTTTGAAGGACAGCGCCGTGCTGTTCGAGGATCAGGTCATCATCGCCGACAGCCTGGATACGCCCTGGACGCAGCTCTATGAGCAGACCAGCCAGCAGATGGCCAGGACCTACGCGTTCAACGATGGTCTGTTGGCCTTCCTCGACAATCAACTGAGCAAACGACTCAGCGAAAACCGTGCGCAGATGGTGCTGCTGGCGGTGGCGCTGGTGGTGGTGTTCCTGCTGATCGTCTACCTCTACAGCGGCTTCTACGTTTCCACCCGCGCGACCCTGAAGAACCTGGGGCAGGTGATGGACAAGGTGGCCGCAGGCGACATGACGGCCAACTTCCAGGCACAGAGCCGCGATGAGCTGGGTGAGCTGGGCCAGGTCTTCAACCAGACCGTGCAGCGTATTCACGATTTGATCGAGCGCGTCGGCCATACCGTGGGCGAGGTTGGCGGACAGGCCGACCGGGTCGAGCTGGTTTCGGGCGAGAGCAACCAGGCGGTGGCCAGCCAGCGAGCGCAGATCGAACAGGTCGCCACGGCGATGAACCAGATGTCCGCCACCGCCCAGGAAGTCGCGCGCAGCGCAGCCGCTGCGGTGGGCAGTGCGCAGAGCGTGAATCAGGAGACGGTCAGCGGTCGTGCCCTGGTCGAGCAGCAGGTGGGGGCGATCCAGCGGCTGGCCGGTGAGATCGACCAATCGGTGTTGGTGATCAACCAGCTGGCCAGCGACAGTGCCGCGATCAGCCAGGTGCTGGACGTGATCAAGGGCATTGCCGAGCAGACCAACCTGCTGGCGCTCAACGCCGCGATCGAGGCGGCGCGAGCCGGCGAGCAGGGCCGTGGTTTCGCCGTGGTGGCCGATGAGGTACGCAACCTGGCCAAGCGCACCCAGCAGTCCACCGAGGAAATCGAGGCGATGATCGCCAAGCTGCAGGGCGGCGTTGGGGCTGCGGTGAAGGCGATGAATGCCAGTCACCAGATGGCCGATGGCACCGTGAGCGAATCAGCCAAGGTGCAGTTGGCGCTGGAGAATATCCTCGGCGCCGTGGGCATGATCGTCGACCAGAACCAGCAGATCGCCGCGGCGGCCGAGCAGCAGACGGCGGTGGCCCACGATATCGATCAGAACATCGTCGAGATCAATCATGCCGGTGAACGCACGGCGCAAGGTGCCAGCCAGACCGAGCAGGCCAGTCGCGAGTTGAGCGAATTGGTGGCGCGGCTCCGGCAGTTGATCAGCGCGTTTCGTGTGTGAGTGAGGATTGGCCTCGTGGGAGGCGCTTCAGCGGCGACGTTTTTTGATAGTCGCGGCTAAAGCCCCTCCCACAACATTCCCGCGGCCGTCGCGCTAGCCTGGTAGGAACGGCGCCCCGCCGCGAATTTGGATCGTGACTTCATAACGCTTCGCCCTGGTGCGCAATGCTGGTCACAAAAGAAGGGGCGAGCACGATCAGTCCTCCAGCCCCTTTGCGGAGAGGGAAAGCTGGCGGTCTCGCGGCGTTTTCAGCCCTCTCCCCCAGCCCCTCTCCACTAGGCGTGCCCCCAATAAATGGGAGAGGGGAGCCAAGCGCGTACAACCTTCAAGTACACAGCATTATCTCCACAGGCTGTGTTATAGGAACGGCGCCCCGCCGCAAACGTTTCGCCCCGGGGCGGGGCTCCTACCCAGAGTTGCTCACCTATCCCCAGCCGAACAGCTCATCGGCATTACGGCTGCTGGCCATTGCCAGTTCTTCGGGCGTAACGCCGCGCAGCGCCGCCAGCTCGGCGCAGATGTCCGTCAGGTATTCGGGGCTGTTGCGCTGGTTCGGGTGCATCGCCGGTGCCATGTCCGGGGCGTCGGTTTCCAGCACGATGGATTCCAGCGGCAGTTGCGCCACCACCTTGCGCAGGCGGTTGGCCTGCGGCCAGGTGGCGGCGCCGCCGAGACCGAGGCGAAAGCCCAGCTTGATGTACTCGCGCGCTTCTTCAACGCTGCCGGCGAAGGCGTGGATGATGCCGCCATGTGCCGGGCGAAAGCGCTTGAGTGTGGCGATGGTGGCGGCATGGGCGCGGCGCACGTGCAGCAGCACCGGCAATTCGAACGCCACCGCCAACTCCAGCTGCGCTTCGAACAATTCCTGCTGACGTTCGCGATCCAGCTCCGCCAGGTAATAATCCAGACCGAACTCGCCAATAGCGCAGAGCTTGCCGTGTCCGGCCAGCTTGCCCAGCCAGTCGCGCAATTCGGCAAGGTGTTGCGGCTGGTGATCGTCCAGATACACCGGGTGCAAACCGAGCGCGGCATACAGGCCCTCGTTCGCCTCGACCAGTCGCCACAGACGCTGCCAGTTGGCCTGATACACCCCGAGCACCACCATACGCTGCACGCCCAGGGCGCGGCTGCGTGCGAGCACTTCGTCGCGGTCGGCGTCGAAGTCCGGGAAATCCAGGTGGGTGTGGGTGTCGATCAGGCGCATCGGTCGGCTCGCGAATGGGCTTTCAGGGTGGGCTATTTTCGCCATTGCTGCCAGTGTCGGGGAGCGTTGGCTAATCTTTTCAGTCGTATGGCTATGGACGGGTTTCACTCGAACGTCAGATGAGGAGGTCGCCGGGTGCGTCAGGTACGCAAACTGATGGGCGCGTTGTTCGCTGTTTTCCTGCTGCTGGTGGCGGCGCTGATGCTGTTTCTGGTGCTGTTCGACTGGAATCGCGCGCGGCCGCTGATCAACGAGCAGGTGTCGGCGGCGTTGAATCGGCCGTTCGCCATCGAGGGCGATCTGCGTGTGATCTGGCAGCGCGAACCTGGCCAGCAGGGGTTGAGCGCCTGGATGCCCTGGCCGCATTTCTCCGCCGAGCGCCTGCGTCTGGGCAATCCTGACTGGGCGCAGGGCGATACCTTCGTCAGCCTCGACCGCGTGCGTTTGCGTTTGTCGCCCCTGCCGCTGCTGTGGAAGACGGTGAGCATTCCGAGCATTGAACTCGGCGCACCGAATGCCGATTTGCAGCGCCTGGCCGATGGTCGCGCCAACTGGGTGTTCGACCTGGGTAGCGAACAGGCGGACGACAGCGAGCAGCCCAGCCCCTGGACGCTGGATATTGGCACCATCGCCTTCGATCAGGGGCAGGTGAAGCTCGATGACAAGGTCAGCAACACTGCTCTGGAGGCGGTCATCCAGCCGCTGGGTGAGCCGATTCCCTTCGCCGAGATCGTTGGCAGGAGCGCTGCCGAGCGGCTGGCCGAAAGCGATGCCAGCGCCCAGGACTACGCCTTCGCCTGGCAGACCAAGGGCAGCTTTCGCGGTCAGCCGCTGACCGGTAGCGGCAAGGTCGGTGGTTTGCTGGCGCTGCATGACGCCTCGCAACCTTTCCCGCTGCAGGCGGATGTGCGAATCGGGTCCACCCGTATTCAAGTCGCCGGCAGCCTGACCGGCCCGCAGAATCTGGGCGCCCTGGATCTGCGCCTGCAGCTTGCCGGGGCCAGTTTGGGCCATCTCTATCCATTGACCGGCGTTACCTTGCCAGACACGCCGCCCTACAGTACCGACGGTCGTCTGCAGGCCGATCTGCGTGATGCTGACGGGGCGACCTTTCGCTACCTCGGTTTCAACGGGCGTATTGGCGACAGCGATATCCATGGCGACCTGACCTTCGTCGCGCGCCAGCCGCGGCCGAAACTGTCCGGCCGCCTGACCTCCAACCAGCTGTTATTCGGTGATCTTGCGCCCCTGATCGGTGCTGATTCCAGCGCCGACAAGCGTGAGCGTGGCGAACGCGACACGCAGCCGGCGAACAAGGCCTTGCCGATTTCGGAGTTTCGTACCGACCGTTGGCGCGCCATGGATGCCGATGTGCGCTTCGTCGGCAAGCGCATCGTGCACAGCGTGCAACTGCCGATCAGTGACCTGGATACCCATGTGGTACTCAACGACGGCATGCTCAGCCTGGAACCACTGCGTTTCGGCATGGCCGGTGGCGTGCTTGATGCGCAGATTCGCCTCAATGGTGCAAACACGCCGTTGCAGGGGCAGATGCGCCTACGCGCGCGCGATCTCAAACTCAAGCAGCTGTTTCCCACCTTCGCGCCGATGCAGACCAGCTTTGGCGAGTTGAACGGCGATGCACGTCTCAGTGGCCGCGGCAACTCGGTGGCAGCCCTGCTGGGCAGCGCCGATGGCGAGCTGAAGATGTTGATCAACGATGGTGCGGTGAGCCGCGGGGTGATGGAAATCGCCGGGCTGAACGTCGGCAACTACCTGGTGGGCCGGCTGTTCGGCGACGAGGAGGTGAAGATCCATTGCGCAGCGGCCGATCTCGGCATCGAGAAGGGGCTGATGAGCACGCGGCTATTCGTCATCGATACCGACAACGCGGTGATCAAGGTGGACGGCAGTGCCAACTTCGCCAGCGAGCAACTGGATTTCACCGTCACCCCGGCCACCAAGGGCTTTCGCATCTTTTCCCTGCGTTCGCCGCTCTACGTGCGCGGCACCTTCAAGGAGCCCGCGCCAGGCGTGCAGGCCACGCCGCTGGCGCTGCGTGGTGCCGGGCTGGTGGCACTGGGCGTGGCCGTGGCGCCGGCAGCCGGGCTGCTGGCTCTGGTGGCGCCCAGTGCCGGTGACGAGCTGAGCCAGTGCGAGCCGTTGCTGCAGAAGATCCAGGGCGGCTGATGCTGTTCGCAGTGTTCTACCGTGCATGGGATCCAGGCCGGTAGGCGCTCGGCGATGCCTTCGTGCCTCGGTTACACTGAATTGAACAGCGCCTGGAAAGCAGGAGTCTGTTGAATGGTCCGTGCGTCGATGCGCAGCGATGGATCATCGCCGGCTCCCTGGCGCAGTCGCCCTCACAAAGAAAGGATCTTTTGTAGATGACTCAAGCTCTCGCGCATCGCTGGCGCTTCTTCCGTGCTGGCGGCTTCGACCAGGTGCAACTGGAAACCCCCGCCGACCTCGCCGCGTTGCGCGGCCTTGACCAGAAACTCTGGGCCAGCCTGGCCTGTCCGGTGAACAACCTGGAGCTGGATCGGCGCATGCTGCAGTACATCGACCTGAACAATGACGGTCGTATCCGCGCGCCGGAAATTCTCGATGTGGTGGACTGGACGCTGGCGCGTCTGCGTGACCCCTCCGTGCTGTTTGAGGACGGGCCGCTGCAGCTTTCCTCGCTCACTGACGATGCCGTGGGCGGGCACCTGCGTCTGGCCGCGCAGCGCCTGTTGGGCGTGCTCGGGCGGCCTGATGGCGACAGCCTGACGCCGCTCGATACCGCCGATCTGGCGCAGCTGTTCCCGCCGCAGCAGCCCAATGGCGACGGCCTGGTGCCGGCAGCCCTGACCGAGGATGCCGAGCTCAAGGCCGCCATCGCCGACATTATCGCCTGCCTCGGCGCGCAAACTGACCGCAGCGGCGAGCCGGCCATCGGCGCCGAGCAGATCACTGCCTTCTTCGATCAGGCGCGCCAGCTGCATGCCTGGCATGCCCGCGCTGCCGAGCAGGGGCTGGACGCCTTTGGTGAGGGTACGGTGGCGGCGGTCGAGGCGCTGAGCGCAGTGCGCGGCAAGATCGACGACTATTTCACCCGCGTGGCCATGGCCGAGTTCGATCCGCGTGCGGCGGCACTGATGAACGCCCAGGAAGAAGAGCTGGTGCGTCTAGCCTCGCTGTCGCTGGCCGATGCCGGCGAAGTAGCTGGCCTGCCGCTGGCCGTGGTGCAGCATGGCGACGAGCTGCCGCTGGGCAAGGGCCTGAACCCGGCCTGGCAGCGCGCCATCGACGAGTTCCACCAGCGTGTGGTGGTGCCGGTCTACGGCGAGCAGGACAGCCTGTCGCGCGAGCAGTGGCAGCATCTGGTCGCGCTGTGCAGCAACTACCTGGCCTGGCGCGCCGAGACGCCGAAGGTGGCGATTGCCGATGTGTTGGAGCGTGGGCGTATCCTTGAACTGGTGGAGCAGGGCGCTGAGGCGCGTCTGCTGGCGCTGGTGGAAGAGGACAAGACCGTGGCCGAGGCGGCGGACGGCCTGGTCGAGCTGGACAAGCTGATTCGCCTGCGTCACGGCCTGGTCACGTTGCTGCGCAACTTCGTGTCCTTCCAGGCCTTCTATTCGCGGCACGAGAAAGCCGTCTTCCAGGCCGGCGTACTGTATATCGACGGCAAGAGCTGCGAGCTGGTGGTCGAGGTCGACAACGTCGAGGCTCACGCCAAAATTGCAGCAGCCAGTGATTGCTTCCTGCTCTACTGCGCCTGCACGCGCCGTGGCGAGCCGGTGCGTGGCAAGGAGACCCTGAACATCGTGGTGGCGCTGACTGCCGGCAGCGAGGGCGATATGCAAGCCGGGCGCCATGGCCTGTTCTACGACCGCGACGGCAATGACTGGGATGCCACGGTGGTCAAGGTGGTGCAGAACGCGATCAGCATTCGCGAGGCGTTCTGGTCGCCGTATCGACGCGTTTCCAAGCTGGTTTCCGATCAGGTCCAGAAGCTCGCCGCCAGCCGCGATGCCGACATGGTCAACAAGACCGCCGCCAAGGTTGGGGAAACCGGGGCAGCGCCAGCGGCGGCATCGACACCCGCGTTCGATATCGCCAAGTTCGCCGGTATCTTCGCGGCCATCGGCCTGGCGGTCGGCGCATTGGGTACGGCATTGGCGGCGGTGGTCACGGGCATCCTGTCGCTGGCGTGGTGGCAGGTACCGTTGCTGCTGCTCGGCGTGCTGCTGGCGATTTCCGGCCCGGCCATGCTGCTGGCGTGGTTCAAACTGCACCGCCGCAGCCTGGGGCCGATTCTCGATGCCAATGGCTGGGCGGTGAACGCCAAGGCGCGTATCAGCATTCCCTTCGGCACCGCGCTCACTCAGATGGCGGAACTACCCAAGGGCAGCGACCGTGCGCTGCGCGATCCCTACGCCAACAAGCCGGTGCTGTGGCCTTGGGTCATCGCGCTGCTGCTGGCGCTAGCTGTGGGTTACTACGCCTGGAACAATGGCGCGTTCAGTCCGGAACCCGAGGTGCCGGCCGAAGCGGCGGCGCCCGTTCAGGATGCGGCAGGCTGAACATTGCCCCTGCTCGCGTAGGAGTGGCTTCAGCCGCGAAAGCTGTTCTCGGCTGGAGCCGCTCCTACGGGTGGAATGCTTAGTCGGCCATTTGTGTTTTGGCGGGTTACACCCGCCCTACGTATAGCTAGCCAACAGCTGTGCCACCCAGCGCGGCAACTGTTCGGTAGCCGGGCCGTAGCGTTTCTCGGCGAACAGAGAATGGCCCTGGCTCGGCTCCAGATTGATCTCCAGCGTATGCGCGCCGGCGCGGCGCGCCTGCTCGACGAAACCCGCTGCCGGGTAGACATGGCCCGAAGTGCCGATGCTGACGAACAGCTCGCACTGCTCCAGCGCGTCATGGATGCGCTCCATGTGATAGGGCATCTCGCCGAACCAGACGATATCCGGGCGCAAGGTACCGACCTTGCCGCAGCAGGTGCACGCCTGGCTGACCGGCATGTCTTCCAGTAACGGGAAACGCTGCTGGCAGTTGCTGCACAGCATCGACTGCAGCTCGCCGTGCATGTGCAGCAAGCGTTTGGAACCGGCGCGCTCGTGCAGGTTGTCGACGTTCTGCGTGACCAGCAGGAACTCGCCCTGCCAGCTGGCCTCCAGCTCAGCCAGGGCCAGATGCCCGGCATTCGGCGCAATGGCCGGATCGCGCAGCTGGGCGCGGCGCATGTTGTAAAACCGTTGCACCAGTGCCGGATCGCGGGCGAAACCTTCGGGCGTGGCCACCTCTTCGATGCGGTGGTCTTCCCAGAGCCCATCAGCGGCGCGGAAGGTGCGGATGCCGCTCTCGGCGGAGATACCCGCGCCGGTCAGGATGACGATGTTCGGGTGGGTCATTGCTGCTCCAGGGCGGGTCGGGGTCAGGCGCCACTTTATGCCAACACGGGCGATGTGGGGGAGGGCCAGGCAGGCTGCTTGTCATTCCTGGCGCGACAGAATCGCTGAACTCTCACCATCACTTCGTATCCACAGATCACGGCCCTGGTCTGGACGGGGCAGTGGTTCGGGGAGCGAGCGATGACTGAGAACAACAACGCAAAACCTCTGCGCATCACCCTGACGGCCTGGGCGGCCGTTGTTCTGGGTGCGCTGCTGGCGCTCGGTGGCGCCTATCTGTTGTGGCTGGGTGGTTCCTGGTACTACCTGCTGGCCGGCCTCGGCCTGCTGCTGGTGGGTGTGCTGATGCATCGCCGTCAGCGTGCGGCGCTGTGGCTGTATGCCTTGGTGTTGCTGGCGAGCCTGGCCTGGACGATTTACGAGGTGCGCTTCGACTGGTGGCAGATGGCGCCGCGTATCGACCTCTGGTGCGTGTTCGGTCTGTGGCTGTTGCTGCCCTGGATCAACCGGCACATAGCGCCTGAAAAGCCCTGGCGTGATGGTGCCAGCGTGGTGCTGGGTATCGGCCTGCTGCTCGGCGCGGGCATGGCGGTTTATTCGCTGACGCAGGATTATCACCGCCTGCCTGGCCGTTTCGACGAGCCGCGCATGGCCGCTGCTGAAGGGGTACCAGCCGGCCGTTCGGCCAGCGAATGGACTGCCTACGGTGGCTCGTCGCGTGGCGAGCGCTACGCCAGTGCGGAGCAGATCACCACGGCCAATGTTGGGCGGCTGAAGAAGGCCTGGGAGTTTCACACCGGCGACCTGCCTGGCGAGGGCGACCCCGGCGAGATCACCAACCAGGTGACGCCGCTGAAGGTCGGCGACAACCTGTTCATCTGCACGCCGCACAGCATCGCCATCGCGGTCGACGCCGACACCGGCGAGGAGCGCTGGCGCTTCGACCCGGCGATCAACCGCCAGGCCGACTACTACCAGCACATGACCTGCCGCGGCCTGGCCTATCACGATGCTGCAGCGTACCGCGGTGCGCCGATTGCCACGCAAGATGGCGCGGCGCCGGAGCCATCGCCGGCGGCGACGCCGCGCTGCACTCAGCGCCTGTTCCTGCCGACCAACGATGCCACGCTGTACGCGCTCGATGTGCACGACGGCAAGCCCTGCGAGGATTTCGGCGAGGCCGGCATGGTCGATCTCAAGGTTGGCCTGGGTGATGACGCGCTGGGCGTCTACCTGCCCACCTCGCCGCCGGTGGTGACCGAGAAGCTGGTGATCGTCGGTGGCTCGATCACCGACAACGGTTCGGTGGACTCGCCGGGTGGGGTGATCCGCGCCTACGACGTGCGTAGCGGCGAGCTGATATGGAACTTCGATCCCGGTCGTCCCGAAGCCACTGAGCCGCTGGCCGATGGCGAGACCTACGTGCGCAGCACGCCCAACTCCTGGACCATCGCCACGGCGGACGAGGCGCTGGGCCTGGTGTACATCCCCATGGGCAACCAGACGCCTGACCAGTGGGCGGTAGAGCGCAGCCCCGAGGCCGAGCGCTTCACTGCGGCGCTGGTGGCGCTGGATCTGGAAACCGGACGGGTGCGCTGGGAGTTCCGCACGGTGAACCATGACCTCTGGGACCGCGACCTGCCATCGCAGCCCAGCCTGGTGGACATCGAAGGTCCTGAGGGGCCGGTGCCGGCGATCATCCAGGCGACCAAGCGCGGCGATCTGTACGTGCTCGATCGGCGCAGTGGCGAGCCCATCGTGCCGGTCAACCAGCGACAGGTCCCGCAGGGCACGGTGGAAGGCGACTTCGCCGCGCCGACCCAGCCGGTCTCCGCGCTTACCTATGCGCCCGATGAGCCGCTGCACGAGCGTGACATGTGGGGCGGTACGCCGTTCGACCAATTGATCTGTCGTATCCAGTTCCACCGCCTGCGTTACGAGGGCGACTTCACCCCGCCATCGGAGCAGGGCTCGCTGATCTATCCGGGCAACGTCGGGGTGTTCAACTGGCCCTCGGTGGCGATTGACCCGCAGCGGCAGATCCTCTTCGGCGCGCCCAATTACCTGGCGTTCGTCTCGCGTCTGGTCAAGCGTGAGGAGGGCGGCGGGCAGGCCGGTTCCGGTGGCAGCGAAGTGGGTCTGCAACCCAACCTCGGCGCGCCTTACATGGTCAGCCTGGAACCCTTTCTGTCACCGCTGGGGCTGCCCTGCCAGGCGCCGCCATGGGGCTATGTCACGGCGGTTGACCTGCGCAGCATGGACAAGGTCTGGCAGCGCAAGAACGGTACCAGCCGCGACAGCGCGCCGCTGGGCATCCCCCTGACCGTCGGCGTGCCGAACCTCGGTGGCCCGCTGATTACAGCCAGCGGCCTGGGCTTTCTCAGCGGCACGCTGGACTACTACCTGCGCGCCTATGACATGCGCACCGGCGAGGAACTGTGGAAGGACAGACTGCCGGCAGGCGGCCAGGCCACGCCCATCAGCTACGTTTCTGAAAAGACCGGCAAGCAGTACGTGGTGGTAATGGCCGGCGGGCACGGCTCGTTCGGCACGCGCATGGGCGATTCGCTGGTTGCCTGGACGCTGGAGGAAGAGGAGTAGCGGGTACAAGGCCCACTAAGCGGTGATGCGGTTCATTTAGGGCCGTGTGCGCTTAGCTCCCCTCTCCCATTTATGGGAGAGGGGTTGGGGGAGAGGGCTGAAAGTAGCGCAGAGCCGCGGTCTTTCCCCTCTCCCTAGCCCTCTCCCCAGGAGGGCGAGGGGACTGACCACGTTCCCCCCATCCCCTATGTGAACAGCATTGCCGTAGAACGGGCCTTGTCCGCTATTAGTGATGCTCGCGGGTGGCGCGGAATTTCACTTCCGGCCAGCGCTCTTCCATCAGGCTGAGGTTGACGCGGGTCGGGGCCAGGTAGGTGAGGTGGCCGCCGCCGTCGACGGCGAGGTTCTCATAGGCCTTGTCCTTGAATTCCTTGAGCTTCTTCTCGTCGCTGCATTCGATCCAGCGCGCCGACCAGACGTTGACCGCCTCGTAGGCGCACTCAACCTTGTATTCCTCCTTCAGACGGCTGGCGACCACGTCGAACTGCAGCACACCGACGGCGCCGAGGACGATGTCGTTGTTGCGCTCGGGGAAGAACACCTGGGTGGCGCCTTCTTCGGCCAGTTCCTGCAGGCCCTGGCGCAGCTGCTTGGATTTCAGCGGGTCCTTCAGGCGCACGCGGCGGAACAGTTCCGGGGCGAAGTGCGGGATGCCGGTGAAGCCCAGGCTTTCGCCTTCGGTGAAGGTGTCACCAATCTGGATGGTGCCGTGGTTGTGCAGGCCGATGATGTCGCCAGCATAGGCTTCGTCCAGGTGCTCACGCTCGCTGGAGAAGAAGGTCAGGGCGTCGCCGACGCGCACGTCCTTGCCCAGGCGGGCGTGGCGCATCTTCATGCCCTGGGTGTACTTGCCCGAGCAGATGCGCATGAAGGCGATGCGGTCGCGGTGCTTGGGGTCCATGTTCGCCTGGATCTTGAACACGAAACCGGAGAACTTCTCCTCGGTCGGCTCCACGCTGCGCTCGTTGGCTGCACGCGGCAGCGGGCGCGGCGCCCAGTCGACCACGGCATCGAGCACATGGTCGACGCCGAAGTTGCCCAGTGCGGTGCCGAAGAACACCGGGGTCATCTCGCCCTTGAGGAAGGCATCCGGCTCGAACTCGTGGCAGGCGCCCTGCACCAGCTCCAGCTCCTCGACGAAGCGCTCGTACATGTCGCCGAGGTGCGCGCGGGCTTCATCGGAGTCGAGGTTCTGAATGATCTTGGCTTCGGTGCGCTCGTGGCCGTGGCCCGGGGTGTAGACGATGATGTAGTCGCCGGTCAGGTGGTAGACGCCCTTGAAGTCCTTGTAGCAGCCGATCGGCCAGGTGATCGGCGCGGCCTTGATCTTCAGCACCGCCTCGATCTCGTCGAGCAGCTCGATAGGATCGCGGATGTCGCGGTCGAGCTTGTTGATGAAGCTGACGATCGGCGTATCACGCAGGCGGCACACATCCATCAGGGCGATGGTACGCGGCTCGACGCCCTTACCGCCGTCGAGCACCATCAACGCGCTGTCTACCGCGGTCAGGGTGCGGTAGGTGTCCTCGGAGAAGTCTTCGTGGCCGGGGGTGTCGAGCAGGTTGACGATGTGCTCGCGATAGGGGAACTGCATCACCGAGGTGGTGATGGAGATGCCGCGCTGCTTCTCCATCTCCATCCAGTCGGAGGTGGCATGACGGTCGGATTTACGCGACTTCACGGTACCGGCGACTTCGATGGCCTTGCCCATCAGCAGCAGCTTCTCGGTGATGGTGGTCTTACCGGCGTCCGGGTGGGAAATGATGGCGAAGGTACGGCGCTTGGCGACTTCGGCGGCCTGGGTGGTCATGAATATGTGCCTGGATTGAATCGTTGAGGGCGCCTCAGGCGTCCGGAAAACTGGCGATTATACCGATAACTGCGGGCGCTGGCGGAGGCACGGCCATCGGGTTTGCGTCGCGCTGACAGGCAACGCAGGTTGGGCCAATCGGGCGATGCGTAAATATCGCGTAAAAGAATGGTTATGAAAATTATTCCCATATAGAGTAGCCGCCCGTCGCAGTGGGTCAGGGTAAGGGTGGCTCCGTCGTGTTGAAGAAAATCATCTTCCAGTTGCACTGGTTCTTTGGCATCAGTGGCGGTCTGGTGTTGGCTATCATGGGCATCACTGGCGCCCTCTATAGCTTCGAAGGCGAGATCATCCGGGCGCTTAACGCAGAGCGCTGGCAGATCCAGCCCAGCGAGCAGGGGCACCTGACTCCGGCCGAGCTGGCTTCGCGGATCGAGACGGCCACCGCTGACCGCGTCACCGGGTTGTGGGTCGATGGTCGGCACGACGGGCCAGGCATGGCATTTCTTTCCCCTCCACCGGGTGAGCGGCGCGGGCCGCGCATCGTGTTCGACCCTTACACCGGTGAGGTGCTGGCCAAGCCGATCGGCCAGGACTTCTTCCAGTTGATGCTGATGCTGCACCGCTTCCTGTCCATGGGCGAGGTGGGCAAGCAGATTACGGCTGCCAGTACCCTGGCGCTGCTCTTTTTTTGCCTGTCCGGCCTTTATTTGCGCTGGCCACGCAAGGCGCTGAGCTGGCGCACCTGGCTGACCCTGGACTGGAAGAGGAAAGGCCGCAGTTTCAACTGGGACCTGCATGCTGTCGCCGGTACCTGGGCGCTGTTGTTCTATCTGTGCGCCGGGCTCACAGGCCTGTATTGGTCCTATGACTGGTACCGCGAGGGGCTGACGCACCTGCTTTCCGATACGCCACCGGAAAAACGCGAAGGCCGTGGTCGCGGTGGCCGCGAGATGCCCAACGGTGCATTGCCCGAAGTCGACTATCACACCATGTGGCAGAGCATCCAGCAGGCAGCGGGGCCCAAGCTGATCGCCTGGAACCTGCGCCTGTCGCCGGTAGCGGGGCAGCCGGCTACGGTCTTGTACATGCTCGACGATGCCGACCACGTAAGCGCATTCAACCAGTTCCAGATCGATCCGCAGAGCGGCGTAATCAGCCGTCACGAACGCTACGTCGACAAGAGCTTCAAGGCGCAGCTGCTGGCCAGCGTCTACGCGCTGCATGTCGGTGAGTACTTCGGCCTGCCGGGGCGCATCCTGATGATGCTGGCCACGGCGGCCATGCCACTGTTCTTCATCACCGGCTGGCTGCTGTATCTGGATCGCCGACGCAAGAAGCGCGCGGCACTGGCCGCACGAGGCTCGCTCAAGGGGGATGATGCGGCAGGCGGTTGGCTGGTCGGTTTCGCCAGCCAGAGCGGTTTTGCCGAGCAACTGGCCTGGCAGAGCGCCGGGCAACTGCAGGCCGCCGGTATCCCGGTGCGGGTCGAGCCGCTTTCGCGCGTCGATGCCGACAGCCTGCGCCAGGCGCGCAAGGCGCTGTTCGTGGTCAGCACCTTCGGCGATGGTGAAGCGCCGGACGCGGCCCTGGGTTTCGAGCGCAAGGTGCTTGGCGCCTCGCTGCCGCTCGATCAGTTGAGCTATGCCGTGCTGGCCCTGGGCGATCGGCAGTATCAGCACTTCTGTGGCTTTGCCCGGCGTATCAACGACTGGCTGGGTTTGCAGGGCGCGCAGCGCCTGTTCGACAGCGTCGAGGTCGATGGCGCCGACCAGGCCGCGTTGCAGCGCTGGCAACAGCATCTGAGTGACCTGACCGGCGCTGCGCCGGTTCGCTTCGAGGAGGCGCCCTGGCAGAACTGGACGCTGAACGAGCGGCGCCTGCTCAACCCTGGCAGCCAGGGCGCGCCGGTATTCCTGCTCGGCCTGACGCCGCCCGAGCAGAGCGCCTGGCAGGCTGGCGACATCCTGGAGATCCGTCCGCGTCACGACGCCGCTGCCGTGCAGACCTGGCTGCAGCATTCGGGCTTCGACGGTCTCGAACCGGTGGTGCTCGATGGCCAGGCGAGCAGCCTGGGCGAAGCGCTGGCCGAGCGTCAGCTGCCGGAAAGCTTCGCCCATCTGGTTGGGCTGCATGCCCAGGCGCTGGTCGACGCGCTGGTGCCGCTGGGTACGCGTGAATATTCCATCGCCTCGGTGGCAGCCGATGGTGTGCTGCAACTGATCGTGCGCCAGGCGGTGCAAGCCGATGGCCGTCTCGGCCTGGGCTCAGGCTGGCTGACCGAGCACCTGCCCGACGGCGGCCAGTTGCTGGCGCGAGTGCGGCGCAACAGCGGTTTCCATCTGCCGGATGATGATCGCCCGCTGATTCTGATCGGCAACGGCACCGGTCTGGCCGGGCTGCGCTCGCTGCTGCGCGCGCGCGCACTGGCAGGGCAGGGGCGTAACTGGCTGCTGTTCGGTGAGCGCAATCGCGCCTGCGATTTCTTTTGTGGTGACGAGCTGCAGGCGGCGCTGGAGGCAGGCGAGCTGCAGCACCTGGATTCGGTGTTCTCCCGCGACCAGGCCGACAAGCGCTACGTACAGGATCTATTGCGCGAGCGGCACGAACGCTTGCACGCCTGGCTGGCCGAAGGAGCTGCCATCTACGTCTGCGGCAGCCTGCAGGGCATGGCCGGTGGCGTCGATGCGGCACTGCGCGAACTGCTCGGCGACGAGGCGGTGCAGTATCTGGTCGAGGAAGGTCGCTATCGCCGCGACGTGTATTGAGCCGAACTGGCCACGATGCGCGGGGGGAAGTTGCCGAAGTGATTTTTATATATGAGAATCATTCGCCTACATCGCCCTGAGTAAGCCACATGACTGCCAGCCTGGCTCGCATCCTGATCGTCGAGGACGATCGCACCCTGGCCGCTCAGCTAGGCGAGCTGCTGCGCGGTCAGGGTTATGCCACCAGCGCCTGCCATCTGGGCGAGGCGGGCCTGGAGACGGCGCTGCGCGAGTCGCCGGATCTGCTGTTGCTCGATGTGATGCTGCCGGACGTCAATGGGTTTTCCGTGTTGCGGCGCCTGCGTGAGCAACAGCAGACCCCGGTGATCATGCTCACCGCCTGTGGCGCCGAGGAGGAGCGCATTCGTGGCCTGCGCCACGGTGCCGATGACTACCTGCCCAAGCCCTTCAACATCACCGAGCTGCAGTTGCGCATCGACGCCGTGCTGCGCCGCACGCGCCCGCAGGAGGGCACGCGCGGCGGCCAGGCGCAGCAGTTGCAGGTCGACGAGTTGCAGCTGGACCGCCACGCTCAGCAGGCGCGGGTCGGCGACTGCGACCTGGCGCTGACGCCGTTGCAGTTCCGTCTGCTCTGGTTGCTGGTCAGCCATCGTGGCGAGGCGCTGAGCAAGCCCTATCTGTACCGCATGGCGCTGGAGCGCGAGTACAGCCAGTACGACCGCAGCCTGGACATGCACGTCAGCCGCATTCGCCGCCGCCTGGCCGAAGCCGGCCTCGGCGCCGACCGCTTGCAGACGCTGCACGGCCGCGGCTACGCCTTCACATGAACCGGCGCCTGTTCTGGAAGCTGTGCCTGGTCATCGCCTTGGGCAGCGTGGTGCTGTTCTGGATCATCGCCCGTGTCGCCTGGCAGACCGAGGAGCGCATGAGCTTCATCGATGCCGAGCACCAGCAGACCTTGCGTCATTACGCCCAGCAGGCCGAAGCCATGTATCGCTCCGGCGACCATGCCGCGCTGGGGCGTTGGCTGGATACCCTGCAGCAGCAGGAGCAGACCTGGGCGGCGCTGGTCGAGGCCGAGGTGCGGCCGCTGGCCGGCAGCGAGCTGTCGCGGCGCTTCACCGACAGTTTCGGTCTGGGCCGGGATCTGAGCTGGAAGATTCACCTGTACTTCCAGGAAAACCCGATCATGGACATTCCGTTCAGCGACGGCAGCGCGCACTTTCTCATCCAGTTGCCGCAGCGCATGCGTCCCGGCCTGTATTGGCACTACGCCAAGCTGCTGCTGCAACTGGTGGTGCCGCTGGTGTTGCTGGTGATTCTCTGCCTGATCCTCTATCGCCACCTGATGCAGCCGCTGAGTCGCCTGGAGCAGGCCACCCGGCAGTTCAGCGACGGCCGTCTGGACGTGCGCGTGCGCTCGCTGCTCGGCTCGCGCAACGATGAGCTGGCCAGCCTGGCGGACACCTTCGACGCGATGGCCGAGCGCACCGGCCAATTGATCATCGACCAGCGCCAGCGCCTGGCGGACATGTCCCATGAGCTGCGCACGCCGCTGACGCGCATCGAGATGGCGGTCAGCCTGGCCGAACAGAACGGCGGCAGCCAAGGCTTGCTCGAACGCATTCGCGAGGACTGCGCCGGTATGCGCCGCCTGGTCGAGGATGCCCTGACCCTGAGCTGGCTGGAGAACGAACGTCCCGAGTTGCGCGACGAGAACCTGGATCTGTCCGAGCTGATCGACAGCATCCTCGACGATGCGCGTTTCGAATATCCCGATCGAACGATCACCTGCCAGACACCGGACAGCGCACCGCTGCACGGCAGCAGCAGCCGGGCGCTGGGCCAGGCCATCGAGAACGTGGTGCGCAATGCGCTGGGCCACACGCCGGCCGGTGGTGAGGTCGAGGTCTGCCTGCAGGAGACAGGCGGCGACTGGTCGCTGACGGTCGCCGATCAGGGGCCAGGGGTCGCCGAGCACTGGCTGGAACGCATCTTCCAGCCGTTCTTTCGCGGCGGCAGCGAGCGCGCCGGCTTCGGGCTCGGCCTGGCCCTGGCGCAGCGCCAGGTCAATGCTACCGGCGGCAGTATCCGTGCGAGCAATCGCAGTGGCGGCGGCTTGCTCATGGACATTCGGTTGCCACGCACGGCGGTGTAACAGTTGTAAAAGTGATTCCCTGGCGCAAGGCATGTGATGAAAATTCGCAAATGCGAAGTATTCACATTTCTTTCGGGGAGGATTGAACATGCAGCGTTGCCCTTACCGCCTGAGCCTGCTCGGCGCCATGACCTTCGGAGGTCTGCTCGGCGCATCGCATGCGCACAGTGCCGAGTCTCTGCTGGAGCTGGACGCCCAGGAAATCACCGCCGCCGCGCTGGACCGCAGCGAAAGCGTCGAGGCCGAGCAGCTCGAGCGTTACCAGGCCAGCGACCTGCAGGAAGTGTTCGAATCCAACCCCGAGGTAGCGGTAGCCGGCGGCTCCACGGCTGCGCAGAAACTCTACCTGCGCGGTCTGGAAGACACGCTGCTGAACATCACCATCGACGGTGCCAGCCAGCCGGGGCAGACCTTCCACCACACTGGTCGCATCAGCATCGAGCAGGAGTTGCTCAAGCGCGCGGAAGTGCAGGCCGGTACCGGTGATGCCACCGCCGGGGCGGGGGCGCTGGGCGGCGCGGTGCGCTTCGTCACCAAGGACCCGGATGACCTGCTGCGCGAAGGCGAGCAGCTCGGCGCGCTGCTCAAGACGGGTTACTTCAGCAATGGCGAGGGCTACAGGAGCAGCGCCAGCGTGTTCGGTCGTTTCAATGAAAACTGGTCGGCGCTGGCCATGGCCAGCTATCAGGATCAGAACGATTACGAGGACGGCAACAACGACGACGTGCTCGGCACTGGCGCACGGCAGAAGTTCGGCTACGCCAAGCTGGTCGGCAAGCTCGATGAAGCGCAGACCCTGCGCCTGAGCTACGAGCGCCGTCTCGATGAAGGCGAGCGCCCGCAACGTCCGCAGTGGGTGGTCTCGGTGCCGCGCAATGCGGCGTATCCATTGCAGACCGAGCGTGAAACCTGGACGCTCAATTACGCCCTGCAACCGCTGAACAACGACCTGCTCGACCTCGAGCTGACCACCTACTACACCACCAACGAGCTGCAGCAGGATGGTCGTTTCGGTCTGTATTTCGGTGAAACCCGCAGCAGCGGCTTCGACCTGCGCAATACCAGCCGCTTCGCCGCGCACAAGCTGACCTACGGCGTGGACTACCGCGACGATCGCACCACCCTGGGCCCGGAAGGCGACCGTGAACTGGACGATGAGAACGGGGAGGTGCTTGGCTTCTACGTGCAGGACGCTTACCAGATCACGTCGCGCCTGCTGCTCAACGCAGGTCTGCGCTATGACCGTTATGAGCTGGACGACCGCGACAAGCAGACGTTCAAGGAAGAGGGGTTCAGCCCCAACCTGAGCCTGCGCTACCAACTCACCCCCGAACTGGCGGTGTTCGCCGGGCATTCCCAAGCGCTGCGCGGCCCGCAGGTTCGCGATGCGTTCAAGCTCGACGTGGCCGGCAACGACCCCAGCCTGAAAGCGGAGAAGGCGCGCACCGAGGAGGTCGGCTTCGACTACCGCCTGGGTGGCCTGGAGTTCATGGGCAAGGCCTATGTCACGCACATCCGCGATGCCATTTCCTATACGCCTGAGCGGGCCAACCTGTATCGCAACCTAGGTGACCTGGAAACCAAGGGCGTGCTGCTGCAAGGCGCCTATCACTGGCAGCAGGTCAGCCTGGGGCTCAGCTTCCATCGCAACATCGCCCGCCTGGATGATCGGCGACTCAACGCCTACGAGCACAACGGCCTCGGCACCAGCCTGGGCAATACCTGGACGACCTTCGCCGACTACCGTGCCAGCGATAGCCTGACCGTCGGTTGGCAGGGCCGCTTCGTGCGCGGTATCGATAAGCTGCATACGATCGATGGTGACGTCTCCAAGCCGGGCTACGGCGTGCATGACCTCTACGCCGAATGGCAGGCGCTGCCGGAGCAGCTGACCCTCACCCTGACCCTGAAGAACCTGCTGGACAAGCAGTACCTGGATCACGCCAGCAACGAGGACTTCACCCATATTCCCGGCTACGGCATCGTGCGCGGCTCCTACGAGCCGGGGCGTGAGTTGCGTCTGGGGGTTGCGTGGCGTATCTGATGCAGCGGTTGATTCTTGGCGTCTTGTTGGGACTGGCCTCGCTGGCGTCGGTGCAGGCACAGGTGTTGACTGACCTGGCCGGGCGCGAGGTCGAGGTGCCCGACAAAGTCGAGCGCATCGTGCTCGGTGAAGGGCGCCTGCTGCCGGTGCTGGCCATCCTCGAAGACGAGCAACTGCTGGAGCGTCTGGTGGGCATGCCGGCCGACCTGGCGCTGGTCGATCCGGGCAGCGCGCGGCAATACCAGCAGGCCTTTCCCGCCCTGGCCAAGGTGCCGCGCATTGGCCAGGGCGCGGCCGATACTTTCAGCCTCGAGCAGGTGCTGACGTTGCGCCCTGACCTGGCCATCTTCAGCCTGTCCGGGCATGGCCCCGGGAGCACCCAGGGGCGGATGATCGAGCAGTTGCAGCGCGCCGGTGTTGCGGTGCTGTTCGTCGATTTTCGCGAGCAGCCTTTGGCCAACACGCCGCGCAGCATGACGCTGCTTGGCCGCGCGCTGGGCCGCGAGGCGCGTGCCGAAGCGTTCAATGCCGCGCATGCCGAGGCCCTGGCCGCGGTGCGCGAGCGGCTGCCGCAAGGCGCTGGGCCCAAGGTGTTTCTGCACAGCCGCGCCGGACTTGGCGAGGGCTGCTGCGAAAGCATGGCGCGCGGCATGTTCGCCGATCTGCTGGTCGAGGCCGGCGGCGACAATATCGCCCGTGAGCGTCTGCCCGGGCATGCCGGCGTCCTGAGTCTGGAGCTGCTGCTCAGCCAACCGCCGCAGCTGTATATCGCCAGCGCCGTGGGTTCGGCCGATAGCCTGGCTGCGGGTGCGTCCTATATCGCCCTCGGCCCTGGGGTCGACGCCGATCCGGCGCGCGCCTCGTTGCAGCGCCTGGTCAGCCGCGGCGGCCTGCAGCATCTGGCTCCGGTGCGCGACGGGCAGGTGCATGCCATCTGGCATGGTTTCTACAACAGCCCGTTCAATGTGGTGGCGGTGCAGGTCTTCGCCAAATGGCTGCATCCGCAAGCCTTCGCCGATCTCGATCCGCGGCGCACGCTGGAAACCTTCTACGGCCAGTTCCAGCCCGTAGCGTTGGACGGCCAGTACTGGATCAGCCTGTGAGCGCGCACGCTATGCAGACGCTGAACCGCGCCTATCGCCGCACGCTCTGGCGGCGCTGGGCGTGCCTCGGCGTGCTGGCGGCACTGCTGCTGGCCAGCTTCATTGCCGACCTGGCCACCGGACCGGCGGGCCTGGGCTGGTGGGATGTGGCGCGCGGGCTTTTGCAGCCGCAGCACCTCGAACCGTCGCAGGCGGTGATCATCTTCGATATCCGCGTGCCCTACGCGCTGATGGCGCTGGTGGTCGGCGCCAGCCTGGGCCTGGCCGGCGCCGAAATGCAGACGGCGCTGAACAATCCGCTGGCCAGCCCCTTCACTCTCGGCGTGGGCGCGGCCGCGACGCTGGGCGCGGCGCTGGTGATCCTGTTTCGGCCCGCTATCGGCGGGTTGGGCGCCGATCTGCTGTTGCCGCTGGCGGCCTTCGTCTGCGCGTTCATTTCCTGCCTGCTGCTGCTTCTGGTAGCGCGGATGCTGGGCGAGGCGCTGCACACCCTGGTGCTGTTCGGCATCGCCCTGCTGTTCGGGATCAATGCGCTGGTCGGGCTGCTGCAGTTTCTCGCCGATGCCGATGCGCTGCAGCAGATCGTGTTCTGGACCCTTGGCAGCCTGGCCCGCGCCGATCTGCAGCGGGTGGCGCTGGTGGCTATCGTGCTGGCTGTCTGCCTGACGCTGGCGCTGCGCCAGGCCTGGGCCATGACCAGCCTGCGCGGCGGCGAGGAGCAGGCGCGCAGCCTGGGCATTCGCGTCGGCCGTTTGCGCACCTTTGTATTGCTGCGGGTCAGTTTGCTCACCGGCGTGGCTACGGCCTTCGTCGGCGAGGTCGGCTTCATCGGCCTGGTCGGCCCGCACGTGGCGCGCCTGCTATTGGGTGAGGATCATCGTTTCTACCTGCCCGGCAGCGCCCTGGCCGGAGCCTTGCTGCTGTCGCTGGCGTCCCTGGCCAGCCGCGCGTTGCTGCCCGGGGTGATCCTGCCGGTGGGGCTGGTCACCGCAGTGGTCGGCGTGCCGCTGTTCATCGGCCTGATCCTGGCGCGGGGGAGCAGCCTATGAGCCTGCTGATCGAGGGGTTGGGGCTGAACTATGGCGCGCGCAGCATCCTGCAGGACCTGACCCTGGCTGCCGTCGAGGCGGGCAGCCTGGTTGGCGTGCTCGGCCCCAATGGTGTCGGCAAGTCGTCGCTGCTGCGCGCCATTGCCGGTCTGCAGGCGTGCGGTGGCGTGGCGCGATTGGGCGAAGCGGTCTTGAGCGGCGTGCCACCCTGGCGCCAGCAGGCGAAGGTGGCCTACCTGCCGCAGCAATTGCCGCAGGCGGTGTCGCTGCTGGCGTACGAAAGCCTGCTGGCGGCCACGCGGGCGCGTTGTCCGCAGCTTGCCTCGCACGAGCTGGCGGCGCGGGTCGAAGCCATTCTCCAGCGCCTGGGCATCGAGCATCTGGCCCTGCAGCGCATGGATCGTCTGTCCGGCGGGCAGCGACAACTGCTCGGCCTGGCGCAGGCGCTGGTTGGTGAGCCGCACCTGCTGCTGCTCGACGAGCCCACCAGTGCGCTCGACCTGCACTGGCAACTGCGTGTGCTCGACTGCGTCGCCGAGCGTTGCCGCACTGAACGCACCATCGCCCTGGTGGCCTGCCATGACCTTAACTTGGCGCTGCGTTTCTGTACTCATCTACTGTTGCTGGCGCCGGGCGGGGGGTACCGCTTCGGTGTAGCCGACAAGGTGCTGGACACCGCCTGGCTGCGCCGCGCCTATGGCATCGAGGCGCGTATCGAACATTGCTCCCTCGGTCAGGCACTGGTGCTGGCCGACCGTCCACTGCTCAAGGAATTAACCGATCATGCCGAACAGTCATAGCTCGTTCACCTGCACCCAGGCGCCGCGCCTGCTTGGCCGCCTGTGCAAACATTTTTCGCACAAGATCGAGGCGCGCTGGAGCGAGCAGGAAGGTCTGCTGCGTTTCTCCATCGGCGAGTGCGTGTTGCGCGCCGATGAGCAGGCCTTGCATCTGGCCTGCACGGCGCCGAGCGCAGCCGAACTCGAGGAGTTGCAGGAGGTCATCTGGCGACATTTGCAGGGCTTCGCTCAGCTGGATCAGCTGGTGCTGCAATGGCACTGAAACACGGCTGCGCCAAACTGGCTGAAAGCCCCGCCTGTTCAGCATTTCAGGGCGTTTTGTGTGATATCCGGAACGAGACGAAATTAGGCAGAATTTCCGGTTGATCTGCGCGGCGCATGGTCTTAAAGTCCGCGCCCGAACGTCCATGCTGGAAACGATCCATCCGGCTCAAGTACTGACGACGAGAGGTTGCCGGCCGGCCAGGTCGGTACCGGTGATGCTCGGCGACATGCCTTGGGAAGTAGGCGAACCAAAGTGGGGAAACTGTCAGACGTTCAGGCCGGCGCATGGCGCGGCCAGCCCCGACACGTGGCGGAACCTGCAAGCGGTTCTGCTGCCCGAATCAATGTGTTCCCGGTTTTGCCAATGGAGTCCCCAGCATGTCGATCAAGGTCGAAGACTACTACGCACCCGCCACTTTCCAGCGCATGAAGGCGTTCGCCGATCAGCACGAAACCCCGTTCGTGGTGATCGACCGGCAGATCATCAGTGACGCCTACGATCAGTTGGGCAACTGCTTCCCGTTCGCCAAGATCTATTACGCGGTCAAGGCCAACCCGGCCACCGAGATCATCGAGCTGCTGCGTGACAAAGGCTCGAGCTTCGACATCGCCTCGATCTACGAGCTGGACAAGGTCATGGCAACCGGCGTTGGCCCGGAGCGCATCAGCTACGGCAACACCATCAAGAAGTCCCGTGATATCCGTTACTTCTTCGACAAGGGCGTGCGCCTGTTCGCCACCGACTCCGAGGCTGACCTGCGCAACATCGCCAAGGCAGCGCCGGGTTCGAAGATTTATGTGCGCATCCTCACCGAAGGCTCGACCAGCGCCGACTGGCCGCTGAGCCGCAAGTTCGGCTGCCAGCCGGACATGGCCCTGGACCTGTTGATCCTGGCCAAGCAACTGGGCCTGGTGCCTTACGGCATCTCCTTCCACGTAGGCAGCCAGCAGCGCGACATCGACGTCTGGGACGCCGCCATCGCCAAGGTCAAGGTGATCTTCGAGCGTCTCAAGGAAGAAGACGGCATCACCCTGCAGATGATCAACATGGGCGGCGGCTTCCCGGCCAACTACATCCAGCGCACCAACGACCTGGAAACCTACGCCGAAGAAATCACCCGCTTCCTCAAGGAAGACTTCGGTGACGAACTGCCGGAAATCATCCTCGAGCCGGGCCGCTCGCTGATCGCCAACGCCGGCGTACTGGTCTCGGAAGTGGTGCTGGTGGCGCGCAAATCGCGTACTGCGGTCGAGCGCTGGGTCTATGCCGATGTGGGCAAGTTCAGCGGCCTGATCGAAACCATGGACGAAGCCATCAAGTTCCCCATCTGGACCGAGAAAAAGGGCGAGATGGAAGAGGTAGTGATCGCCGGCCCGACCTGCGACAGCGCCGACATCATGTACGAGAACTACAAGTACGGCCTGCCGCTGAACCTGGCCAGCGGCGACCGCCTGTACTGGTTGTCCACCGGTGCTTACACCACCAGCTACAGCGCGGTGGAATTCAACGGCTTCCCGCCGCTGAAGTCCTACTACCTGTAAGGCCCACGCAAACTGAATACGCCCACCTTGTGTGGGCGTTTTCATTTATGCCGCCGTGACTGTTGTTTGTTGCGCAAGCTATTTAGAATCATTATCACCTTACACCTGTGGAGAGGGCGCATGCTGCTGATCATCCCTGACGTGCTCGACGCCGAGCAGTTGCGTCAGTACCGTGCCGCGCTCGAAGCGGCAAACTGGCAGGACGGGCGAATCAGTGCCGGGCATCAGGCGATACAGGCCAAGAGCAATCAGCAACTGGCGCAGGACGATCCACTGGTGACCCAGCTCGGCGACTTTCTGCTCGACTGTCTTAGCCGCCATCCGCGTTTCATGGCTGCCGCGCTGCCGCTCAAGGTGGTGCCGCCGCGTTTCAACCGGTATGCCGGCGGCGGCCAATACGGCGATCACATCGACAATGCCATCTTCAGCGTACCGGGCACTGCGCATCGTATTCGCGCGGACCTCTCGGCTACCCTGTTCTTCAGCGAACCGCACGAATACGACGGCGGTGAACTGGTGATGCAGGACCGGCGCATCAAACTGCCGGCCGGGCACATGGTGCTTTATTCCAGTGGCTGCCTGCATCGCGTCGAACCGGTGACCAGTGGTGCCCGTCTGGCCTCGTTCTTCTGGGTGCAGAGCCTGGTGCGTCAGGATGATCAGCGCAGCGTTCTGCTGGAGCTCGATGACAGCATCCAGGCGCTGCGTCAGCAGGTACCGGACAGCGCCGAACTGCTGCGACTGACCGGCATCTACCACAACCTGCTGCGGCAATGGTCGCAAACCTGAAGCGCCGGGAGTACCCCTATGTCCTCGCCCAAGCTGGCACAGATTCCTGCCGATATCGCTGCCGTGGCCGATTACAGCGCCTATGCCCGCGAGCGCCTCGGCGAGCAGGCCTGGGCTTATCTGGCCGGAGGCGCAGCCGATGAGCTGACCCTGCAGGACAACCGCCAGGCCTTCGACCGCTTGCGCCTGCGCAGCCGGGTCCTGCAGGACCTGCAGGGAGGGAACACGCGCCTTCGGTTGTTCGGCGATGACTTTGCTCACCCGATCTTCGTCGCTCCGGTGGCCTACCAGCAGCTCGCTCACCCGGACGGCGAACTGGCATGCGTGCTGGGCGCCGGTGCCATGGGAGCTGGCATGCTGGTCAGCACCCAGGCCAGCGTCGAACTGGAGGCCATCGCTGCACAGGCGCAGGCGCCGCTGTGGTTTCAGCTGTATATCCAGGCCGACCGCGACTTCACCGTAGCGCTGATACGTCGTGCCGAGGCGGCCGGCTACCGCGCTCTGGTGGTCACCGTGGATGCGCCGGTGAGCGGCATTCGCAACCGCGAGCAGCGCGCAGGTTTCGTTCTGCCGCCCGGTATTGAGGCGGTCAATCTACGGGGAATGCGCCCGCAGCCCAGTGGCGCCCCGCCTGGCGATAGTCTGCTGCTCGGCGGTCCGTTGCTGGCGGCGGCGCCGACCTGGCGCGACCTGGCCTGGCTGCGAGAGCAGACTCGCCTGCCGATTCTGCTCAAGGGGATCCTGGGCGCTGCCGATGCCGAGCAGGCGCTGGCAGCCGGAGTCGACGGGCTGATCGTCTCCAATCATGGCGGACGTACTCTTGACAGCCTGCCGGCGACCATCGATGCACTGCCGGAGGTGGCGGCAGTAGTGCAGGGCCGCATTCCTCTGCTGCTCGACGGCGGCGTGCGTCGTGGCACCGATGTCCTCAAGGCGCTGGCGCTGGGTGCCAATGCCGTGCTGGTGGGCCGGCCCTGTGTCTTCGCCCTGGCCACGGCCGGTGCTCTGGGGGTGGCGCATGTACTGCAGATTCTGCGCGCCGAACTGGAAGTAGCCATGGCACTGACCGGCTGCAGGGACCTCGCCAGTATCGGCCCGCAGCTGATCTTCACTCGGTCCCAACACTGAGCGGGCGCCTGCGCAGAGCCTATTCGACGGGGGCCCTCAGTGGTTGGTCGGCTTTGCGAAAAGCTGGCTGCGCGAGGCGCACGAGCCATCGATAAATAGGAATTCATTTAAGAGTGCTTCTTATTTGACTTTGAATTATTTACAAATAATATACGTTCGCTTTTAGCTGCTGGCCTCGTGCAGGTCTGCTGGCTGGGCGTCGGCGCGCGGATTCGTAAGAGAGTTAATGCGCGATCGAATGTAAATAATTATCAATAATTAAGAGTGCGTATTCTCGATGAGTGCCAAGAATAATTTGCATGCTCTGCCTACCAAGCGCCTGCTCGCCACCGCCGTCGGCCTGGCCGTCGCCACGCTGACCCTGCCGGCCCTGGCCGACGATTCGGTCAAACTCGACAGTGTCACCGTCAAGGGTGAACGTGACGGGGATTACAAGACCGAGTCGGCATCCTCGGTCAAATACACCGCACCGCTGTTGGATACCCCGCAGACCGTGACCGTGGTACCGCAGAAGGTAATCGCCGAGCAGCAGGCGCTGAGCCTGCGCCAGGTGCTGTCGAACGTCTCCGGTATCACCTTTACTGCCGGGGAGGGCGGCGGTGGTTCTGGTGACAGCATCAACATCCGTGGCTTCAGCGCCAACGCCAACATGCAGATCGACGGCCTGCGTGACAGCGCGCAGACCAACCGTACCGACACCTTCAACATCGAGTCCGTTGAGGTCATCAAGGGGCCGAACTCGGTGTTCGGCGGCAGCGGCACTACGGGCGGCAGCATCAATCAGGTGACCAAGGCGCCCGTGCAGCGCGACTTCACCCGCATCGGCGCCGGCCTGGGCACCGACAGCTATCATCGACTGACGCTGGACAGTAACCAGACCCTCGACGGTATCGGTACCGACAGCGCCTTTCGCCTCAACCTGATGGCCCACGAGAACGACATACCGGGCCGTGACGAAATCGACCGCAAGCGCTGGGGTATCGCGCCATCGCTGGCTCTGGGGCTGAGCGAAGACACCCGCCTGACCTTCAGCTACTTCCATCAGACGGACGACATCCTGCCGGACTATGGTGTACCGGCGCGCGATGGCAAGAAGATCGCCGGCGTTGATCGCGAGGCTTACTTCGGCTGGAAGAACCTGGACAAGGACGACATCCGGACCGACTCCTTCACCATCAAGCTGGAGCACAGCTTCAACGACAGCCTGAGCCTGCAAAACCTCACCCGCTACAGTCAGATCGACCGCAATACGGTGGTTTCCGCCTCCCACGTCAACATCACCGGTGTGCCGGCTGGCAATTACCTGCCTGCCGGGCCGCAGGCCTATGGGCGTGACGTGAACAGCGAGATGCTGATCAACCAGACCAACCTGCGCGCCGACTTCGAAACCTTCGGCCTGCTGCACAGCCTGGCCACTGGTGTGGAAATCTCCCGGGAGAATTACGACCTGCTGGTTTACAACCACAGCCTGGACGGTTATCCAGCCGGCGGCTACCCGCTGGGTAATCCGCCGGGCTACTGGAACGGAGCGGCGAACAAGACACTGACAGCCGACAACTCGACCCGTCTCGACAACCAGGCAGTGTACGTTTTTGACACCATCGCCCTGAGTCCGGACTGGGACCTGAGCCTGGGGCTGCGCTACGACTGGGTGGAGGGTGACTACAAGAGCACCGCACTGCCGGCCGGTACCCTGACCAAGCTGGACACACGCGATGAGGAACTCAGCGGGCGCGTTGGGCTGGTCTACAAACCTGCTGACAATGGCCGGATCTACGTGGCCTACGGCACCTCCTTCAACCCCTCGGCCGAGAACCTGGTGACGACCGGCGGTGGCGTTTCGGCCGCGACGGCCGATCTGGCGCCGGAAAAGAACAAGACCTGGGAGCTGGGGACCAAGTGGGAGCTGCTCGACCGTCGCCTGGAGCTGGATGCTGCGATCTTCCGTGTGGAAAAGACCAACGCCCGTGAAACCATGCTTGACGGCAGTACCAGCTTGCTGGCGAGCAGCGCGTTGACGGTATCGAACTGGGTATGACCGGTCACATCACCGAGCGCTGGGATGTATTCGCCAACTACACGGTGCTCAGCAGCGAAACGCTCAAGGCATCCGACACCGCTGCCGGTATCGCGCGCGAAGGTCAGGCCCTGGCCAATACCCCGCCACGTTCGTTCAACCTGTGGACCTCCTATCAACTGCCGGCCGGCTGGAGTCTCGGCTATGGTGCGCGCTATGTCAGCGAACGCAACGTCAGCTCCAGTGGCGGCGCCAAGCTCGACGCCTACTGGCTGCACAACGCCATGGTCGGCTACCAGGTCAACGACAATCTCGATCTGCAGCTGAACCTCAACAACCTGTTCGATGAGGACTACGTCGAGCGCGTGCGCCAGACGCCCGGTGCCGACAACCGGTCTTCGGCTATCGAATACGGCGATGGTCGCTCGGCCATCCTCTCGGCGACTTACAGCTTCTAAGCACTCACCGCTTGTTTCCGTAGTCCGCAATGCAAAACGCCAGCCCTGGGGCTGGCGTTTTGCCTGGGGGGGCGTGAGTCAGAACTCGATCACAGTCGACAGCCACAGGCGGCGTCCTTCCTCCAGGGTGCCGGTGGTCGACTGGGCGATCTGCGTATAGTCGGAGGCCCAGCCGGTAGTGCCGGTATTGGTGGTGTAGTAGCTACCGCTGGTGAAGTCCTTGTCGAACAGGTTGTAGATCGTGGCGCTGACCGTGACGTTCTCCGAGGCCTTGAACGAACCTCCAAGGTGGAAGACTTCGTAGGCTTTCAGATCATCGGCTGCGTCGTACAAGGCCTTGTTCGCGGCAGTCAGGTTTTCGTAGCGATCAGTGAACCGCGCACGCTCGCCGCGATATTCACCCTTGAACCATAGCGTCAGGCGATCATTGGCTGCCCAGCTCAAGCGTGCATGAGCCATATGCTCAGGGGTATTGGTCAATGGCGCGCCCTTGTTGATACCGCTCTTCTGCTCGCTGTCGGTGTAGGTGTAGTTGACGGCCAGTGCCCAGGCTGGAGCAAACTCCCAGCGACCTGCAACCTCGACACCCTTGGTGACGGCTTCGCCGATGTTCACGCTCTGGGAGAAGTTCTCCTGAGTGAAGCCCGAGCCGTAACTGACGCAGCCTGGCTGGTTCGGGTTCGCAGTGTAGAAGCAGTTGGCCAAAGGCGTGCCGTCGTCGATCTTGTCCTTGAATTTGTTATGGAACAGGGTGACGTTGGCGTTGAAGTCGGACAAGTTGTCGTAGTAAGCACCGATCTCGGTGTTGGTGGTGATTTCCGGATCAAGATCGGGGCTGCCGATGGTGATGGTCGAGCCCTGGCCGGTGACGCCATTTATGCCGCTGTGCAGTTGATTGAGTGTCGGAGTCTTGTAGCCACGGCTTACGCCGCCCTTCAATGTCCACATATCCGTGGTATTCCACACCAGATAGGCGCGCGGGCTGACATGACCACCAAAGGCCTCATGATCTTCGTAGCGGGCGCCCAACGTCAGTGCCAGGTCGTCACGTAGACGCCATTCATCTTCTGCGAACAGCGCCCAGGAGGTTTGCTGGAAATCGTCATCGGCGATGCCGTCGGTGACCTTGGCGTCCCACCACTGTGCACCGACGGTTGCGATATGCGATTCGCCGACTGGAGCGACCAACTTGGTATCGACGACCAGGTCGGTGGACTTCAGTTTGCGGTCGTCGCCGATGATGATCGACGGAAAACCGGTGTACGCGTTGCCGATCGGGTTGCCTGGAATGGTGCGACCGAAGGTTTCCGTAGTGTTGTGGGTGATGCTGCTTTCCAGCGTGCCGAAGCTGAAACGTCCGGTATGGCTGAGTGCTAGCTGGTCTCGCTCGAAACGCAGTTCATCTTTGTAACCATTGGCACGTGAAGGTGCATCGGTTGTACAGCCATCGGTGGCGCTGCCGCCGTTCTTGCCATCCAGATTTCCGAGTTGGCAATTGTCGTTGTTGTAGACCTGGCGACCGCGTTCGACATCGAGTGCGAAATCATGGGCTTCGTTCGGGGTCAGCGTCAGGCGAGTACCGAAAGTGGTATTGCGTCCTTCGACTGGCGATGCGCCGCGTTTGCTGACGGTGCTGTCGTTATCGAACTGCAGATCGGATTCGCCACGGTCATACAGGCTGCCGCGTACGGCAAGCCCCAACAGCCCTTCGATCAGCGGACCACTGGCGTAGAGGCTGGTGCTGCTGGCCTCGCCGTAATCGCGGTTTTCCTGGAACGTGTGGTCCAGGCTCAGGCTGGCTCCCCATTCCTTGGCTACCTTGCGGGTGATGATATTGACCACGCCACCCATGGCATCAGAGCCATACAGGGTCGACATCGGGCCACGAATCACTTCGATGCGCTCGATGGCGGACATCGGCGGCATGAAGCTGGTAGCAGTCTCGTTGAAACCGTTGGGCGTGACGTTGCCTGCCGTGTTCTGGCGGCGGCCGTCGATCAGAATCAGGGTGTAGTCGCTAGGCATACCGCGAATGCTGATGTTCAACCGCCCGTCTTGCCGGTGCCCTGGCGTACGTCGATGCCTTCGACATCCTCGAGTGCCTCGGCGAGATTACTGAAGCTCTTCTGCTGCAACTCTTCGCGACTGATCACGCTAATACTGGCGGGGGCTTCGGTGATCTTCTGCTCGAAGCCGGAAGCACTGACGACCACGTCGCCCAGGGCGATGGGCTCGTTGGCCTGGGCGCCGAAGCTGGCGGCCAGAGCAATGGCGCTAGCCAAGGCGGTACGGGAATTGAGGGCGGACATCGATCTACTCCTGGCAGTAAGAAAGTGCAGGCGGAACGGTTGCAAACGGCCGGGATGATAGTGATTTGCATATAAGGTTCAATCGCGGGTGATTTCAACGACCACTCGGTTCAGCTACAGAGGGCGCGGCTACTGGGCTGCAGACAGATGTAAATTTTGTAAATGCGATCGGTTCTCGAATGAGTCAGCTCGCTTTACGCCTGTATTCCAAGCGCTCTAAGCTGCCGGTATGAACCTGATTCTTCTCAATTGCGACATGGGCGAGGGCTTCGGCGCCTGGCGCATGGGCGACGACCGACTGGCCATGCCGCTGATCGATCAGGCCAACCTGGCCTGCGGCTTTCATGCCGGTGACCCGCTGATCATGGCGCGCAGCGTCGAGCTGGCGGTGGCGCATGGCGTGAGTATCGGCGCGCATCCGTCCTATCCCGACCTGCAAGGCTTTGGCAGGCGGCACCTGCAGTGCTCGCCGGAGGAGGTGCGCGCGCTGGTGCTGTATCAGATCGGCGCGCTGGATGCCTTCTGCCGCGCGGCTGGCTGCCAGCTGGCCTACGTCAAACCGCACGGCGCGCTGTACAACGATCTGGTTCGAGACGATGCGCTGCTGATGGCGGTGCTCGATGCTTGCGCCAGCTACCGCAAGGGCCTGCCGCTGATGGTGTTGGCGCTGGCCGACAACGCTCGTGAGCTGCGCCTGGCCGACGAGGCCGACGTGCCGCTGATGTTCGAGGCGTTTGCCGATCGCGCCTATCTGTCGGATGGGCAGCTTGCGCCACGCCGCCTCGCTGGCGCAGTGCACCAGGACCCCGAGCGCATCCTCGCCCAGGCCATGGCCATTGCCCGTGGCGAGCCCTTTGCCGATATCGACGGCAAGCCGCTGCGTCTGCGGGCCGACAGCCTGTGCGTGCATGGCGATAATCCCGAGTCGCTGGCGGTGCTGCGCCGTTTGCGCGCCTGCCTGGATGCGCTCTGAGGGATCAGGCGGGCTGCCAGTCCAGGGTCAGCGCTTCCTGCCAGGCAAAGCGTTCAAAGTGGCTGGCGACCACGCCTTGCAGGCGCTGCAGGTCCTCGCTGCTTGCGCTTTGCACCTGCAGGCGCAGGCCGCGCTCCTCGGCGCTCAAGGTCGCCAGGCCGGCGCCGAACTCGATGCGCCCCTGTTGTTCGTCGAAGCTGACCGGGATCTTGTGCGCGAAGTGCTTGCACAGCCGGCTGATATAGCGCGCCGGCGTGTCGGTGGCGACGAAGGCGCTGCTGCTGAATGGGTTCATGAAAAATTCCTCTGGTTTCCAGCGTTCGGAGCGGCCACCCGAGCAGCCGCGTGGTTCAGTACGCCAGGGTGAAACGCTGGCGGATATGTTGCGGTTTTTCGACTTCGTCGATCAGCGCCACGGCCAGATCGGCGACCGAAATGCTGCCCGGCTCGTCACCGTTCATCAGCAGTTCGTCATGGCCCAGGCGGAACTTGCCGGTGCGCGGTCCTGGAACGAGCTGGGCGGCCGGCGAGAGAAAGGTCCACTCCAGCGCCTGCTCGTTCCGCAGCATGTTAAGTGTCTGGCGCGCGCCTTCGGCACCTTCCTTGTATTCGGCGGGAAAGCCCGGGGTATCGATCAGTTGCACCCCGGGGGCGACGTACAGACTGCCAGCGCCGCCGACCACCAGTAGGCGTTTGACGCCAGCTTGCTTGCTCGCGGCGATGATCGCGCGGCTGCCGGCGATGAACTGCTCGCGAATATCCGCAACACTCCAGCCCGGGTTGAACGCGCTGATCACGGCGTCATGCCCGCGTAATTGCTCGGCCAGCGCCGCGCTGTCCTGAACGTCTGCCTGGACGGCGGTGAGGTGCGGGTGTGCACCGAGTTTCTGTGGGTGGCGCGCCAGGGCCGTGACCTGATGTCCGCGCTCCAGCGCTTCCTGCAGCAGCGGGGCACCGACATAGCCGGTGGCCCCGATCAGAGCGATCTTCATGGGTTCGTTCTCGAAGGGTTGAGGGTGGACACATGATCGCTGCTGGATAAAGACCGGAAAAAGTGGCTTTATGCACTTGGATAATTAAGCGGAGCTTCATAATGGAGCAGCTCAAACGCATGGCCCTGTTCGCCACGGTGGTGGAAAAAGGTTCGATGGTGGCCGCGGCAGAAGCGCTGGGCATGACGGCTTCGGCAGTCAGTCAGCAGATCCGCCGCCTGGAGCAGGCCACCGGCGTTACGCTGCTGCATCGCACCACGCGCAAGCTGACCCTGACCGAAGCGGGCGCCGCGTTCTACGACAGCTGCCGGCAGATCGTCGAGCTGGCTCAGCAGGCTGAACAGCGGCTGGCCGAACAGCGCGACGCGCCGGTAGGAGAGTTGCGTGTCGCCGCGCCGGTGGGTTTTTCCGGGCCCATGCTGTGCGAAGCACTGGCTCCACTGCTCAGCGCTCATCCGGGCTTGAGCCTGAGCCTGTTCTTTCAGGACGAGCAGATCGATCTGATCGAGTCTCGAATCGACCTCGCCATCCGCGTCGGCAACCAAGAAGATTCCAGTCTGATCGCCCGTCACGTGACCGACTGGCGCATGCTGTTATGCGCGGCGCCGGCTTACCTGGCCCGCGCGGGTGTGCCGGTCGAACCGCAGCAATTGCTCAGGCTGGACTGGATCGGCCTGCATCTGGAGCGCAGCCAGCACCTCACCCTGCATGGCCCCGGCGGGGCGCAGCAACGCCTGCGCCTGGAGACGCGCATCAGCTGCAATAACATTCTGGCCGCGCGTCAGTTCGCTCTGGCGGGCATGGGCGTTTCGTTGCAGCCCGAGCCGGAAATCCGTGAATTGCTGACTCGCGGCGAACTCCTGGCGCTGCTGCCGGACTGGCAGCTGGAGCCTTTCGGCCTGTATATCGTCACCCCGCGCCGCGATGCGCAACCGGCCAAGGTACGCTATGCCATCGAAGCGCTCAGGCGTCATCTGGTGAGCGCATGATGATCGACAGTCGGCATCCGCCACTTTGTGGGTTCTCGCCCTGCCTGGCCGTAGCTCGCGAGCCTTTGAACAGGTTCCTGGCTGTGCGAGGATGGTCGCCAAATAATCTCTCCGTCAGAAAGGACCCGTGATCCACACCGATGAAGACGCCCAAACGTATTGAACCCCTGGTCGAGGATGGCCTGGTGGACGAGGTGCTGCGACCGCTTATGAGCGGCAAGGAAGCAGCGGTCTACGTGGTGCGCTGTGGCGACGAGCTGCGTTGCGCCAAGGTCTACAAGGAAGCCAACAAACGCAGTTTCCGCCAGGCATCCGAATACCAGGAGGGGCGCAAGGTGCGGGGCAGCCGCCAGGCGCGGGCCATGGCCAAGGGCAGCAAGTACGGGCGCAAGGAGCAGGAGCAGGCCTGGCAGAACGCCGAAGTCGCGGCGCTGTTCCGCCTGGCCAATGCCGGCGTGCGAGTGCCCAAACCCTACGACTTTCTCGATGGCGTGTTGCTGATGGAGCTGGTGGACGACGGCGAGGGCGATGTGGCGCCACGGCTCAATGACGTCGACCTGCACCCGGACGATGCCCGCGAGTTTCACGCCTTCATGATCCAGGAGATCGTCAAGATGCTCTGCGCCGGCCTGGTGCATGGCGACCTGTCGGAGTTCAACGTGCTGCTCGGCGCAGACGGTCCGGTGATCATCGATCTGCCGCAGGCGGTGGATGCCGCTGCCAACAACCACGCCTTCAGCATGCTCGAACGTGACGTGCGCAACATGGCCGAGTACTTCGGCCAGTTCGCCCCGGAGCTGAAGTACACCAAGTACGCCAAGGAAATGTGGGCGCTCTACGAGGCCGGCAAGCTGCAGCCCGATACGCCACTGACCGGCGAATTCGCCGAGCCTGAGGACGCTGCCGATATCGACGCGGTGATGCGCGAGATCAAGGCTGCGCTGGCCGAAGAGGCGAAGAAGCAGGCGCTACGCAACGCCGAAGACGAACCCAAGGACGCCGAGCCGACGCCGCCCTGGATGCGTTGATAAGGCTTTTGCCGGGCTCCGCTCCGTAGGGTGCCGTGCGCACCCTCTTCACACGACGCCCCGGGGCATTAGAACTGGGCGCCACTGACGTAGGGCGGGTGCAACCCGCCATTGTCGGTCTGGCGGGTTTCACCCGCCCTACGGCTGACGGTGCGACGAACACTCCGCCGCGCCGCAGCTCACGCCTTGTTCGATTCCCTTCAGAATCGGGCAGTCAGGCCGGTCATTGCCCTGGCAACTGTTCGCCAGCTCCACCAGCGTGTCGCGCAGGGCACTCATCTCGGCGATCTTGCGCGAAAGCGTGGCGATATGCCCCTCGGCCAGCGCCTTCACATCGGCACTGGCGCGTTGCTTGTCCTGCCACAGGGCCAGCAGCTTGCCGACTTCTTCCAGAGAAAACCCCAGATCCCGTGCCCGCTTGATGAATGCCAGGCGGTGCAGATCCGAAGCGCTGTACTGCCGGTAACCACTCTCCGACCGTCCGGCGTGGGGCAGCAGGTCGATGGACTCGTAGTAGCGAATCATCTTGGCGCTGAGGCCGGTGTGCCTGGCGGCTTGGCCGATGTTCATGCGCGTGGTCTCCAGCGGTTGAGCAGCAGGGCATTGCTCACCACGCTGACGCTGGACAGGGCCATGGCGGCGCCAGCGAACATCGGGTTGAGCAGGCCGGCGGCGGCCAGCGGAATGCCGATCAGGTTGTAGATGAAGGCCCAGAACAGGTTCTGGCGGATCTTGGCGTAGGTGCGCCGGCTGATGTCCAGCGCGGCCGGCACCAGGCGCGGGTCGCCGCGCATCAGGGTGATGCCGGCGGCGTGCATGGCGGCGTCGGTGCCGCCGCCCATGGCGATGCCGACATCCGCCGCAGCCAGCGCCGGGGCATCGTTGATGCCGTCGCCGACCATGGCCACGGTGCCGCGTTGGCGCAGTTCGCCAATCAGGCGTGCCTTGTCCGCCGGCAGCACCTGGGCGTGGGGTTCGTCGATGCCCAGCGCGCTGGCGACCGCCGCGACGCTGCCGGGGTTGTCACCGCTGATCAGGTGGCTGCTGATGCCTTGCTCGCGCAGCTCGGCGATGGCCTCGGCGGCGCCTTCCTTGAGCTGATCGCCGAAGGCCAGCAGGCCCAGCAGGCGTGGCGTGCTGCCGGTTTCGATCAGCCAGGACAGGGTGCGCCCCTCGGCCTCCCAGGCCTTTGCCGATTCGCCCAGCGCGCCGGCCTGCAGCTGATGTTCCTGCAGCAGGCGGCTGCTACCCAGTTGCAGGGCGCGGCCCTCGACTTCGCCGGCGATGCCGCGCCCGGCCAGCGCCCGGCTCTCGCTCAGCGCCGGCAGGGTGAGGTGCTGATCGCTGCAGCGCTGCAGCACGGCCCTGGCCAGCGGGTGCTCGCTGCCCTGTTGCAGGCCGCCGGCCAGGCGCAGCAACTCCTGTTCGCCGGCCTCGCCCAGGCCGATATGGACGATGCGTGGCTTGCCTTCGGTGAGGGTGCCGGTCTTGTCGAAGGCGACGTGCTGCACGGCGTGCGCCACTTCCAGTGCTTCGGCGTCCTTGATCAGGATGCCGTGGCGCGCGGCGACGCCGGTGCCGGCCATGATCGCTGTCGGCGTGGCCAGGCCAAGGGCGCAGGGGCAGGCGATTACCAGCACGGCGACGGCATTGAGCAGGGCGTTTTCCAGCGAGGCGCCGAGCGCCAGCCAGGCCAGCAGCGTGGCCAGGGCGATCAGCAGCACCGTGGGGACGAACACCTGGCTGACTCTGTCCACCAGCTTCTGGATCGGCGCCTTGGCCGCCTGGGCGTCTTCGACCAGGCGGATGATGCGCGACAGCACGGTCTCGGCGCCCAGGGCGGTGGTCTCCACCAGCAGGCGGCCTTCGCCATTGATCGCGCCAGCGGTGACCTTGTCGCCCGGCTGCTTGGCCACCGGCAGGCTCTCGCCGCTGATCAGCGCCTCGTCCGCATGGCTGTGACCTTCCAGCACCTGACCGTCGACCGGGAAGCGCTCGCCGGGCTTGACCAGGATGCGGTCGCCCAGCGCCAGGGCGTCGATGCCGACGCGCTCCTCGCGGCCGTCCACCAGGCGTACCGCGTGGTCCGGGCGCAGGGCCTGCAATGCGCGAATGGCACTGGCGGTCTGGCGTTTGGCGCGGCTCTCCAGGTACTTTCCGAGCAGGATCAGGCTGATGATCACCGCCGAGGCCTCGAAGTACAGATGCGGCATCTGCCCGGGCGGCGTCACGGCCCACTGGTACAGACTCAGGCCGTAGCCGGCGCTGGTGCCGATGGCCACCAGTTGATCCATGTTGCCGGCCCAGGCCTTGAGCGCCTGCCAGGCCGCGCGATAGAAGCGCGCGCCGAAGATGAACTGCACCGGCGTGGCCAGCAGGAACTGCGCCCAGGCCGGCAGCATCCAGTGCAGGCCGAAGGGCTCGAGCAGCATCGGCAGCACCAGCGGCAGGGTCAGGGCGATTGCGGCGAGCAAGGTCAGGCGCTCACGGCGCAGGCGGCCTTGGGCCAGATCGGTGGCCGGGCGGTCATCGAGCAGAGCGGCCTCGTAGCCGGCGGCGCTGACGGCTTTCACCGCCAGTTGCGGGTCGAAACCGGCGAGCACCTGCAGGCGCGCCTTCTCGTCGGCAAGATTGACGGCGACCTGGCGGACGCCCGGCAGCTTGTTCAGGGCGCGCTCGATACGGCCGACGCAGCTGGCGCAGGTCATGCCTTCGATGCGCAATTCGATGGGCTGGCTGGGCACGCTGTAACCGGCGCCCTCGATGGCGGCGATCAGCTGCGGCAGGCTGCCGGCGGGCGCTTCGATACGTGCCTGCTCGTTGGCCAGGTTGACGCTGGCGCCGGACACCTCCGGCATTTTGCGCAGCGCGCGCTCGACACGGCCGGCGCAGCTGGCGCAGGTCATGCCCTGGATCGGCAGGTCGAAGGTGGTCATGGCTCGGCTCCCTGTAACGTCATGGCTACAGGATCAACCTTGACCCCATGGCAAGGTCAAGCCTTCAGTTCAGTGGCGGCGCGGCATGCAGTCGCAGGCCACCACTTTCCATGGCGATGCGGTAGCGGCGCACTTCGCCGGCATACAGCTCCAGCGACTGCCCGCTCAGCTGGGCGACGCCGTCCTGGCAGGAGCCGGGGCCGGTCAGGCCGAGGCGCAGCGAAACCTTGCCCGGCGGCAGGTTGAAGGACACCGACTGGCCCTGATGCAGGCGAGCGGCCATCTGATCATGCAGATACAGGGCGATCTCGCAGGTGGTCGCCACCTCTAGGCGCTCACGCGAAACGATCAGCACCGCATAACCCTCGCCCTGTGTCGTTGAAGGTAGCGGTGCCAGCGGGTCGGCCAGTGCCAGAGGCGCCAGCAACAAGGCGAAGGCAGAAAACAACAGGCGCATGACGAGAATCCTCTTGCAGAAACCGGGGTGGCAGGACTTGACCTTGCCATCGTGGCAAGGTCGAGACTACACCCATCTTCCATCGGTTCAAGGAGTCAGCAGATGCAACAGTTCAAGATTAGCGGAATGTCATGCGGTCATTGCGTGCGTGCCGTCACCCAGGCGATCCAGGCGCTGGATCAGGCGGCCAGGGTCGAAGTCGATCTGGCCGCGGGGCTGGTGCGTGTGGAGGGCAGTCTGGACGCCGCGCAGATTCAGGCCGCGATCCGTGAAGAGGGCTATGAGGTTGTGCCCGCGTAGGACCCGGGCCGGCTAAGAACATGTTTTTTGCCTTGCATTGCGCTAGCTCGCGAGACTTTGAACAGGTTCTAAGGCCACTGCCGCAGCAGACCGCGAAAGCAGCTGTCGATCATGGCCGGGGTGTCGGTCTGGGCATCGAAAAGGTTGGGATCGCGCAGCCAATCACTGAACAGTCCGACAAGCAGCGCGTGCAGCGTGCGCGAGGCCAGGCGCGGGGTAATGCCCGGCTGCAGATGCGCTTGCACCGTCGGCAGGGCGAACTGCTGCTGGCACAGGTCGATGAACTGATTGACGAAGGTTTCGTGGCGCTCTTCGGCCTCGCGCAGTTCTTCGGTGAACTCGCAACGACGCAGCAGCACGGTGAGGATGCGCCGCCGCTGTTCATCCAGCACCAGATTGGCCATGGCCTCGATGCACAGATCGCGCAGCAACTGCAGCGATGACAGGCCGTCGACGGCAGCCAGTTGCTGAGCCAGCGGCTCCAGCGGCAGGCGTACCTGGTTGAGCATTTCGTGGAACAGATGTGCCTTGTTCTGGAAGTGCCAATAGACGGCCCCGCGAGTCACCCCGGCATGCCGGGCGATGTGCTCCAGGCTGGTATGGGCGACGCCACGCTCGAGGAACAATTGTTCCGCAGCGGCGAGGATGGCGCAGCGGGTTTTCTCTGCATCTTCTTTGGTTCTACGCATGGCGATCCGGCTAATTGGAGCTAGGCTCGATTGTACCGATTATGCCCGCCTGCTGGTGGCGCGCTTCTTTGTGCGGCTTCTGCTCTGCGTCTAGCCAAGGAGAGGGATGCATCATGTGGTTCGTTCGCCTGGATCGTTTCTGCCTGTCCGCAACGCTTATTTTCACCCTCGGTGCACAGGCCGCCGACGCGCCGCCCACGGCGGTGACGGTCGAACAGGCCAAGGTCGGCGACTTGCCTATCGTGCTGGAGTATCCCGCGCGGACCGCCGGTTACCGTGAGGTGCAGGTCAGGGCCCAGGTTGGCGGCATCCTGCAGGAACGCACCTACCAGGAGGGGAGCCGGGTACAGAAGGACCAGGTACTGTTTCGTATCGACCCGCGCCCCTACGAGGCGGCCCTGGCCCGCGCCAAGGGCGCACTGGCACAGGAGCAGGCGCGGTTCCGGCAGACCGATCGCGATCTCAAGCGTATCCGCGAATTGCAGAAGAAGGGCTTCGCCAGCGAGAGCGAACTGGACAACGCCATCTCCAATTTCGAGCAGAGCAAGGCCAATATCGAGGCGGCCCAGGCCGAGGTGCAGTCGCGCCAGATCGACCTCGATTACACCACGGTGAAGGCGCCGATCACCGGCATCACCAGCAAGGAAAGCGTCTCTGAAGGCAGTCTGATTGTCGCGGGCGACCCCAGCGCCAGCCTGCTCACGCAGATCACCCAGCTCGATCCGATCTTCGTCAATTTCGCCTATCCGGATGCCGAGGCCGAGCGCCTGCGCCGCGAGCTGTCCGAGGGCAGCCTGGTGCCGCCGGCCAGCGGCAAGCTGAATGTGGAGGTGCATTTCGGTGATGGTTCGGCGTATCCGACGGTGGGTGAGGTGGACTTCACCGACAGCCTGATCGACCGCGGCACCGGCACCGTCAGCGCCCGTGGCGTGGTGCCCAACCCCGAGCAGAAACTGCTGCCGGGGCAGTTCGTACGGGTGCAGGTCAAAGGCCTGACCCGCCCCAATGCCATTACCGTGCCGGAGCGCGCCGTCGCCCAGGGGCCACGCGGTACTTTCGTCTACGTCGTCGACGATCAGAACGTCGCGCGCATGCGTCAGGTCGCCACGGGCGACACCGCAGGTGGGCGCTGGTTGATCCTCTCCGGGGTCAGCGATGGTGAGCGGGTGATCGTCGACGGCCTGGCCAAGGTGCGGCCGGACAGCCCGGTCAAGGTCGAGGAGGCGCAGGCAGCCAAGCCCGCCAGCCAGGCGCAGGAGTAACGGCCATGATCTCGCGCTTCTTCATCGACCGTCCGGTGTTCGCCACCGTCATCTCCATCGTCGTCGTGCTCGCCGGGTTGGCCGCGATGCGTGCGCTGCCCATCGCCCAGTATCCGGAAATCCTGCCGCCGCAGGTGTCGGTCAGCGCCTCCTATCCCGGTGCCAGCTCGCAGGTCATCGCCGAAACCGTGGCGGCGCCGCTGGAGCAGGAGATCAACGGCGTCGAGAACATGATCTATCAGCTGTCGAACTCCTCCAGCAGCGGAGCGATGAGCCTGACGGTGTACTTCGAGGTCGGCACCGACCCGGACCAGGCCACCATCAACGTCAACAACAAGGTGCAGGCGGCGCTGGCCAAGCTGCCGGAAGAGGTACGCCGCCAGGGCGTGAAGGTGGAAAAGAAGTCCTCGGACATCCTCCAGGTGATCACCCTGTACTCGCCGGATGACTCACGCGACCCGATCTTCATCAGCAACTATGCGCTGATCAACGTCATCGACGAACTCAAGCGCCTCAAGGGCGTGGGCGATGCCAGCCAGTTCGGCTCCAAGGACTACTCCATGCGCATCTGGCTGCGCCCGGACAAACTGGCGCAGTACAACCTCACGCCCACCGACGTGGTCAATGCTATCCGCGAGCAGAACTCGCAGTTCGCCGCCGGCAGCTTCGGCCAGCAGCCGCTCAAGGAGCCGCAGGACTTCACCTACACGGTCACCACCCAGGGCCGCTTCACCGACCCCAAGGAGTTCGAAAGCGTCATCCTGCGCACTGACGACACCGGCGCCAGCCTGCTGCTCAAGGACGTGGCGCGGGTCGAACTGGGGGCGCAGGATTACTCGCTGGTCACCACCCTCAATGGCCAGCAGAACGCCGCCTTCGGCATCTATCTGCAGCCCGGCGCCAACGCGCTGGACACCGCCGAAGCGGTCGAGCGCACCATGCAGCGCCTGAGCCAGCGCTTCCCCGAGGGCATCGCCTACAAGATCCCCTACGACACCACCAAATTCGTCCAGGTCTCCATCGAGGAGGTGATCCACACCTTCTTCGAGGCGCTGGTGCTGGTGGTGCTGGTGGTGTTCATCTTCCTGCAGAACTGGCGCGCCACGCTGATCCCGGTGCTGGCGATTCCGGTGTCGCTGGTCGGCACCTTCGCTGGCATGTACATGCTGGGGTTCTCCATCAACCTGCTGACCCTGTTCGGCATGGTGCTGGCCATCGGCATCGTGGTGGACGACGCCATCGTGGTGATCGAGAACGTCGAGCGGGTCATGCGAACCGAACACCTCAACGCGCGGGATGCCTCGATCAAGGCCATGGAAGAGGTCACCGGGCCGATCATCGCCATCGTTCTGGTGCTCTGTGCCGTGTTCGTGCCGGTGGGCTTTCTTGGCGGCCTGGCGGGGCAGATGTACAAGCAGTTCGCGATCACCATCGCGGTCTCGGTGGTGATTTCCGGCATCGTCGCCCTGACCCTGTCGCCAGCGCTCTGCGCGCTGCTGCTCAAGCCCGGCCACCACGAGCCGGCTGCGCCGTTTCGCGCCTTCAACCGCTTCTTCGAAAAGGCCACGGAGGGCTACGGCGCCGGCGTGAGCTTCTTCCTCAAGCGCTCGCTGATCGGCCTGTTGCTGTTCGGCGGGATGATCGCGCTGATCATGCTGCTGTTTGCGCGGGTGCCCGGCTCCCTGGTGCCCGACGAGGATCAGGGCTACGTGATCAACGCCTACTACCTGCCGCCGGCGGCCTCGCTCAATCGTACCGAGGCGTTGAGTGGCGCGGTGACCCGGCAATTGATGGAGCACCCGGCGGTGCAGGACGTGGTGACCTTCGCCGGTTTCGACGTGCTCACCTTCGGCGTGCGCAGCAATGCCGGGGTGTCCTTCGTGCCGCTCAAGGACTGGAGCGAGCGCACCACCGATGAGCTCGATGCGCGCAACCTGACGCGCGAGTTCATGGGCATGGGCGCCGCGCAGAAGGACGGCCTGGTGTTGTCGTTCAACCCGCCGCCGATCACCGGCATGAGCACCACCGGTGGTTTCGAGTCCTACATTCAGGACCGCTCCGGTGGCAGCGTCGAGCAGCTTGGCGATAAGGTGCAGGCTTTCGTCGAGGCGGCCGGCAAGCGACCTGAGCTGGCCGGTGTGCAGAGCACCTTCAGTGCCAACGTGCCGCAGTACTACATCGACCTGGACCGCACCAAGACGCGTGCTCTGGGCGTCAGTGTCAGTGACGTGTTCACTGCCATGCAGGCGACCTTCGGCAGTTACTACGTCAACGATTTCACCCTCTACGGGCGCACCTGGCAGGTCAGTTTGCAGTCCGAATCGGAGTTCCGCCGCAAGCCGGAGGACCTCGGCCAGGTTTACGTGCGCTCCAGCGGTGGCGATCTGGTGCCGCTGTCGACCCTGCTGCGGGTGCGGCGCATCCTCGGCCCGGATTCCTACGACCGTTTCAACGTCTACCCGTCGGCCAAGGTGCTCGGTGGCCCGGCGCCGGGCTACAGCTCCGGGCAGGCGCTGGCGGCGATGCAGGAAGTGGCCGACGAGGTGCTCGGCGAGGATTACAGCCTGGGTTGGATCGGCTCGGCCTATCAGGAGCTGGCCACGCAAGGCTCGGGCGCCCAGGCCTTCGTCTTCGGCCTGATCCTGGTATTCCTGATCCTGGCGGCGCAGTACGAGCGCTGGACGCTGCCGCTGGCGGTGGTCACCGCCGTACCCTTCGCGGTGTTCGGGGCGATTCTCGCGGTGTGGCTGCGCGGCATTCAGAACGACGTGTACTTCCAGGTCGGCCTGGTCACCCTGATCGGCCTGGCGGCGAAGAACGCCATTCTCATCGTCGAGTTCGCGGTGATGCTACGCGCCGAGGGCAAGGGCATTTTCGACTCGGCGCTGGAGGCGGCCAAGCTGCGTTTCCGTCCCATCGTGATGACTTCGCTGGCGTTCATTCTCGGTTGCGTGCCGTTGGCCATCAGCTCTGGCGCCGGCTCGGCCAGCCGGCATTCCATCGGCACCGGGGTGATCGGCGGCATGCTCGCCGCCACGCTTCTGGCCACGTTCCTGATCCCGATGTTCTACCTGCTGGTAGAGTCGGCCGCCCAGCGTGTGAGTCGACGCGGCAAGACAAAGGAGGCAGAACCGCATTGAGCTACGCGAGCCGTCGTTCGGCGGCCCGCGCTTTCGCATGCAGCTGGTCGGTGAGATGATTAGCCGGCTAACAATAGTCCGGACTGTTCATGAACCTGCGAACCCTGCTGATTCTGGGCGCGCTATGCGCCTTCGGCCCTCTGGCCATCGATTTCTATCTGCCGAGTTTCCCCACCCTGGCCCAGCAGTTCGGCACCGATGTCGAGCATATCCAGCTGTCGCTGGCGGCCTATTTCATCGGCATCGCCATCGGCCAGCTGTTCTACGGGCCGCTGGCGGATCGTTTCGGTCGCCGCGTGCCGCTGCTGGTCGGGGTCGCCCTGTTCACCGTGGCATCGCTGGCCTGCGCCTTGGCGCCGAACCTGGAATGGCTGGTGGCCGCACGTTTCGTGCAGGCCCTGGGCGGCTGCGCCGGCATGGTCATCACCCGCGCCGTGGTGCGCGATCTGTGCGACCCACTGGCCTCGGCCAAGGTGTTCTCGCAACTGGTGCTGGTGATGGGGCTTGCGCCGATTCTCGCGCCTCTGGGGGGCGGCCTGCTGCTCAATACACTGGGCTGGCCTGCGATCTTCCACAGCCTGGCGATCTTCGCCGGACTGTGCCTGCTGGCTGTACTGCTCTGGCTTCCGGAAACGCGCCCGAAGGATCTGCAACCGGCGCCGCTGAGCGGTGCCTTCGGCCAGTACCGCGCGCTGCTGGGCAATGCGCCGTTCATGGGCTACAGCCTGGCCGGTGGCGTCGCCATGGCTGGCATGTTCGCCTATATCGCCGGCTCGCCCTTCATCTTCATCGAACTTTACGGCGTGCCGGCCGAGCACTATGGCTGGCTGTTCGGCAGCAACGCCGCGGGTTTCGTGGTCATGGCGCAGGTCAACGCGCGCCTGGTGCGCAACGGCGGCCCGGCGCGGTGGCTGCGGCGCATGGTGCTGGTGTACCTGGCCAGCGGTCTGAGCCTGCTGGCGCTGGCGTTGTGGCAGCCGGCGCAGCTGTGGCCGCTGCTGATTCCGCTGTTCATCTGCGTCGCCAGCCTCGGCTGCGTGCTGCCCAACGCCACGGCCTGCGCCATGGCGGGGCAGGGCCGTCATGCCGGCAGCGCTTCCGGACTGCTGGGCAGCATGCAGTTCAGCGTGGCGGCCGGCGCGTCGGCGCTGGTGGCCTACCTGCATGATGGCTCGGCCATGCCCATGGCGCTGGTGATCGCCCTGTGCGGTGCTGCCGCCAGTGGCTTTGCCTGGTGGAGCAAGCGCTTCGCGGTCTGACCCGGCGCGTTACAGGCGGGCTGCCTTGAATGTGTCGCAACGCCCCGGCTGACCGCTGTCGAAACCGGTGCTGAACCAGCGCACGCGCTGCTGCGAAGTACCATGGGTGAAGGCATCCGGCACCACCTGGCCGCGCGCCTGCTTCTGCAGGCGGTCATCGCCGATGGCGCTGGCGGCGTTCAGCGCCTCTTCCAGGTCGCCTGCCTCCAGCCAGTCGTGCCGTCGTTGCGCGTGATGCGCCCAGACCCCGGCCAGGCAGTCGGCCTGCAACTCCTGACGCACCAGCAGGCCACCATCGCCCTCGACGCGTTCGCCGCGCTGGCGTGCCGCATTGACCTTGGCCGACACGCCCAGCAGCGTCTGCACGTGGTGGCCGACCTCATGGGCGATCACGTAGGCCTGGGCGAAGTCGCCGGCAGCGGAGAAGCGCTGCTCCATCTCGCGGAAGAACGCCATGTCCAGATACACGCGCTGATCGCCAGGGCAGTAGAACGGGCCGACCGCCGAGCTGGCGAAGCCGCAGGCGGAATTGACGTTACCGGAGAACAGCACCAGTTTCGGGTCGCGATACTGCTGGCCGGCCTGCTGGAACAGCTCGCGCCAGGTGTCCTCGGTGTCGCCGAGAATGGCGCGGACGAACTCGCTCTGCTCGTCGTTGGCTGGCGGTGCGCTTTGTGTCTGCGCGACCTGTGGCTGGGTGGCCTGGCCGGCGATCTGGCCGAGGATCTGCAGCGGGTCCTGCCCGGTCAGCAAGCCGAAGATGACGATCAGCGCGACGCCGCCGAGGCTCAGGCCGCCACCGAGGCGCCTGCCGGAACGGCCGCGCGCGTCCACCACGTTGTCACTGCGTCTACCGCGTTGCCAGCGCATGGCTGCACTCCCGGGTTACTGATCGCTGCAGTGTAGCTGCCTTGGCGCCGTCTCAGTTGCCCGGGTAGTCACTGAGCAGTTGGTCCTGGCGCTCGCGATCCAGGCCGATCACCTGATAGGCATCGACACGGTCGCCATATTCCATGCCTGGCGAGCCCATGGGCATGCCGGGGACGGCGGCGCCGATCAGGTCCGTGCGCTCGCGCAGCTTGAGAATGTCAGCGGCCGGTACGTGGCCCTCGACGAACTTGCCGTCGATCACGCCGGTGTGACAGGAGGCCAGGCGCGGCGGCACGCCAAGCTTCTGTTTGACGGCGCCCATGTCGGCCTCGACATGGTCGTTGACGGTGAAGCCGTTGTCCTGCAGGTGGCTGATCCAGGCCTTGCAGCAGCCGCAATTGGCGTCGCGATGCACGTCGATGGTCAGCGGCTCGCTGGCGTGCGCCAGGCCGGAGAAGAGGAAGAGGGCGAGCAGGGAACGACGCATGGCAAGGCTCCAGATTAACCAGCGCCCAGCATAGCCCCGCGGCGGGCACGGCCCAAGTGCTTGCGACCATGCGTCGCGACCGGCGGCGCTACGTGGCTTCCAGCGCGAGCCAGGCTCAGCGCCTTTCCAGCAGCACGCCGGCTTCCATGTGGTGGGTATAGGGGAACTGGTCGAACAGTGCGCAGCGCGTCACTTTGTGCGTGTCGGCGAGTTGCGCAATGTTGGCGGCCAGGGTTTCCGGGTTGCAGGAGATATACAGGATGCGCTCGAAGCGCCGGGTCAGCTCGCAGGTGTCCGGGTCCATGCCGGCGCGCGGCGGGTCGACGAACACGCTGCCGAAGTCGTAACTCTTCAGGTCGATGCCGGCCAGGCGGCGGAACGGGCGCACCTCGTTGAGCGCCTGGGTCAGCTCTTCGGCGGACAGGCGCACCAGCTCGACGTTGTCCACGCCGTTATCGGCCAGGTTGGCCAGGGCGGCGTTCACCGAGGTCTTGCTGATTTCGGTGGCCAGCACGCGGCGCACGCGGGTCGCCAGCGGCAGGGTGAAGTTGCCGTTGCCGCAGTACAGCTCCAGCAGATCATCCTCGCGCTCGCCGAGCACGTCATAGGCCCAGCCGAGCATCTTCTCGCACACCGCGCCGTTGGGCTGGGTGAACGCACCTTCCGGCTGGCGATAACGGAACGTGCGTCCGGCTACGCTCAATTCCTCTTCCACGTAATCGCGACCGATCACCAGGCGCTGGCCACGGGAGCGGCCGACGAGGCTGACGTTCAGCTCGGCGGCCAGTTTCTCCGCCTCGGCCTGCCAGGCCTCGTCCAGCGGGCGGTGGTAGGCCAGGGTGATCAGCGAATCGCCTGCCAGGGTGGTGAGAAATTCCACCTGGAACAGCTTGAACGACAGCACCTCGCTGGCCTGCCAGGCGGTGCGCAGGCGCGGCATCAGCTCGTTGATGCGCAGGCTGGCGATAGGGAAGTCGTCGAGCAGGATCGGCGTGTGCTTGTCGCCCGGGGCGAACATCGCGTAGTGGCGCTGGCCGTCTTCACGCCACAGGCGGAACTCGGCGCGCATGCGGTAGTGCTCGCGCGGCGAGTCGAACACCGCAGGCTCCGGCGCGGCGAAGGGCGCCAGCAGTTCGACCAGGCGCGTCTTCTTCTCGGCGAGTTGGGCGTCGTAGGTGGCGGGGTCGAATGCGGGGCGGCTCATCGGTCACTCATGGGGCAGGAAAACGGGGCGCCATTGTAGCGATTCCGTTGCTGGCGTGCCGTGGTCATCGATCATTGGTGGTGCAGGACGCGGAGCGTCCTGGGAGGCGTTCCCACGCGGAGCGTGGGAACGATCTGGGGGGTTGATCAGGCGAAGTAGGCCAGCTTGACGATGAACAGGGCAGAGAGCACCCACATCGCCGCGTTCAGCTCACGGGCACGGCCGGACAGCAGCTTGATGCCGGTCCAGGCGATGAAGCCGAAGGCGATACCGTTGGCGATGGAGAAGGTCAGTGGCATGGCCAGGGCGGCGACCACCACGGGGGCGGCGACGGTCAGGTCGTCCCAGTCGATTTGCGCCAGGCTGCTCATCATCAGCACGGCGACGAACAGCAGCGCCGGAGCCGTGGCGTAAGCCGGCACTGAGCCGGCCAGCGGGGCGAAGAACAGGCTGAGCAGAAACAGCGCGGCGACCACGCAGGCGGTGAGGCCGGTGCGCCCGCCGGCACTGATGCCGGCAGCGGATTCGATATAGCTGGTGGTGGTGCTGGTGCCCAGTGCGGCGCCGGCCATGGTCGCGGTGCTGTCGGCCAGCAGGGCTTGGCCCAGACGCGGCATCTTGCCGTCCTTGTCCAGCAGGTCGGCCTTCTGCGCAACGCCGACCAGGGTGCCCGACGTGTCGAACAGGTCGACGAAGAGGAAGGCGAAGATCACGCTGACCAGGCCGATGTCCAGCGCACCGGCGATATCCAGTTGCAGCAGGGTCGGCATCAGCGACGGCGGCATGGAGATCACGCCCGGCAGCTCGGACAGGCCGAGGGCGATGGACAGGCCGGTGACCAGCAGGATGCCGATCATCACCGCGCCGGTGACCTTGCGATAGGCCAGCGCGGCGATGACGAAGAAGCCCAGGCAGGCCAGCAATGCGCCGCCCTGGCTCATGTCGCCGAGGCCGACCAACGTGGCCGGGTGATCGACGACGATGCCGGCGTTCTTCAGTGCGATGATCGCCAGGAACAGGCCGATGCCGGCGGCGATGCCGGCGCGCAGGGCCAGGGGGATGCTGTTGATGATCCACTCGCGGATCTTGAAGATCGACAGCAGAAAGAAGATCGCGCCGGAGAGGAACACCGCGCCCAGCGCGGTCTGCCAGCTGTAACCCATGGTCATGACCACGGTGTAGGTGAAGAAGGCGTTGAGGCCCATGCCCGGCGCCAGGGCGATCGGGTAGTTGGCCAAAAGACCCATGACCAGCGAGCCGATGGCGGCGGCCAGGCAGGTGGCGACGAACACCGCGCCGTGGTCCATGCCGGTCTCGGCCAGCATGTTGGGGTTGACGAAGAGGATGTAGGCCATGGTCAGGAAAGTGGTGATCCCGGCCAGCACCTCGGTGCGCACCGTGGTGTTGTGGGCTTTGAGTTGGAACAGTCTTTCCAGCATGGTGGCTCCCCGAGGCGCGAACGCGCCGAAATGGTCTGCAGACAGCAAAGCACATCCGTCCGTAAGGGCCGGAAAATTGCTCGGTCTTGCAAAAGCCGCGCATCATACCAGCAAGGTTTTGCCGGGTGAATTTGTGGTCTTTCGGCCTTTCATGACCAGCCGGACTGTTTCGTTTTCTGCCTGAAGGAGTTGAAAAATGAGCAAGCGAGCGCTGATTGCTGTCGCCGACGGCATCGAAGATATCGAATGCGTGACCCTGATCGACGTGCTGCGCCGCGCCGATGTGGAGGTGCTGGTGGCCAGTGTCGAGGAACGCCGAATGATCACCTGCGCCCGCGGCACCCGCCTGACCGCCGACGCCATGCTGGTGGACGTGCTGGCGCAGGATTTCGACCTGATCGTCCTGCCCGGTGGCATGCCCGGCGCGCAGCGCCTGGCCGATTTCGAGCCGCTGGCCGAGCGCGTGCGCAAGCAGGCCAAGGCCGGCGAACTGTTCGCCGCCATCTGCGCCGCGCCGGCGGTGGCGTTGCAGAATTACGGCGTGCTCAGGCAGCGGCGCATGACCTGCTACCCGGCGTTCAGCGATCGTCTGAGTGGCTGCACCTTCGTCGACGAGGCGGTGGTGGTCGACGGCAACTGCATCACCAGCCAGGGGCCGGCAACGGCGCTGGCCTTCGCCCTGACCCTGGTAGAACAGTTGGTCGGGCGCGGCACGCGCAAGGAAGTGGCCGAGGCGATGTTGGTGTAGGTCGCGGCGCTGGCCATGATCTTCCCCGGATTGTATCCGGGCTACGTCTCCTGGCCTTCCTGCTCCAGCAACTGACGCTAGCGCTGCAGCTATGTAGGGCGGGAGCAACCCGCCATCAGCGGCCTGGCGGGTTACATCCGCCCTACGAACGACGACCTCCGGGTGCGTCGGGAAGCCGCCGATGGGTTACGACTGCTCCTGCTCCAATAGTCGCCGCTTGCGCTGCAGCCCCCAGCGATAGCCGCTGAGGCTGCCATCGCTGGCTACCACGCGGTGGCACGGCAGCAGCAGGCCGATGGCGTTGCTGGCGCAGGCGCGGGCAACCGCTCGCGGATGACTATCCAGTTGCCCGGCCAGCTCGGCATAACTGCGGGTTTCGCCGCTGGGGATGTGCTGCAGGGCCTGCCAGACGCGCTGCTGGAATGCGCTGCCGCGAATGTCCAGGGGCAGATGAGCCGCGCGCTCGGGTTCTTCGAGCTGCGCCAGCACCTGCTGCAGCCAGCTGCGCAGGCCTGCCTCGTCCTCTTCGAGCTGCGCCGCGGCAAAGCGCTGTTGCAGTTCCTCGCGCAGGGCCGCCGGCTGATCGCCGAACAGCAGCGCACAAACGCCCTTGTCGCTGGTGGCCAGCAGCACCTGGCCGAGCGGGCAGGGCGCGATGCTGTAACGCAGGCGCTCGCCAGCCCCGCGCTGGCGGCGTTGTGCCGGTGTCAGGGCCTGGGGCTTTTCGTACAGCGCGCGGGTGCCGGAATAGCCGGCGGCCAGGGCCGCATCGAGCACGCTATCGGCCTTTGGTAAATGAGCCTCCAGGCGCTGGCGCCGTTGCGCCGTTGCCCAGGCGTTGGGCGTCATGCCGGTGCGCGTCTTGAACGCTCGGGCCAGATGCGATGACGACAGGCCGATGCGTGCGGCCAGTTGCGTCAGTGTCAGGCGCTGTTCGCCACGCAGCAGTTCACAGGCGGCTGCGACCAGCGCGTCGAGTTGTTGTGCCGGGCTCTGGCCTTGCGGCGAGCAGCGCTTGCAGGGGCGAAATCCAGCAGCTTCTGCACGTTGCGCATCGCCATGAAAACTGACGTTGTCGCGCCGTGGTCGCCGCGCCGGGCAGTTCGGTCGGCAATAGATGCCGGTGCTGCGTACGGCGAAGACGAAGCGTCCGTCGAACGCCTCGTCGCGTTCGCAGACGGCCTGCCAGCAACGTTCCTGATCGAGCATGGGGGTGCCTTGCGCTAAGGATCATGGTGTCGATTGTCGGCTGGCGCCGCTGCTCTGCCAATCCGTATTGCACTTTCAAACCCCAGGCAAGGTCATTTGTATGACGGCCTGAGCGCAACTACAGCCCAGCACCGTCGATCAGGGTAGAAGGGTGCAAACGGAGGTCGCCATGCGCGGGATGCTCGACAGGTCGGAGCAGGAATTGATTCTGGTGGTGGATGATGCGGTGGATGCACGACAGCGGCTCGGCGCGCTGCTGGTCGATCGCTATCAGGTGCGACTGGTCGGCAACGAAGAGGCCCTGCAAGCTGCCAGGGCACGCCCGCAACCGGACCTGATCCTGCTCAACTGGCAGGATGACTACGCATTGTGCCGCGAGCTGAAGAGCGGCCCGCAAACCCGCTATATCCCGCTGATCCTGGTGACGGCCAGAAGCGATGCCGCCGACGAGCAGTTGGGCTTCGACCTCGGTGCCGCCGACTACATCACCAAGCCGGTCAGCCCGCCCATCGTGCTCGCCCGCGTGCGGGCGCAGCTGCAGCTCAAAGCCGCAACCGATTACCTGCGTGACAAAAGCGAATACCTGGAACTCGAGGTCAAGCGCCGTACGCGTGATATCCAGCGTTTGCAGGACGTCACCATCGAGGCCATGGCCAGCGTCGCGGTGATGCGCGACAACCCGCGCAGCCGTCGCCTGGCGCGGATCGAACGCTACATGATTGGCCTAGCCACCGCCCTGGCGCGGCAGCAGCCTGCCCTGTCGGAGCTGCTGAGCGAGGAGCGCATCGCCCAGTTGGGCAAGTCGGCCATGCTGCATGTGATCGACAGGCTGACCCTGCCCGATCGCATCCTGCTCAGCCATGGCGAGCCGGACGAGAGTGACCTGCACCTGTTGAGCGAGGGGGTGATCGCCGGCTGTGATGCGCTGGAAAGGGCTGAGCGCAAGCTGGGCAGCATCACCGACTTCTTGTCCGACGCCAAGGACATCGTCTACGGCCAGCACGAACGTTGGGACGGCAAAGGCTATCCGCAGGGCCTGTTCGGTGAGCAGATACCGCTGTCGGCTCGGTTGATGGCACTGGTGGGGCACTTCGAAGAGCTGACCTGCCAGCATGCCTACCTGCCGGCCGTCAGCCCAGAGCAGGCGGTGACGCAGATTTGCGCGGCCAGCGGCACGCGCTTCGATCCGCTGGTGGTGTTGGCCTTCGTCGAAGCAGCGCCGGAGTTTCTGCATATCGCCAAAACCCTGGCCGATGATGCCGCTGTGGTCGGCGTCGAGCTGCAGCGCCTGGAGGATTCGCTGGGGGAAAGCATCGAGATGACTTTGCCGCCAGCGCCTTGACGTAAGGCGGCTCCGGCAGTTGCGCGTCTCTATCCACGCTTTCGAGTAAGTGTCGGCAAGGAATGCGAAACGCCGTTATCCGTCGATAACGGCGTTTTCTCGTTTTCGCTCGGGGATCAGGGCATCTGCACTTCGATGACGCCATCGGCGCTGACCGTGACCTGGCTGGTGCCAGCCTCGATCTGCGGCGTGGGCGCCGCATCCATCATCGCCATGCTCTTGGCTTCGAAGTTGCGCATGGCCATCGGCGGTTGGAATCCCCCGGTGCTGATGCTCAGGTTGACCAGCTTGTAGCTCTTGCCACCCAGTGCTTCGGTGGCCAGTTGCGCGCGTGCCTTGAAGGCGTCGACGGCGTCCTTGAGCATGGCGTCCTCGCGGGTCTTGCGGGTATCGGTGGCGATGCTGAAGTCCATGCCGGCCATCTTCATCGATTGCAGCAGGTCGCCGGTCAGGGCCGACAGACGAGCGAAGTCGGCACTTTCCATGCGCACCTCGGCGCGCTCGCGCCAGGCGGTGATGTTCTGCCCCTTGTCGTCATACACCGGATAGCTGTTGCGGCTGCCCAGCTTGACCGAAACGCCGCGTACCTGGCGTACCTGCTCCAGGGTCTTGTTGAGGGTGTTGGTGATCTCGGCTGCCAGCTTGGCCGGGTCGCTGTTCTGCGCTTCGGTGTAGAGGGTGACGTGCATCAGGTCGTGGGCGACCTCCTGGTTCACCTCGGCGCGCAGGGCGATCTGGTTGTAGCGCGCCTCGTCGGCAAGCAGACCTGTACTGGCCAGGCCGGCGATGGTCAGGGCGAGGATGGAGGCGATACGGGGCATGGTGCGCATGTGCAGTTCCTTTTTCAGTGACCTTGGTGGCCGTTTCCCGAGGGTAGACGAAGACGGGTGACGATTCGGGTTAACCTGTTTGAGTTTTTTTGCGCGTTCAAACAGGGTGCAGAGGTGTGCGTCCGGTTGCCGCAGCGGCGCAGGGCCGCAGCAGGCTTGGTTATACTCGCCGCGATCAATTGGAGTCGCCATGCTCGAACCTGTGCAGTTACTCTCCGCCAGTCGCCAGAATCTCTGGCGCCTGACCCTCATTCGAATTCTGGTGCTGGCCGCCCAGGCAGGCTCGGTCGGGCTTGCCTACAAATCGGGCATGATACCGCTGCCGTGGTTGCAGTTATCGGTCACCCTTGGCGTTTCTCTGCTGCTGTGCCTGGGCACGGCGCTGCGCCTGCGCGGTCCCTGGCCGGTGACCGAGGTCGAGTACGCGGTACAACTGGGCTGCGACCTGATCATCCACAGTGTGCTGCTGTATTACTCGGGCGGTTCGACCAATCCCTTCGTCTCCTATTACCTGGTGCCGCTGACCATCGCCGCGGCGACGCTGCCCTGGCTATTTACCATCGTGCTATCGGGCCTGGCCCTGACTGGATATACCCTGCTGCTGGTATGGACGCACCCGCTCGAACTGCCCGCCGCTCGCGAGAGCCTGCTGGTCTACGGCATGTGGCTGAGCTTCGCCCTGGCGGCATCGTTGATCACCTTCTTCGTAGCCAAAATGGCCGAGGAGCTGCGTCGGCAGGACGAGCTGCGTGCCGAGCGCCGCGAGGAAAGCCTGCGTGATCAACAACTGCTGGCCGTGGCCACCCAGGCCGCTGGCGCCGCCCACGAACTGGGCACGCCGTTGGGCACCATGAGCGTGCTGCTCAAGGAACTGCGCCAGGAATACCGCGACACGCCCGCCCTGCAGGACGACCTGGCCCTGCTGCAGGAGCAGGTCAAGCTGTGCAAGTTCACCTTGCAACAGCTGGTGCGCGCCGCCGAGAACGATCGGCGCCAGGCGGTTATCGAGCAGTCCAGCGTGGAGTGGCTGGAAACCACCCTCAATCGCTGGCACCTGATGCGCCCCGAGGCCAGCTACCGCTACCAGTGCCTGGGCCGCGGCACGCCGCCGCGCATCATGCCGCCGGCAGACCTGACCCAGGCGCTGCTCAACCTGCTCAATAATGCCGCCGATGCCTGCCCGGACAAGCTCGACATCTGCCTGGACTGGGACCATCAGTGGCTGCGCCTGAGCATTCGTGACCATGGCGTCGGCGTGCCGCTGGCCATCGCCGAACAGCTGGGTCGACCTTTCTTCACCACCAAGGGCAAGGGCTTCGGCCTGGGGTTGTTCCTCAGCCAGGCCAGCGTGACCCGTGCTGGTGGCACGGTTAAGTTGTATAACCATGAAGAAGGCGGCACCCTCACCGAATTGAAGTTGCCGCGTGCCTATGGCGTGGCCTGATTAGGAAAACCAAGCATGAGCGAAGAATCCCTGTTCGAAGGCGAAGAGCATCCGCATCTGCTGCTGGTGGATGATGATCCCACCTTCACTCGCGTGATGGCGCGCGCCATGAGTCGCCGCGGCCTGCGCGTCTCCACCGCGTCCAGCGCCGAAGAGGGCCTGGCCCTGGCCAAGGACGATCTGCCGGATTACGCCGTGGTCGACCTGAAGATGGAAGGCGACTCCGGCTTGGTACTGCTGCCCAAGCTGCTGGAGCTGGACGCCGAGATGCGCGTGGTGATTCTCACCGGCTATTCCAGCATCGCCACCGCGGTGGAGGCCATCAAGCGCGGCGCGGCCAACTACCTGTGCAAGCCGGCCGATGCTGACGACGTGCTCACTGCGCTGCTTTCCGAACACGCCGACCTCGACAGCCTGGTGCCGGAAAACCCGATGTCGGTGGACCGCCTGCAGTGGGAACATATCCAGCGCGTGCTGGCCGAGCACGAGGGCAACATCTCTGCTACTGCCCGCGCCCTCGGCATGCACCGCCGTACCTTGCAGCGCAAGCTGCAGAAACGCCCGGTTCGCCGCTGATGCGCTGCAGCGTATCGGGCGTGCTGCGCGCTTTTTTGTAGGAGCGGCTTTAGCCACGAAACGTCTGGCTCACTGGCCTAATCGCGGCTGAAGCGAAATGCCGCCCAGCCGTCCTGCGCGAGCGAATATTGGCATTCTGTGCCCATAGCCTAGAAATGCTTAGCCAGCTAATATAGGTCGTCAGACAACCTGCTGGTGTCGTCATGCTCGCCGTCGCTGCACAAACCCTCGCCATTACCGCGCCCGTGTTCGCCATGCTGTTTCTCGGCGTGGTGCTCAAACGTGTGCGCTGGATCGATACGTCCTTCATCGACACAGCCTCGAGCCTGGTGTTTCGCGGCACCATGCCGACCCTGTTGTTTCTTGGGGTGGTCAAGGCCGACCTGGATGCGGCCATGCAGCCGCAGTTGCTGAGCTACTTCTTCCTGGCCACCGTGGCCTCGTTCTTCGTGGCCTGGGCCTGGGCGATCTGGCGGGTGCCGTTCGAAGATCGCGGCATCTACACCCAGGGCGCCTTCCGCGGCAACAACGGCATCGTCGGCCTGGCACTGGCCACCAGCATGTACGGTGACTACGGCCTGTCGGTCGGCTCGTTGCTCGCGGCATTGGTGATCCTCTGCTACAACGCGCTCTCGGCCGTCGTACTGGCCATCTACAGCCCCGGCGTCAAGCCCGGTGCCAAGGCCATCGTACGCAGCATCGTGACCAATCCGATGATCATCGGCGTGCTGATGGCGGTGCCGATCGCCTACTGGAAAATCCCGCTGCCGCAGTGGTTCCTGACCTCGGCCGAGTACTTCGCGCAGATGACCTTGCCGCTGGCGCTGATCTGTATCGGCGGCACGCTGAGTCTGGCGTCGCTGCATCGCAGCAGCGGCACCGCCATCGGTTCGGGCATGATGAAAATGGTCTGGCTGCCCCTGCTGAGTACCTCTGGCGCCTGGCTGTTGGGCTTTCGCGGTGCGGACCTGGCGATCCTCTTCCTCTATTTCGCCAGCCCGACGGCGGCGGCCAGCTTCGTCATGGCCCGTGCGGTGGGGGCCAACCATGAGCTGGCGGCAGCCATCATCGTCATCACCACCTTAGCGGCGGTGGTCACCACCAATATCGGTCTGCTGTTGCTGCAGTGGGGTGGTTGGATCTAGCGTTTCGATAGTCGCCTGAACTCGGTTTTCAAGGAAAAGAAAAATGAGTGATTCCATCCACTGGTTCGTTGTGATCTGTCCCAGTGACGAGCAGGCGCGTGTGCGGGGGCGGTCGCTGCTGGACTGGCTGATCGAGCGAAAGATCGTCGCGGCGCAGGTCTGCCCGTGCAGTGGCCTCTATCTGCCAGGGGACGCTGCGCAGGGATTCGACCGCGCTATCGACTACTGCGGCGTTCAGCTCGTACAGGAGCGTACCGTATTCCATGCGGGCGACAGTGGCGTGGAAGGATTGGCCTGCCCGAGCTGTCAGCAGGTCAGCGCGGCTGATGAAATCGTCTGGGACGAGGCTGTCGGCAACTGGTTCGCCGGGCACGACGATGCGACGCTGAACTGCCCGGCCTGTAAACGGGCCGGACGCCTGCACGACTGGCAGTTCCTGCCCATGCCCTGGGCCTTCGGCAATCTGGGGGTGGGCTTCTGCAACTGGTGGCCCGATGAGCCGATGATCCAGGCACTGCTGGCTGAACTGGGGCCTGATACGCGTCAGGTTCGCCAGCACATCTGAGGTTTTGCCTCAGAGGCTGAGCCAGAACGCCCGATGCGCCTCATGTTTCGCCGCATGGGTACGCAGGCGGGCTGCTAGGTTTCAGATGCGTTGCGCTGCCATTCGTCGATCACCTCCTGCGCCGCGCGGAAGGCATCGATGCTGGCCGGCACACCGGCATACACCGCGCAGTGCAGGAGGGTTTCGCGAATTTCCTCGACGGTGCAGCCGTTGTTCAGCGCGCCGCGCACGTGGCCCTTGAGTTCCTGCGGGCATTTCAATGCGGTGAGCGCAGCCAGGGTGATCAGGCTGCGCGTCGCGCGCGGCAGGCCGCTGCGCGTCCACACGCCGCCCCAGGCATGCTCGTTGACGAAATCCTGCAGCGGCTGGGTGAACTCGGTGGCATTGCCCAGGGCGCGGTCGACGAAGGCATCGCCCATCACCTCACGGCGTACCTGCAGCCCGCGGTCATGGTTCTCGCTCATGCTCACACCTGCTCGCCACGCTGTTTGTGCCAGGCACGCCCGGCAATGATCACCAGGGTAATGACGGTGAGCGGCAGCACATAGCCGATCATTGCGTCACCGAAGGTTTCGGCCTGCGGGCGGCCGGTGCTGAACAGCACCAGGTACAGGGTGTAGGCCACGTAGTAGGCGAGGAACAGCAGACCTTCCCAGCGGTTGATGCGATAGCCGGTGAAGAAGATCGGCAGGCAGGCCACCGCCACGGCAATCATCACCGGGAAGTCGAAGGCCAGCGCATTGGCGGCTACCGGAATGGCTGCCGGCGAAACCAGCGAGGCTAGGCCCAGCACGCACAGCAGGTTGAAGATGTTGCTGCCGACGATATTGCCCACGGCGATGTCGCGCTCGCCCTTGAAGGCCGCGATGATCGAGGTGGCCAGCTCCGGCAGCGAGGTGCCGATGGCGATCACCGTCAGGCCGATCACCAGCTCCGAAAGCCCCAGGGCGCGAGCCAGTTGCACGGCGCCTTCGACCAGGAAGTTGGAGCCCACCACCAGCAGCACCAGGCCCGCGATGACCAGGCCCAGGTTGATCGCCCAGGCATAGGGTTTGGGCGCTTCGTCGAGGCCGAACTCCTTGGCGAACTCGTCATCCTCGTTCTTGTTCTCCTTGCGCGCGCTGTAGATCAGAAAACCGGTGTAGGTCAGCACGCCGGCGAACAGCAGGGCGCCGTCGAGGCGACTCAGCGCGCCGTCCCAGGCCAGCGCATAGACCACCAGGCTGGCGCCGATCATGATCGGCACATCGAGGCGGATCAACTGGCGCGAGACGATCAGCGGCGCGACCAGGGCCGTCACACCGAGGATCAGCAGGACGTTGGCGATATTGCTGCCGATCACGTTGCCGATTGCCAGGTCGCCGCTGCCGTTGAATGCCGATTGCACGCTGACCGCGGTTTCCGGGGCGCTGGTGCCGAAGGCCACCACGGTCAGGCCGATTACCAGCGGTGGAATGCCGAACTGTGCGGCCAGCTTGGCGGCGCCGCGCACCAGCACTTCGGCGCCAGCGACCAGCAGCACCAGGCCGGCGATCAGGTAGACATAGGTCATCAGGGTCATTGCAGGGTAGCTCCGGAAAAAGTGCGGCTAGTGTAGCGATGGCGTTGTACGCCGCCAGATGCTGCAGAAAGATTTTGTTGCCAATTGTTGGTCAGTCCAGCGCCTCGACCCGTACCGGCACCACGCCTGCGCGCAGCATGTCCAGGCGCACGGCGGCGGCGCGTGAAACGTCGATCACGCGGCCGCGTACGAAGGGCCCACGATCATTGATGCGCAATACGACGCTACGTTCATTGTTCAGGTTGGTCACCCGCACACGTGTGCCGAACGGCAGGGTGCGATGCGCAGCGGTCAGCGCGCTCTGATCGAAGCGTTCGCCGCTGGCGGTGCGTTTGCCGTGGTGCGCCTGAGCGTAGTATGAGGCCTTGCCGGTTTCGCTGCCGCCTGCGCCGCCGCCGAAGGTGGAGCAGCCGCCGAGTGCGGCGAGTGCGGCAAGTAGAATGCAGGTGCGTAGCCCGGATGCAATCCGGGGCAATGAAGGTTCCCGGATTGCATCCGGGCTACGGATCGTCATCTGTCGTTTCCCCATAAAAAACGCCGGCGGAACCCGGCGTTTTTCAGTATCAAGCGAACCGGTCTGGCTCAGCCTTCGAGCTTCTTCTTCAGCAGTTCGTTCACTTGCCCCGGGTTGGCCTTGCCCTTGGAGGCTTTCATGGCCTGGCCGACGAAGAAACCGAACATCTTGCCGCGCTTGGCTTCGTCGCTGGCGCGGTACTGCTCGACCTGCTCGGCGTTGGCCGCCAGCACCTCATCGAGCATCTTCTCGATGGCGCCGCTGTCGGTGACCTGCTTGAGGCCCTTGCTCTCGATGATCGCATCGGCGCTGCCTTCACCGGCCGCCATGGCCTCGAACACCATCTTGGCGATCTTGCCGCTGATGGTGTTGTCCTTGATGCGCAGGATCATGCCGCCCAGCTGCTCGGCGGACACCGGCGACTGCTCGATCTCCAGACCCTCTTTATTGAGCAGGCTGGACAGCTCGCCCATCACCCAGTTGGCGGCCAGCTTGGCATCGCCGCAGGCTTTCTCGACCGCTTCGAAGTAATCGGCCATTTCGCGGCTGGCGCTGAGCACGCTGGCATCATAGGTGGACAGGCCGAACTGACTCTCGAAACGCTCGCGCTTCTGCGGCGGCAGCTCGGGCAGCGCGGCGCGCAACTCGTCGAGGAAGCTGCGCTCGATGACCACCGGCAGCAGGTCCGGGCAGGGGAAGTAACGGTAGTCGTTGGCTTCTTCCTTGCTGCGCATGGAGCGGGTCTGATCCTTGTTGGGATCGTAAAGGCGGGTTTCCTGCACCACCTTGCCGCCGTCCTCGATCAGCTCGATCTGGCGCTGCACTTCGTGGTTGATGGCTTTCTCGATGAAGCGGAACGAGTTGACGTTCTTGATCTCGGCGCGGGTGCCGAACTCGGCCTGGCCCTTCGGCCGTACCGACACGTTGCAGTCGCAGCGCAGCGAGCCTTCGGCCATGTTGCCGTCGCAGATGCCCAGGTAGCGCACCAGTGCGTGGATGGCCTTGACGTAGGCCACCGCTTCCTTGGCCGAGCGGATGTCCGGCTCGGAAACGATTTCCAGCAGCGGCGTGCCGGCGCGGTTCAGGTCGATGCCGCTCATGCCGTGGAAGTCTTCGTGCAGGCTCTTGCCGGCATCCTCTTCCAGGTGCGCACGGGTAATGCCGATGCGCTTGACGGTGCCGTCTTCCAGGGTGATGTCGAGGAAGCCCTTGCCGACGATGGGGTGGTCCATCTGGCTGGTCTGGTAGCCCTTCGGCAGGTCCGGGTAGAAGTAGTTCTTGCGCGCGAAGACGTTACGCTCGGCGATTTCGGCGTCGATGGCCAGGCCGAACTGGCAGGCCATGCGCACGGCTTCGGCGTTGAGCACCGGCAGGGTGCCGGGCATGCCGAGGTCGACCAGGCTGGCCTGGGTGTTGGGCTCGGCGCCAAAGGTGGTGGCGCTGGCCGAGAAAATCTTCGATTGGGTGCTGAGCTGAGCGTGAATCTCGAGCCCGATCACGGTTTCCCATTGCATGTTCAATGTCCCTCAAATGTTTTGCGGTCTGCCCCTCTCCCGCTTGCGGGAGAGGGTTGGGGAGAGGGTGACGGGCCGTACCTTCTCCCGGTCCCTCTCCGTTCTTCACAAAGAATGAGAGAGGGGAGGGTTGTTTCAGAATCCGGCGGGCGTCGCTTTATGCCAGTCGCTGACCTGCTGGTACTGGTGCGCGATGTTGAGCAGGCGACCTTCCTGGAAGTAGTTGCCGAGCAGTTGCACGCCCACCGGCAGGCCATCGACGAAGCCGGCCGGCATCGACAGACCGGGGATGCCGGCCAGGTTGGCGGTGATGGTGTAGATGTCTTCGAGGTAGGCCGAGACCGGGTCGCCGCCTTTCTCACCAATCTTCCAGGCCAGGTTCGGCGTGGTCGGGCCGAGGATCACGTCGACGTCATTGAACGCGGCGACGAAGTCGTTCTTGATCAGTCTGCGGATCTGCTGGGCCTTGATGTAGTAGGCGTCGTAGTAGCCGGCCGACAGCGCGTAGGTGCCGATCATGATGCGCCGTTTGACTTCCGCACCGAAGCCTTCGCCGCGCGAGCGTTTGTACAGGTCTTCGAGGTTCACCGGGTTTTCGCAGCGATAGCCGAAACGCACGCCGTCGAAGCGCGACAGGTTGGAGCTGGCTTCTGCCGGGGCGATCACGTAGTAGGCGGGAATCGCGTGCTGCATGTTCGGCAGGCTGATGTCCTTGATGGTGGCGCCGAGCTTTTTCAGCTCCTCGACCACGGCCATGACCTTCTCGCCGATGCGTGCATCGAGGCCGGCGCCGAAGTATTCCTTGGGCAGACCGATGCGCAGGCCGGCCAGCGGCTGGGCCAGCGCCGCCAGGTAGTCATCCACCGGCTGATCGACGCTGGTGGAATCCTTGGCGTCGAAACCGGCCATGGCGCCGAGCAGCAGGGCGCAGTCCTCGGCGGTGCGGGCCAGTGGGCCGCCCTGATCAAGGCTGGAGGCGTAGGCGATCATGCCCCAGCGCGAGACGCGGCCGTAGGTCGGCTTGATGCCGGTGAGGTTGGTCAGCGCCGCCGGCTGGCGGATCGAACCGCCGGTGTCGGTGCCGGTGGCGGCCGGAATCAGGCGCGCCGCTACGGCTGCAGCGGAACCACCTGAGGAGCCGCCGGGCACGCGGCTTGTGTCCCAGGGGTTCTTGACCGCGCCGTAGTGGCTGGATTCGTTGGCCGAGCCCATGGCGAACTCGTCCATGTTCAGCTTGCCGAGGGTCACGGTACCGGCGTTGGCGAGTTTCTCAACCACGGTGGCGTCGTAGGGCGCCTTGAAGCCGGTGAGGATCTTCGAGGCGCAGGAGGTCAGCACGCCGTTGGTGCAGAACAAGTCCTTGTGCGCGATCGGCGCGCCGAGCAGGGCGCCGTTCTCGCCAGCGGCGCGGCGGGCGTCCGCGGCCTTGGCCTGTTCGATGGCCAGCTCTTCGGTAATGGTGATGAAACTGTTGAGCTGGGGGTCGAGCTGATTGATGCGCGCCAGCAGGGCGCGGCTCAGTTCTTCGGCGGAGAATTGCTTGTCGGCGAGGCCGCGGGCGATCTCGGCCAGGGTCAGTTGATGCATGTCGGGCCCTTTCCTTTATTCGATGACTTTCGGCACGAGGTACAGGCCGCTTTCCACGGCCGGGGCGATGGCCTGGTAGGCGTCGCGCTGGTTGCTCTCGTTGACCACGTCGGCACGCAGGCGCTGGGTCGCTTCCAGCGGGTGCGCCATGGGTTCGATGCCCTGGGTATCGACGGCCTGCATCTGGTCGATCAGGCCGAGGATGTTGTTCAGGGTCTCGGTGGTTTGCGGAATATCGCCTTCGTTCAGACCCAGGCGGGCCAGGTGGGCGATTTTTTCCACCTCGGAGCGTTCAAGCGCCATCAGGGGTTCTCCAGGGGAAGTGTGACAGAGAGGACAAGCAGGGAACGGATGCCGCGAGCCGGCGGTCAAAGGCCGCGCTGTGCAGCTGCAAGGCCCGGAAAAACAGGCAATCTACCATATTGCCGCCTTGCTCAAAATCCCTGCCGTTGTTAGAGTTTGCCGCACTTTTTACCCGCGCGTTTTTCCGCGTCTGACTTTTACCCACGCGTTGCCTAGGGTCCCTTCCTAATGTTCAAGAAACTGCGTGGCATGTTCTCCAGCGATCTGTCGATCGACCTGGGTACTGCCAATACCCTTATTTATGTGCGCGAGCGCGGTATCGTCCTGAATGAGCCGTCCGTGGTCGCCATCCGTACCCACGGCAACCAGAAGAGTGTCGTGGCTGTGGGCACCGAGGCCAAGCGCATGCTCGGCCGTACCCCCGGCAACATTTCCGCGATTCGTCCGATGAAGGACGGCGTGATCGCTGACTTCAGCGTCTGCGAAAAGATGCTGCAGTACTTCATCAACAAGGTTCACGAGAACAGCTTCCTGCAGCCGTCGCCGCGCGTGCTGATTTGCGTGCCGTGCAAGTCGACCCAGGTCGAGCGCCGCGCCATCCGTGAATCGGCCCTGGGCGCCGGTGCCCGTGAAGTGTTCCTGATCGAAGAGCCGATGGCCGCTGCCATCGGCGCCGGCCTGCCGGTCGAAGAGGCCCGCGGTTCGATGGTCGTCGATATTGGCGGCGGTACCACCGAAATCGCGCTGATCTCCCTCAATGGCGTGGTTTACGCCGAGTCCGTACGTGTGGGCGGCGACCGTTTCGACGAAGCCATCATCACCTACGTGCGCCGCAACTACGGTTCGCTGATCGGTGAAGGCACCGCCGAGCGCATCAAGCAGGAAATCGGTACTGCCTATCCGGGTGGCGAAATCCGTGAAGTCGACGTACGCGGCCGCAACCTGGCCGAGGGCGTGCCGCGCAGCTTCACCCTGAACTCCAACGAAGTGCTCGAAGCGCTGCAGGAATCGCTGGCGACCATCGTCCAGGCGGTCAAGAGCGCCCTGGAGCAGTCGCCGCCCGAGCTGGCTTCGGACATCGCCGAGCGCGGCCTGGTGCTGACCGGCGGTGGCGCGCTGCTGCGCGACCTGGACAAGCTGCTGAGCCAGGAAACCGGTCTGCCGGTGATCGTTGCTGAAGACCCGCTGACCTGCGTCGCCCGTGGCGGCGGCAAGGCCCTGGAAATGATGGACCGCCACGCCATGGACCTGCTCTCCACCGAGTGAGCCCCGCGGCTGTGGACGCTTGCCGTGCCGCCTCCGGGCGGCACGCGCATATTCGAGCATTGCAGTACACTCGGCCCAACCTTCGCCAGACCGGTTCGCCCTTCGCATGAATTCGCGCGCTTTCCGCCCTCGTGGCGCACAAGGAGCAGCTTATTAAGCCGCTCTTCGCCAAAGGTCCCTCGCTGGGCATTCGCCTACTGGTATTTGCCGTGCTGTCGGCAGTGCTGATGGTGGCCGACGCCCGCTTCGACACGCTCAAGCCCGTGCGCAGCATCATGGGCACGGTGTTGACGCCCCTGTACGAGCTGGCCGAGCTGCCCGTGCGGGCCTGGGAAGGCGCGACCCAGCAGATTTCCTCGCGCAGCGAGCTGGTGGCCGAGAATGAGAAGCTCAAGGCCGAAGCCCTGTTGCTGCAGCGCCGCCTGCAGAAGCTGGCGACCCTGACCGAGCAAAACGTGCGCCTGCGCGAGCTGCTCAACTCCGCGGCGCTGGTGGATGAAGAGGTGCTGGTCAGCGAACTGATCGGCGTCGACCCCAACCCATACACCCACCGCATCCTGATCGACAAGGGCGAGAAGGATTGCGTTGACGAGGGCAAGCAAAACTGCGTGTTCCTCGGTCAGCCGGTGCTCGATGCGCGTGGCCTGATGGGCCAGGTGGTGGAGGTCATGCCCTATACCTCGCGCGTGCTGTTGCTCACCGATAACACCCACAGTATTCCCGTGCAGGTCAACCGCAACGGCCTGCGCGCCATCGCTGTCGGCACTGGCAACCCGGAAAGCCTCGAGCTGCGCCATGTCGCCGATACCGCCGATATCAAGGAAGGCGATCTGCTGGTCAGCTCCGGCATGGGCCAGCGTTTCCCGGCCGGCTACCCGGTGGCCACGGTCAAGGAGGTGATCCATGATTCCGGCCAGCCGTTCGCCATCGTCCGCGCCACACCGACCGCGGCGCTCAATCGCAGTCGTTATCTGCTGCTGGTGTTCTCCGACCGGCGCAGCCCTGAGCAGCGCGCTTCCGATTCGGCCCAGGCCCAGGAGGCCGCTGACCGCGAGGCCGAGCAGGAACGTACCCAAGGCGAGCAGGCGCCCGCGTCGACCGCCACTCCGGCCGCGGACGCTCCCGCACAGGAGGCGAACTGATGGTCGGCGTAAAGTCTCGTAACGGCTGGGTGATCTGGTTGAGTCTGGCCTTCGCGCTGCTGCTCAGCGTCGCGCCGCTGCTCGAGTTCATGCAGATCGGTCGCCCGCTGTGGGTCGCCCTGATCCTCACCTACTGGGTGCTGGCGCTGCCGCACCGCGTCGGCCTGACCACAGCGTGGATTCTCGGCCTGGCGCAGGATGTGCTGTTCGGCACGCTGCTCGGGCAGAACGCGCTGATCCTTACCTTGATCACCTTTCTGGTACTGAGCCTGCACCAGCGTCTGCGCATGTTTCCCATGTGGCAGCAGAGCATGGTGCTGATGGTGGTGTTCGGCCTCGCCCAGCTGGTGCAGCTGTGGCTCAATGCGCTGACCGGCAGCCGCCCGCCAACCCTGGCCTTCATCCTGCCGGCGCTGGTGAGCGCCCTGCTGTGGCCGTGGATCTGCGTCATCCTGCGGGGGCTGCACCTGCGCCTCAACGTCAACTGAACGCGGCCTGGCATGGCTGGCCGCGGTTCGCCAAGGGAGATACCCGCATGGCCGAGCTGTTTCTGGCCTCCGCTTCGCCCCGTCGCCGTGAGTTGCTGGCCCAGATCGCTGTGCCATGCGTCACGCAAATCGCCTCGATAGATGAAAACCCGTTGCCAGACGAGCCGGCAGCAGCCTATGTAGAGCGTCTGGCTCGCGAGAAGGCGCGGGCCGGCCTGCGCGCATTGGGCGAACGTGTCGATGCCGTGGTGCTGGGCGCTGATACCGCCGTGGTGCTCGATGGGCGCATTCTCGGCAAACCGGCGGATTTCGCCGAGTCGCGGGCCATGCTGCAGGCCCTGTCGGGGCGCAGCCATCAAGTACTGACAGCCGTTGCGCTGGTCGGCGATGGTCGCGAGTCGGCTCGTGTGGTCAGCAGCGAAGTGAGTTTTCGCCCTATCAGCGAGGCCGAAATCGAGGCGTACTGGGCCAGCGGCGAGCCATGCGACAAGGCGGGCAGTTATGGTATCCAGGGGTTGGCGGCCGTGTTCGTCAGCCAATTGCAGGGCAGCTATTCGGCGGTGGTCGGTCTGCCGCTGTGCGAAACTGCCGAGCTGCTTGGGGAATTCGGTATTGCCTGCTGGCAATTCCCGGCGCCAGGACATTTTCAGAAACCAGGCGACGGCAACGCGGCTGCGGGATGAGGTGTCCGAAAAGCTTGAGTCCGCGGGGCGGTGCAGTAGCCCGGCCGGCATGATCACCAGGATGGATGCATGAGCGAAGAGATTCTGATCAATATCACGCCGATGGAGTCGCGCGTGGCCGTGGTGGAAAACGGCGTGCTGCAGGAAGTTCACGTCGAACGCACGCAGAAGCGCGGCATCGTCGGCAATATCTACAAGGGCAAGGTGGTGCGCGTGCTGCCCGGCATGCAGGCGGCCTTCATCGACATTGGCCTTGAACGTGCGGCCTTCATCCATGCCTCGGAGATCTCCACCCGCGAAGGCGCTGCGGTGGAGCCGATCAGTGCGCTGGTCCACGAAGGCCAGAGCCTGACGGTGCAGGTCACCAAGGACCCCATCGGCAGCAAGGGCGCACGCCTGACCACTCAGCTGTCGATTCCCTCGCGTTACCTGGTGTACATGCCGCGCACCAGCCATGTCGGCATCTCCCTGAAGATCGAGGATGAAGGCGAACGCGAGCGCCTCAAGCAGGTGGTCGCCGATTGCGTTGCCGCCGAGGGCATCGAGGAGGCGGGCGGCTTCATCCTGCGCACCGCGGCCGAGGGTGCCGGCGCCGACGAGATTCTCATCGACATCCGCTACCTGCGCCGCCTGTGGGATCAGATTTCCGCGCAGGTGCAGACCGCCAAGGCGCCGTCGGTGATCTACGAGGATCTGTCGCTGGCCCTGCGCACGCTGCGCGATCTGGTCAGCCCGCGCACCGAGAAGATTCGCGTGGACTCGCGGGAAACCTTCCAGAAGATCACGCAATTCGTCGCCGAACTGATGCCGGAAATCGCCGATCGTCTGGAGCACTATCCGGGTGAGCGGCCGATCTTCGACCTGTATGGCGTCGAGGACGAGATTCAGCGCGCCTTGGAGCGCAAGGTGCCGTTGAAGTCCGGTGGTTACCTGGTGGTCGACCCGGCCGAGGCGATGAGCACCATCGACGTCAATACCGGCGCCTTCGTCGGCCATCGCACGCTGGAAGAGACCATCTTCAAGACCAACCTGGAGGCGGCCACCGCGATTGCCCGCCAGCTGCGCCTGCGCAACCTGGGCGGCATCATCATCATCGACTTCATCGACATGGAAGACGAGGAGCATCAGCGTCAGGTGCTGCGCACCCTGGAAAAGCAGCTCGAGCGCGACCATGCCAAGACCAACATCATCGGCATCACCGAACTCGGCCTGGTGCAGATGACCCGCAAACGTACCCGTGAAAGCCTCGAGCAGATTCTTTGCGAGCCGTGCACCGCGTGTCAGGGCCGCGGCAAGCTGAAGACGCCCGAGACCATCTGCTACGAGATCTTCCGCGAAATTCTGCGCGAGGCGCGTGCCTACCAGGCGGAAAGCTATCGCGTGCTGGCCAATCAGAAAGTGGTCGATCGCCTGCTCGATGAAGAGTCGGGCAACGTCGCCGATCTGGAAGCCTTTATCGGGCGCACCATCAAGTTCCAGGTGGAAACCATGTATTCCCAGGAACAGTACGACGTGGTGCTGCTCTGAGCGCCGCAGGTACCGAGGGCGCCCTGGTGCGCCTGTTCTCGGCCTTGCTGCGCTGGGGCCTGGGGCTGTGCGCGGCCGTGCTGGTGCTGGCCGCGCTGTACGTCAGCCTGGGGCGTGAGCTGGTGCCGCTGGTGGCCGAATACCGCCTCGAACTGGAAGATCGCGCCACCGAGCAGCTGGGCGTGCCGGTGCGGATCGGCAGCCTCGAAGGCCGTTGGCGGGGCTTCGCGCCGGTGCTGGTGGCGCGCGATGTACGCCTCGGGGCCGAGGGTGCAGGGCTGAGCCTGGAGCGCGTGCAACTGCTGCCGGATGTGAGCGGCAGCCTGCTGGCACGCCAGCCGCGTATCGCCCATCTGCAAGTCGACGGTCTGCAACTGAACGTGCAGCAGAACGCCGAGGGCGGCTGGCAGTTGCAAGGATTGCCACAGCGCGACGGCCCCGAGCTGAATGTCGAACGACTGCTCAAGCAATTGCAGATGGTGCATCGCATCAGCCTGCTCGACAGCCGCGTGGTGGTGCAGCCTCTCAATCAGGAGCCGTTGCTGCTCAGCTACGTCAATCTGAGCCTGCGCTACGGCAGCAACAGCCAGCGCCTCGACGGTCGTCTGCTGCTGCCAGACGGCCAGCCGGTGGCGCTGAGTCTGCGCACGCGCATGCAGCCGAAGACCTGGCGCGAAGCCGAGTCGCAGCTCTATCTGAGCCTGCCGCAGAGCGATTGGGCGAGCTGGCTGCCGAAAACACTGCTCGGCGACTGGCAGCTGCAGCGCCTGCAGGCCGGCGGTGAGCTTTGGCTGGAAGGGCGCGGCCTGGCCCTGCACAAGGGCGCCCTGCGCCTGCATGCTCCCGCAGTGGTTGGCGGTCAGGCCAGGCACGAGGCCGTGACGCTCAAGGACCTGGCCTTCAACGCCTTCTTCGCTCGGGATGAGCAGGGCGTACGGGCACAGATCGATTCCCTGGCCATGAGCCATGGTGAGCAACGTATCGGCGAGCTGCACCTGAACCTGAAACAGCACGATGTGGGGGAGGCTGACGAGCGTTGGGCGCTGACGGCCGATCGTCTCGACCTCGCCGCCTGGGCGCCGCTGGTGCAGGCGCTGGCGCCGATGCCCGACAAGGCGCGCGAGGTTCTGGTGGCGCTGGCACCGGTTGGCGCGGTCAACAACCTGCTGCTCGATTATTACCCGCAGCGCGAGGGCGCCGAGCGTCTGCAGTTCGCTGCCAATCTGGACAAGGTGGGCATCCAGGCCTATCGCGGTGCGCCGGCGGCAGAGAATGTCAGCGGTAGCGCCTCGGGCGACATGTTCAAAGGCGAGCTGCGCCTGAATACCGAGGACTTCGCCCTGCACCTGGATCAACTTTTCCCCAAGCCCTGGCGTTATCGCCATGCTCAGGCGCGGTTGAGCTGGGACTGGAGTGAAACTGGCTTGACCCTCTACAGCCCCTATATGCGCGTGGACGGCGAGGAAGGGCAGGTCGCAGGGGACATGCTGATCCGCCTGCTGCGCGATCCTGAGGCGGAAAGCTACATGGACCTGCGCGTTGGCATGCGCGACGGCGATGCGTCCTACACCGAGAAGTATCTGCCGAGCCGCGCCCCCGGCATGAGTGCCGAACTCGATCATTGGCTGAAGACAGCGATTCGCGCCGGCCATGTCGAGGAAGGCTACTTCCAGTACCAGGGCTCGCTGAACAAGGGCGCAGCGCTGGGGGCGCGCAGTCTCAGTCTGTTCTTCAAGGTCAGGGACGCCGAGCTGGCCTTCCAGCCCGGCTGGCCGTCGCTGCGTGAAGGTGTGGGCGAGGTGCTGATCGAGGACGATGCCGTGCGCGTGCGCCTGCAGAGCGGACGTCTGCAGGAAAGCGAGGTCCGCGACGTCATTGCCAATATCCCGCTGCTGCACGATGGTAAGCCGCCACGTCTGCACCTCGATGGCAAGGTGCAGAGCAGCCTGAGCGACGCGATCAAACTGCTGCAGGAAGCGCCGCTGGGGACCTCGGAAATTTTTGCCGGCTGGCAGGGGCAAGGCCCGCTGACCGGGCGGCTGCAACTGGATATTCCGCTGCAGAAGGGAGCCAAGCCCGGTGTGGTGGTGGATTTCGCCACCGAGGGGGCCAGCCTCAAGCTGGCCAATCCGGATCTGCAACTGAACAAGGTGAAGGGCGCCTTTCGTTTCGACAGCAATGCCGGGCTGAGCGCGCCGGATGTTCGCGCCGAGGTATTCGGGCGTCAGGTAAGCGGCAGGATCAGCGCCGAAGGTTCACGCGGACAGGCGCGCAGCGGATTCGATCTGCGCGGCCAGGTGCAGGTCGATACCCTCAGCCAATGGCTCGGTGGGCCGCAGAAGCTGCCTGTCAGCGGTTTGCTGCCTTATCGCCTGCGCCTGACCCTGGACGGCGACGACAGCAAGCTGCGTGTCGACTCCAACCTGCGCGGTGTGGCGATCGATCTGCCGGCGCCGTTCGGCAAGACGGCGCAGCAGGAGCGTGATGCCAGTTGGCGCATGACGCTCTCCGGGCGTCAGCGTCGCTACTGGGCGGATTATGGCGAGCTGGCCAGTCTCAATTTGGCCGCACCTGCCGGCGCACTGGCCGAGGGGCGTGGCGAGGTGGTGGTTGGCGGTGGCGCGGCGGGACTGCCGCCTGGCCAGGGCCTGCGCGTGCGCGGACGCCTGGATGAGCTGGATCTGGATGCCTGGAAGCAGCTCGGTAGCGATCATCCGGTCGAGGTGGACGCTGACAGCCAGCGTTTTTTGCGCAGTGCACGGCTGGAAATCGGACGGTTGCGCGGCTTCGGCCAGGAGGTCGAGCAACTGAGCGTCGGCGTGACGCGAGAACCTCAGGGCTGGGCCCTGCAACTCGACAGCGAACTGGCCGCCGGCCAAGTGCTGCTGGCGGACGCCGAAGGCGTGCCTATCCGTATCGATTTGCGGCATGTCAGGCTGCCAGCTCCCGACCCCGAACCCGATGCAGAAAAGGCCAGCGATGCACCCGATCCCCTGGCCGACTTCGATCCCAAGTCGCTGCCGCCGCTGGATATCAGCATCCAGCGTGTTCAGCGCGGCGACAAGGTGCTGGGTGCCTGGTCGCTCAAGGTGCGCCCCGAGGAACAGGGCGTGCGTTTCGATGAGCTCGATCTCGACCTGCAGGGGTTGAAGATTGGCGGCAGCGCCGGTTGGCGAAGTGCTGCCGGCAATACCCAGAGCTGGTACAAGGGGCGCCTGCAGGGCAAGGACCTTGGTGCGATCCTGAAAGCCTGGGATTACGCCCCCAGCGTCACCAGCGAAAATTTCCGCGTCGACGTCGATGGCAACTGGCCCGGCTCGCCTGCCTGGTTCTCGCTCAAGCGCTTCTCGGGCAATCTCGACCCCTCGCTGCGCAAGGGGCAGTTCGTCGAAGTGCAGGGCTCGGCCCAGGCGCTGCGCGTATTCGGCCTGCTCAACTTCAATTCCATCGGCCGCCGCCTGCGTCTGGACTTCTCCGACCTGCTGGGCAAGGGGCTGAGTTATGACCGGGTCAAGGGCAACCTGCAGGCGACCAATGGCTTCTTCGTCACCCATGAGCCCATCACCATGACCGGGCCGTCGAGCAATCTCGAGCTCAACGGCAATCTGGATCTGCGTAACGAGCAGATCGATGCCAAGCTGCTGGTGACCCTGCCGGTGACCAACAACCTGCCACTGGCGGCTCTGATCGTCGGTGCACCGGCGATTGGTGGCGCCCTGTTCGTGGCGGACAAATTGCTGGGTGACAAGGTCGCCCGTTTCGCCAGCGTGCAATACGACGTCAGAGGCCCGCTGCACGACCCGGATATCCGTTTCGACAAGCCCTTCGAAAAACCGCAATGACGGCGCGTCTTGGCGTAGGCTGTCACGACGAGAACCGATGAGTGCCGCCATGAATCTCGCTGTAATCCAGATGGTCAGTCAGGATGACGTGCAAACCAACCTGCGCCTGGCGCGTCGCATGCTGGAGCGGGCGGCGCAGGGCGGTGCACGCCTTGCCGTGCTGCCGGAGAACTTCGCCGCCATGGGCCGTCGAGACTTGGCCGCCATCGGTCGTGCCGAGGCAGTCGGCGAAGGTCCCATCCTGCCCTGGTTGAAACGCGCCGCGCGTGACCTCAGTTTATGGATAGTGGCCGGCACCTTGCCACTGCCGCCTGACGACGATGCCGAGGGCAAGCCGAACGCCTGCTCGCTGCTGATCGATGACCAGGGCGAGCGCGCGGCTCGCTATGATAAGCTGCACCTATTCGACGTCGACGTGGCCGACAACCGTGGCCGTTATCGCGAGTCTGACGATTTCGCCCATGGCCAGCGTGTCGTGGTAGCGGACACGCCCGTGGGGCGCCTGGGTCTGACCGTGTGTTACGACTTGCGCTTCCCCGAGCTGTTCGGCGCGCTGCGCGAAGCCGGTGCCGAGCTGATCAGCGTGCCGGCAGCCTTCACCGCCGTGACTGGCGCGGCGCATTGGCAGGTGCTGACGCGCGCCCGTGCCATCGAGACCCAGTGCTACGTGCTGGCAGCCGGGCAGGGTGGCGAGCACCCCGGGCAGCGCCTGACCTTTGGCCATTCGGCGATCATCGACCCCTGGGGCAGCGTACTGGCCGAGCAGGATCAAGGCGAAGCCGCATTGCTTGCTTCGCGCGATGCCGCCGAGCAGGCGGCCATTCGCCAACGTATGCCGGTGCAGCAGCACCGCCGATTCTTTTTATCGGGCGCACCGCGTCCGATCGTTGTGGAGTGATCATGAATACGATGTTGCAATCCGTCAGCGAGCACCTGTTGGCGCCCGGTAACCTGACGCTCGACAGCCTCAGCAGCGTGCTGGGTGAGGTCGCAGGTCCCGGCATCGATGCCGCCGATCTCTATTTCCAAAGCCAGGTTTCGGAAACCTGGGTACTGGAAGATGGCATCGTCAAGGAAGGCAGTTTCAATCTTGATCAGGGCGTTGGCGTGCGCGCCCAGTCCGGTGAGAAAACCGGTTTCGCCTACAGCAATGCGATCAGCCTCGATGCGCTGACCCAGGCTGCGCAGGCTGCGCGTTCGATCTCCCGCGCCGGCCAACAGGGCCGCGTGCAGGCTTTCGTCAGTCCGCAGGTGACCCAGCTTTATGCCGAAGGCAACCCGCTGGATGTCATGAGCCGCGCCGAGAAGGTCGAGCTCCTGCAGCGTATCGATCGTGCCACCCGGGCGCTCGACCCGCGCATCAAGCAGGTCACCGTAAGTCTGGCCGGTGTGTGGGATCGCATTCTGGTCGCCGCTCATGATGGCAGCCTCAGCGCCGATATCCGCCCGCTGGTGCGCTTCAACGTCAGCGTCATCGTCGAGCAGAACGGTCGTCGTGAACGTGGTGGGCATGGCGGCGGTGGACGTACCGACTACCGCTATTTCCTGGAGGAAGACCGAGCCATGGGTTACGCCCGCGAGGCGCTGCGCCAGGCGCTGGTCAACCTGGAGGCTATCGCCGCACCCGCTGGCAGCATGCCGGTGGTGATGGGCGCCGGCTGGTCCGGCGTGTTGCTGCACGAGGCGGTCGGCCACGGCCTGGAAGGCGACTTCAATCGCAAGGGCAGCTCCAACTACAGTGGCAAGATTGGCCAGCAGGTGGCGTCCAAGCTGTGCACCATCGTCGATGACGGCACCCTGGTCGGTCGTCGCGGCTCGCTCAGCGTCGACGACGAAGGCACGCCGACCCAGTGCACCACGCTGATCGAGAACGGCGTGCTCAAGGGCTACATGCAGGACAAGCTCAACGCGCGCCTGATGGGCGTGGCTGCTACCGGTAACGGTCGTCGCGAGTCCTACGCGCACCTGCCGATGCCGCGCATGACCAACACTTACATGCTGGCCGGCGAGAGCGACCCGGAGGAAATCATCCGTTCGGTGAAGAAGGGCATCTACTGTGCCAACCTCGGTGGCGGCCAGGTGGACATCACCAGCGGCAAGTTCGTTTTCTCCACCAGCGAGGCCTACCTGATCGAAGACGGCAAGATCACCGCGCCGGTCAAAGGTGCCACGTTGATCGGTAACGGTCCGGAGGCTATGAGCCGCGTATCCATGGTTGGCAATGACCTGGCCCTGGACAGCGGCGTCGGCACCTGTGGCAAGGATGGCCAGTCGGTGCCGGTGGGCGTTGGTCAGCCGACGTTGAAGATCGACGCGATCACCGTCGGCGGCACCGGTGCCTGAGGCGATGCCGGCTCAGCGCAGGCCGCGCTGGATTTCGTCAAGCTCGCGGATGTACTTGAACACCTTGCGCGCGGCGGCCGGCGGCTTGTTGCGCGCGGCTTCATGCAGGGCATGACGAACCAGGCCGCGCAGATGCTGGACGTCGGCATCGGGGTAAAGCTCGACAAAGCTTTCCAGCGCACTGTCGCCTTCGCCGATCAGGCGGTCGCGCCAGCGCTCGAGGGCGTGGAAGCGCTCGTTGTATTCGCGGGTGGAGCTGTCCACCTGGTCGAGCATGGCGACGATCGCCTCGACATCCTGTTCACGCATCAGCTTGCCGATGAATTGGATGTGGCGTTTGCGCGCGGCGTTGGCGGTGTGTTTCGGCGCTTCGGCGAGGGCGCGGCGTAGTGCGTCGGTCAGCGGCATTTTCGCCAGCAGGTCCGGCTTGAGCGCAGTCAGGCGCTCGCCGAGTTCCTGCAGGGCATGCAGTTCGCGCTTGACCTGAGATTTGCTCTTCTCCAGGGAGAAGTCGTCGTAGGAATCAGACATGGGGTGGGTCCAGAGGGAAACGCCGCCATGATAGCAGTAACCGTGACCGCCGGCCCGTAGCCGGCAGTCGAGAGCAGGCCCCAGGCTACGTGTGCGAGGGGGCTGCGCCAGAGAATCGGGAGTGGTTATGAGTGAAGTAGAACGCATCGGGCCGCAGGCCTTGCCAGCGCTGCAGGAGCAGGTCGAGGCGATTCTCGCCGAGGCCAGGCGCCAGGGTGCCAGTGCCTGCGAAGTCGCCGTCTCGGCGGGCCAGGGGTTGTCCACCACCGTGCGCCAGGGCGAGGTGGAGACCGTCGAATTCAATCGCGACCAGGGTTTCGGCATCACCCTGTACGTGGGTCAGAGCAAGGGCTCGGCCAGCACCTCGGCCACCGGTATCGAGGCCATTCGCGAGACCGTGGCGGCAGCCCTGGCGATTGCCAGGCACGCATCCGAAGATGAATGTGCCGGCCTGGCCGATGCGGCGCTGATGGCCCGCGAGCTGCCGGAACTGGACCTTTATCACCCCTGGTCGATCACCCCGGAGCAGGCAGTCGAGCAGGCGCTGGCCTGCGAGGCGGCGGCATTCGCCGCCGACACGCGGATCAAGAACGCCGATGGCACCAGTCTCAGCACCCATCAGGGCTGCCGCGTTTATGGCAACAGCCATGGTTTTATCGGCGGTTTTTCGGGCACCCCCCCCCCCCCCGGGTGGGGGGGGGGGGGGGGGGGGGGGGGC